>CAYONM010000070.1:0-15440 GCA_964405325.1 uncultured candidatus Brocadiaceae bacterium | reverse complement strand
TCTCCGTGTTCTCCGCGCCTTTGTGAGAGACACCATGATGCGATGGCGGGATTGGTGAGGAGTAGCTGCGTCAGCTACGATTTTCCGGTATGGTCTTTTCTGAACAGCCCTTACAGACACTTTTGATTGGCCCTGGGCAGCGCTGTAGCTGGAGACAGCGTGTCGATGGCCGGTAGCAAAGTCGGTGGATCGTTCTTGTGCCGGCCTGGTCCGACGTTACGAGACGCGCCCTGGCCCCGCAGGATTGAGGAGAAGCCGGCATGCCCACAGCAGCTCTGGAGCGTTGGACCATCAAGCATGCGATGGAGCTGTACGGGATCGATGGCTGGGGGAACGGTTTCTTTCATATCAATCCCGACGGTGAGGTGGCGGTGCGCTTGCCCGATGGCGAGCACCATCAGCTGGTCAGCCTGATGGACATCATTCAGGGCTTGAAGGAGCGTGGCCACGGTTTGCCGGTGCTGCTTCGCTTCCGCGATCTGATCGACGCACGCCTGCGCCGGATCAACGATGGCTTTGCGCGGGTGATCAAGCAATACGGCTATCAAGGCCAGTACCGCGGCGTGTTTCCGATCAAGGTCAACCAGCAGCAGCAGGTGGTGGACGAGATCGTCGCCTACGGCGCCCGCTACCACCATGGCCTGGAGGCCGGCTCCAAGGCGGAATTGATGATCGCCCTGGCCAGCCTGCGCGATAATCAGAGCCTGCTGGTCTGTAACGGTTACAAGGATGAGGAGTTCATCGACCTCGCCCTGTTTGGTCAGAAGCTCGGTTTGCAGGTGGTACTGGTCGTGGAGATGCTGTCCGAGGTGGAGCTGATCGTCGAGCGTGCTCGTGTGCGCGGTGTGCGCCCGCTCATCGGCGTGCGCGCCAAGCTCTCCAGCCGTGCCGGCGGCCGTTGGAATGATTCCGGCGGTGATCGCAGCGTCTTCGGCCTCTCGGCTTCCGATGTGATTCGTGTGGTCGACCAACTGCGCGCTGCGGACATGTTGGACTGTCTCCGTATGCTGCATTTCCATCTGGGCAGTCAGATTCCCAATATCGGTAATATCCGAGCGGCGGTGTCGGAGGCAGCCCGTTTCTATGTCGATCTGGTGGGCGAAGGTGCGCCCATGGGTATTCTGGATATCGGTGGCGGCCTGGCGGTAGACTACGATGGCTCCAACACCAATTTTCCCAGCAGCCGCAACTATGGCCTGGACGAGTACTGCGCTGACGTCGTGGAGGGCGTCCAAACCGTGCTCGATGCTGCTGACATCGCGCATCCGACCATTGTCTCCGAAAGCGGACGGGCCTTGGTTGCGCATTCATCGGTCCTGGTCTTCGACATCCTGGATGTCAATAGATTCGAGACCGCACAGCCACCGGCCGAGTTGCCGGACGATGCTCCCGACGAACTGGGGTATCTGCTGGAGGTCTTTCAAGGTCTGAAGCCGAAGAACTTGCAGGAGAGCTACCACGACGCCCTATATTATCGCGACCAGCTGCGTTCAGGCTTCATGCACGGTCAGGTCAGCCTGCGACAGCGGGCCACCGGTGAACAGCTCTTCTGGGCGGTGATGACGCGCGTTGATCAAGAGACGGTGAAGCTCAAACATGTGCCCGAGGAATTGCGGCAGATCAAGAATGTGCTGAGCGACATCTACTACGGTAATTTCTCGGTGTTCCAGAGCCTGCCCGACTCCTGGGCCATTGATCAGCTGTTTCCGGTTATGCCGCTGCATCGGCTGGATCAGCAGCCCGATCGTCAAGCGACCATTTCCGACATCACCTGCGACTGTGATGGCAAGATCGATCGCTTTATCGACCCGCACGATGTCCGCAGCACCCTGCCGGTGCATCAGATGCGTAGTGGTGAGGATTATATTCTCGGGGTGTTTCTGGTCGGTGCCTATCAGGAGACCTTGGGCGATCAGCACAATCTCTTCGGTGACACCAACGTGGTGTCGGTGCGTATTGCCGAGAACGATCAGATCGACTACACCGACGAAGTCGCCGGTGACAGCGTTCGTGACGTGCTCGATTATGTCGAATACGACGTCAAGGTGCTGGTCGACAACCTGCGTGCCAAGGCCGAGGCGGCGGTGCGCGAAAAAGCCATATCGCCCGCCGAGCGGCGTGAGATCATCGAGGCCTATCAGGCGGGCATGCGCGGTTACACCTACTTCGAGGCGTAAGGAACAGCCATGGGACGCATTCTCATCATCGGTGCTGGCGGTGTCGGCGGCGTGGTTGCGCATAAATGCGCGATGAACAGCGATGTATTCGAGCACATCACCCTCGCCAGTCGGACCCTTGGCAAATGCGAGGCGATCGCCGTGGGGGTGCGGCGCCGTACCGGCGTCAACATCGACGTGGCGCAACTGGATGCGGACGATGTCGATGCCACCGCGCGCCTGATCGATCGAGTGCGCGCGGATCTGGTAATCAACGTCGCGCTGCCATATCAGGATCTGCATATCATGGATGCCTGCCTGCGTGCCGGCGTGCATTATCTGGACACCGCTAATTACGAGCCGATTGACGAAGCGAAATTCGAATACCATTGGCAGTGGGCCTACCGCGAGCGTTTCGAGCGTGCTGGTCTGATGGCCTTGTTGGGTTCTGGCTTCGATCCCGGTGTGACCAACGTGTTCTGCGCGCACGCCGTCAAACATCATTTCGATACCGTGGCCACGGTCGACATCATGGACTGCAACGGTGGTGATCACGGCAAGGCCTTCGCTACCAATTTCAATCCCGAGATCAATATTCGTGAGATCACCCAGAACGGCCGCTATTGGAAAGCTGGTGCCTGGCGCGAAACCGGCCCGCTGGAAATCCATCATCCCTTCGACTTTGCCGAAGTCGGCGAGCGCGAGATGTATCTGATGTATCACGAGGAGATGGAAAGTCTGGTCCAGCACCTGCCGGGGCTGCAGCGGATCCGTTTCTGGATGACTTTCGGCCAGGAATATATCACCCACCTGCGCGTGCTGAAGAATGTCGGCATGACCGCCATCGAGCCGATCAACTACGAGGGCCAGCAGATTGTGCCGCTGCAATTTTTGAAAGCGGTGTTGCCCAAGCCGGAAAGCCTGGGCGAAGGCTACAACGGCAAGACCAATATCGGCTGCTGGATGACCGGCGAAAAAGACGGTCAGGCCAAGCGGTATTACATCTACAATATCTGTGATCACGCCGCTTGTTTCCGCGAGGTGGGCTCGCAGGCGATCAGCTATACCACCGGCGTGCCGGCGATGATCGGTGCCAAGCTGATGCTGGAACGGAAATGGTTGCAGCCCGGTGTTTGGAACATGGAGCAGCTGGATCCGGATCCCTTCATGGCTCAGCTGATGGTCCAGGGTCTGCCCTGGGTGGAGACCTGGCCAACGGGAACGCACCCGGCGGCCTGATATGGACATGATCGTTCCCACCGAGGGTCTGATTCTGCAGGGCTTGGATCCGGGCCGGCTGCCGTCGCCCTGTACCGTCATCGATCTGGCGGCATTGCGGCGCAATGCTGCGGTCTTGGCGCGGGTTCGGCGCGAAGCCGGGGTGCGGGTGCTGGCGGCGCTGAAGGCTTTCGCGACCTGGAAATTGTTTCCGGTGTTGGCAGCGGAGCTGGATGGCGCCTGTGCTTCCGGGGCCTGCGAGGCGCGTTTGGCGCGCGAGCATTTCGGCGGTGAGGTGCACGCTTATTCGCCGGGTTTTTCTGCGGTCGATCTGGCCGATTGTCTGCAGACCTGCGATCATCTGGTGTTCAACAGCGCCGCGCAGTGGCAGCGCTTTCGCGAGCCCTGTCTGGCTTCGGGAAAAATCTGCGGTCTGCGTATCAACCCGGAATATGCCGAGGTGGCGACGGCTCTGTACAATCCCTGCGCCGCCGGTTCGCGCCTGGGGATCCGGCGTCCGGAGCTGGATGCGATGGACCTGTCCGGCATCAGCGGTCTGCATTTCCACACCATGTGCGAGCAGGGGCCCGACGTCCTGGAGCGGACCCTGGCGGTGGTGGAGGAACGCTTTGGCGATTATTTCGACCGCATCAGCTGGTTGAACTGTGGTGGCGGGCACCACATCACCAATCCCGGCTATGACATCGAGTATCTGATCCGTGTCTTAAGGGCTTTCCGTTCCCGGCATCCGCATCTGCAGGTGTATCTGGAGCCCGGTGAGGCTCTAGCCATCGGCGCCGGGGCCCTGGTCGGGAGTGTCTGCGACATTGTCGACAATCAGGGTGCCATCGCGGTGCTCGATGTTTCGGTCACCGCGCACATGCCCGACGTGCTGGAAATGCCCTACCGTCCCGACGTCTGGGGGGGCGGTCCGGTCGGTGATGTGGGGCATCGCTATCGCTTGGCCGGCAATACCTGCCTGGCTGGCGACGTGATCGGTGATTACGTTTTTACTCGGCCGCTGACCGTCGGCGATCGGATCGTGTTCGGCGACATGGCGCATTACACCACGGTCAAGACCAGCATGTTCAACGGTGTCCGCTTGCCGGATCTTGCCAGCTGGGATATTGAGACCGGTGAACTGCGTATCCTGCGCCGTTTCGGCTACGAGGACTACCGTGACCGATTGTCGTGATCGCCGGCTGCCAGCCGAATGGGAGCCGCAGGACGGCGTGCTTATGGCTTGGCCGCATGCCGAGACCGATTGGGCAAGTAATCTGATCGAAGTGGAAGGCGTGTTTGCCGCGATCATTGCTGCTATCAGTCGCTTTGAAACGGTGATCGTGATCACAGCCGACGCAGAGCGGACCCGCGCTTGCCTGCGGCAGGCGGCGGCCGAGTTGGTACGGGTCCGACTGATTAGCGATATCCCGATCAACGACACCTGGGCGCGGGATTACGGCCCGATCACCGTCATCGACGGCGATCGCCAGGCGCTGCTATTGGATTTCGGTTTCAACGGTTGGGGGCTGAAGTTTGCCGCGAATGACGACAACCAGGTTACCGTACGTTTGTCTCGGCATGATGTCTTCGCCGCTAAACGGCAGGCGACCGGCATCTGGTTGGAAGGCGGATCGATCGACAGCGATGGCCAAGGAGGTCTGCTGACCACCAGTCGCTGCCTGTTGGGTCCGAATCGGCAACCCTATTGGCAACGAGCCGACTACGAACGTTGTTTTTGTGACTGCTTCGGCAGCAGCCGTCATCTGTGGTTGGATCACGGTGAGCTGGCCGGCGACGACACCGATGCCCACGTCGACACCCTGGCGCGTTTCGCACCTGATCAGGCGATCGTCCATGTTGCCTGCGACGATCCTGCTGATGAGCATTTCCGCGACCTGCAGGCCATGCAGCAGCAGTTGGCGGGTTTCCGTGCCGCCGATGGTCGGCCGTATCGGCTGTTGCCGCTGCCGTGGCCGGCGGCCTGCCGTGCCGTCGATCGCCACCGCCTGCCAGCGACCTATGCCAATTATCTGATCATCAACCAGGCCGTGCTGGTGCCCACCTACCGCCAGCTAGAACAGGATCAGACGGCGCTTGCGGTGATCGGTCAGGCCTATCCGGATCGGCAGATCATCGGCATCGACTGCTTGCCGCTGATCGAACAACACGGCAGCCTGCATTGCCTGACCATGCAGCTGCCACGCGGGGTGTTGAGGAGCGAATGATGCGGATCGGATTGATTCAACAGGCCTGGCAGGGTGATCGCGAGCAGACCGAGGCACGGACCATGGACCTGATCACCAAAGCCGCATCCGACGGCGCTGCCTTGGTCCTGTTGCAGGAACTGCATCGCGCCCCGTATTTCTGCCAGCAGGAGCAGGTAGACCTGTTCGACCAGGCGGAGCCGATTCCCGGCCCGAGCACCAAGCGCTTCGGCGATCTGGCAGCCGAACTCGGCATCGTCCTGGTCTGCAGCCTGTTCGAGCGTCGGGCCGCCGGGTTGTATCATAATACCGCCGTGGTCCTGGACACCGATGGTGAGATTGCCGGCTGCTACCGGAAAATGCACATTCCCGACGATCCAGGTTTCTATGAAAAATTTTACTTCACGCCGGGTGATCTCGGTTTCGAGCCCATCGATACCGCGGTCGGCCGCTTGGGCGTGTTGGTCTGCTGGGACCAGTGGTACCCGGAAGCGGCGCGCCTGATGGCCATGGCTGGTGCTGAATTATTAATTTATCCCACGGCGATCGGCTGGAATCCCGAAGACGACGAAGCTGAGCGCATCCGTCAACGCGAGGCCTGGATGCTGGTCCAGCGCGGCCATGCGGTGGCCAACGGTCTACCGCTGTGTGCCGTCAACCGGGTCGGCCATGAAGCCGACCCCGGCGGTGGCCCAGGCATCCGGTTTTGGGGCTCGAGTTTCATCTGCGGCCCGCAGGGCGAAATGTTGGCTCAGGCCGACAGCGACACCGACAGCTGTTTGCTGGTCGATGTCGACCTCACCCGTGCCGAACAGGTACGCCGTTGGTGGCCCTTTTTTCGCGACCGCCGCATCGATGCCTATAACGATCTGCTGCGTCGCTGGCGGGATTGACGCCGGGTGCTGCTCGTGGTGGGTCACCGGGAGCGGAACTGGTCAGGCGGTCAGGGGCCATATGGTGTCTGGTCTGGAGGGCCCGAGATGAGCGTGCAGACGCAGACCGCTTTGCAGAGCAGCCTCGAGGAACTGATCCGTCGGACCTCGGCCGAGTTGCCCGAGGATGTGGTGCGGGTGATCCGGCAGGCACAGCAGTGCGAAGCGGCTGGTTCCAATGCTGCCTATGCCCTGGACGTGATTGGCAGCAACATCGATCTGGCCAAGGCGTGCAGTCAGCCGCTGTGTCAGGATACCGGCAGCATCCTATTCTGGGTGCACACACCGGTCGGCTATGATCAACTGGCCTTTCAGGCGGCCACCATTGCCGCGGTGCAGCAGGCGACCATCCGCGGACATTTGCGGCAGAATTCCGTCGACCCGGTCACTGGGCACAATTCCGGCACCAATATCGGTCCCGGCAATCCCTGCTTCCATTTTGAGCAATGGCAGCGTGATTACGTCGAAGTGAAACTGGTGCTCAAGGGCGGCGGCTGTGAGAACGTTGGTGTGCAATACAGTCTGCCACATCCCGATTTGGGTGGTCGCGATCTGGCCGGGGTCGAGAACGCCATTTTGGAAGCGGTGGTCCAAGCCCAGGGCAAGGGCTGCGGTCCTGGTATCCTTGGCGTGTGCATTGGCGGTGATCGCGCCACTGGTTATGTGCACTCCAAGGAGCAGTTGCTCCGGTGCTTGGACGACGGCAATGGTGATCCGGTCTTGGCTGATCTGGAGGAGCGCATCGTCGACAAGGCCAACCGCTCCGGCATCGGCCCCATGGGTTTTGGTGGCGCCACCACCCTGCTGGGCTGCAAGATCGGCATTCAGAACCGGGTTCCGGCCAGTTATTTCGTGTCCATCAGTTACATGTGCTGGGCCTACCGTCGGCAGGGCGTGAATCTCACCTCCGATGGCAGCATCAGCGAATGGTTGTACTGAAGGGCACCTCTATAAACTCAGGCACTTCCTTCGCCAGACTTGCGCTTTCCGGCCCTGCTTGCGTTGCTGGAACCTCGAAATAGCCCTGCTATTCCTTCGGCACCAGCGCCTTGGCAGGACCAAAAATCGTCTTCGCCTGGCTCGACCTGAGTTTATAGAGGTGCCCTGAAAGGAATGCCCTGATGAGCGTGGTCGCCTTGAATACTCCGATTTCCGAAGCACAGATCCGCGATCTGCATGTTGGTGATACCGTGGAGCTGACGGGTATGGTCTACACCGGTCGCGACGCGGCGCATCATCGGCTGCATCATGGCGATGCGCCGCCGGTAGATTTGGCTGGTCAGGTCATCTACCACTGCGGGCCGGTGATCGTTGAGGAGGATGGTCGTTACGTCTGCAAAGCCGCCGGGCCCACGACCAGCGCGCGGGAAGAACCCTACCAGTGGGAAGTGATGCGCGATTACGGGATCCGCGGTGTTATCGGCAAGGGTGGCATGGGGCCCAAGACCCTGGCTGCCTGCCAGGAATATGGCTGTTGCTATTTCCACGCCATCGGCGGCGCGGCCCAGGTCTGCGCTGAACGCATCCGCTCGGTTGACGGGGTCGACTGGATGGAGCTGGGCTCACCGGAAGCCATCTGGCATTTGCGTGTCGAACGCTTTCCGGTGATTGTCACCATGGATGCGCATGGCCAGAGCCTGCATCAGGACGTGCTCGCCCAGTCGCGCGAGAAGATGCAGGGCCTGCGCGCCTGATATCGGATTATTCCGACAGCGGTTCGACGTTTTCTTTCTTAACGAAGCTGCGGATAAGCTTGACCATTTCCGCCAGCAGCTGGGGCTTGCCGGCGATATCGGCGGCCGGCGGCATCATCGGTGGCACACCCTTGCTGATCGCTTGTTTGATCTGCTCGTCGGTCACCTGCGCCTGCCAGGCGGGGTCCTGATAATTCCTGGCCTTGGGATGGCGGCTGCCATCACCATCGCGGCCATGGCAGACCGCACAGCGGGCTTGATAAGCCTGCACCGCTTCGGCAGCGGCGGCATTGGTTTCGGCAGCGACAAGGCCAAAGCCCAGGGGCAGTACGAGTAGCAAGGAACGAAGCATGGGAGATCCTCCGGCCCCTAGCTATATGGGGCCTATGCTCACGACAAGCAGTGTTGTCGGGTCCATCAGCATTGCAGGAGTCATCAGAGCGCCCGTTCAAGCCGCGAACGCGGAGCCGGACTGGCGCCGGGAGGTGAGCTCCCTCAGGTAAAAAAAGCGGCGTTTGCGACTACTCCAGTTTTCGTAGTGACAGCACCAGCTTGATGCAACTGATCAGGCCGCCGATGCCAATGATGATATCCCAGATGATGGCGATCACGGCGACAATGATCGCGGCCAGAGCATCGACGATGGCGACCAGGAAAAAGGGCACGAAGCCGTGCAGGAAACTGATCAGCAGCACCAGCAGGATTGCGGTTGCGGTCAAGGCCACGAGTCCCTTGTTCTTCAAAAACAATTCGTGCGCCAGCACCAGGCAGACGGCACAGATCAGTTTCAGCAGCAGCGCACTGCTGAGTAAGGCTGCCGACGGCCCCAGTTCGAAGCTGCCATAGCGCAGCAGGTAGACCAGGGTGCCGATCGGAATCGCTAACAGCAGCGTGACCATCAGCATCAGCATGGCGAAACACTTGATCGCGGTCATCAGGCTGAACAGGGCGTTGACGAGCGCGATCAGACAGGAGGCCGGGCCCTGCGTTTTGGCCAGGAGCTTCGGTGGGATCAGCAGTGGCAGGGTCATCATGGTGATGGTGAAGGCCAATAGCAGGTCGACGGTGATCATGGCGCCAGCGGCATAGGCTGGTGGCGTGGACGGGCTGAGCAGGTCCTTCAGCAAATTGATCAGGCCGAAAAAACCGAAATAGGGTTTCATCATCTTGGCGGCCATACCGGCAAAATCGCCGCTGAGCAGATCGCCGATGGCTTCGATCAGATTCCAGCATTCCGCCAGGATGCTGCTTAGTTCGCTCCAGCTGCCACCGACGTCCACCAGCAGTACCAGGTAGGAGCAGACCAGGGCGGCAATCAGAAACGGTGCCCGTAATGGCATCAGTCATCGCCCTGTTCGAGCGGCGGCGCGTCGTCGACGTGTGGGACCGTCTGGTGGCTCCATTCGTGACATTGAAAATGATTCAACTGCGCGATGGCAGCCTGAGCTTCGCTATCCAGGGCATCGTACCAGGCAGCAAACAAGGGCGGCTCCTGCCGTAGCTCCGCGGTGGTCTGCTGACCCGGCGGGGGATTCAGGACCAGACCGACGTGCTCGGCATTGATACGGATGCCGTCGATGACTTGCGGTGTATTATAAATAGGCTCATTGTTGGATTGGTCCGGGTCGGGGGGGCGCCAGGTGAAGCGCTGGATGACCAGTCCTTCCTCGTCCACCGCCTGCAAGGACTTCGCCAGGGGCTGATCGATGCAGTCGGGCAGATCGCCGCTGGTTTCGGCGGAGTCACGCAGAAAGCTCGGCAGCGCATCCATCAGCGTCTGGGTCAGTTCTTCTTTGAACTGGTCGAAATTATCCTCATTGGGATCGCCCATGTCGCCCAGGCCACCCCCAGGGCCCTGCTTGCTGCGGCTCAGGCCGTAGCCGGTGGCCAGCAGGTGCAGCAGCAGCACCAGACCAAGGAAGATGAAGAGTTTCTTCTTCGGTGTCAGCTGCACGGTGTCAGCCGTCGATGTCCACCAGCACCTGACCGGCGAATTTGACCCGGTACTTGGTGGCGCTGGGGGGGGTGCCGTCGGTGCCGCCGACGACGCTGTCCAGGCAGACACCCTGGCCGTTGATCGTCACCCAGCTGGAGTTGCCGCTGTCCAGATTGATGGTGCTGGTACAGGGTTTGATGGTGGTGCTGACATTGGTGCAGCCGGCAATGCCTTTGCCCACCGGGTCCTTGCCGATCAGCAGGGGCACGCCGAACACGGTGACCAACTGTTGTGAGGCGGCATTGGCGACGATGCCGGTACCATGATCACAGGTGACAACGGCGGTTTGGCTGAGGGCTTTCATGGGCCAAACGCTATGGCAGCGGTGGTGGGGCTCAATGACCAGGCGCAGAATCCGTGCATTTGGTTCAGCCGAGATACTGCGCTAGCTCGAATTCCTCTTGCTCCATGGCTGGTAGGGCGCGCAGGAAATAGCGGCCGTAGCTCTTGGTCAGGATGCGGTGGTCCAGAATCACGATGCGGCCGGTGTCCTGCTTGGTGCGGATCAGTCGGCCGACACCCTGTTTCAAGCGCAATATCGCCTCGGGGACACTGCGTTCCATGAAGGGATTGCCACCGCGAGCGGTGATCAGTTGGTGTCGGGCTTCGGTCAGTGGGTGATTGGGGACCTCGAAGGGAATCTTGGTGATGACCACGTTTTTCAGGGCATCGCCACGCACATCGACACCCTCCCAGAAACTGGCGGTACCGAACAGTACCGCGTTGCCGACCGAGCGGAACAGGTCCAGCATCTGGCGGCGGCCGATGCCCTCACCCTGGCGCAAAACGAAGCGGTTGCGACGGTCCAGGCGTGGCCGGATCATGTCGTGTACCGCCTGCAGCTGCCGGTAGCTGGTGAACAGGACAAAGGTGCCGCCGTCGATGTCATCGAGGAAATCTCCCAACCACTGCGCGGTGGCGCGCTCGAAATGTGGTCCGTTGGGGTCCAGGGCCGAACGGTTGACCAACAATTGGGCCTGGCGCGTGAAATCGAAGGGGCTCTCCAGGCGGCAGGCCTTGCCACCCTGGATGCCCAGGCGCTTGCGCAGAAATAGGAAACGCTCGGAATCGTCGGCGGCCAGGGTGGCCGAGGTCAAAACCACTGTGGGTGTCTTGGAAAACAACAGTTCCTGCAACAGGGTGCTGACATCCAGGGGATTGCAGCTGAGCGACGGCGAGCCACGGCCGGCTTGCGGGACCGTGGCGTAGTAAACCTGATTGTCGTTTTCGTGGCTGATCAGAGCAATCAGGGTGCCCGCCAGGACGGTGGCGCGGTCGGCCTGGGCCTTGCACTCCATCGACGTGTTGTCGTCATCGCTGCGGGCCTGGCAGGCACGCAGTTGCGTCGCCACCTGCAACAGTTCCGGTGAGAGGTCGTTGGCGAAGAAATCTGGCCCTGGGATGCGCATGGTATCTTCGCGCCGATTGCCGAAGCGTGTACCCACCGCCTGCCAGAAAGCGTCGTTGGCTGTCTTGGCCGCAGCGACAGCATTGCGGGCGAAAGTGAAACGGTCATTCGCCAGCAGGCCCTTGCCGTGTCGGTTGTGCAGGCCGTCCAGAAAAAAGCGTACCTGTCCGGCGGAAATCTGCAGGCCCAGGTGATCGGTGGCGATATCTTCCAGGCCATGCGCCTCATCGAAGATCACCACGTCGTGCGCTGGCAGGATGGCGGCGTTGTCGTCGCGTAGAGCCAGATCGGAAAAATACAGGTGGTGGTTGACCACCAGCAGATCGGCGTGCAACAATTCTTCGCGGGCTTTGTAGAAAAAACATTTGTGGTAAAATTCGCAGCGCCGACCACGGCAATTGTTGCGGTCCGATTGTACGTGTCGCCAGGCGGCCCAGTCGGGCTCGAAGGCCATGTTGGCCTTGTCGCCAGTGGTGGTCTGCTCGGCCCACTCGGCGATCTCCTCCACGGTCTGGGCCTGGGCGGCATTTTCGAACAGCGCCTGCTGGCCGGATTGGGCATAGGCCAGGCGGCGCAGACTGATGTAATTCTGTCGACCCTTGACCAGCACCGCATTCAGCTCGCTGAACAGGCTCTGCAGCAGCGGAATATCCTTGTTGATCAGCTGCTCCTGCAGGGCGATGGTGCCGGTGGAGATCACCACTTTTTTTTTCTGCTGCAGGGCATGCAGTGCGGCGGGGAGCAGATAAGCGAAGCTCTTACCCACGCCGGTGGGGGCTTCGACAATGGCGTGCTCGCGCTGCTCGATGGCCTGCTCGATGGTTTCCGCCATGGCGACCTGGGCAGGCCGGCTTTCGTAGTCGGGGACCAGATCGGCGAGCATGCCGCCGGGGGCCAGCAGTGTGACGGCTTGGCTCATGCAGTTGGTGTTTCCGTTTGATCGATCCAATCCGGGCAACGCTGGGCCGCACCCACCACCAGGCCGGGCATCCAGAACCACCAGCCGACCACGGTCAGGGCCAGCAGGTGACCGCCGACCCCGGCCACCGCACCGGTGCTGAGTAGCTCTTTGGCGTGTTCGCGGATCAGGCGGTAGCGGATTTTACCGTCTACGCCGAGGAGGCCGAAGCAGATATCGCAGGCGTCGATCAGCGCCAAATGCCCCAGGCCGATCAGGCTGATGACAAAGCCGACCGGTGGCAGCAGAAAACTGAACAGGATGCCGGCGGTCAGCCAGCCCAGGCGCCAGGGCAGGGTGCGCAGGGCAAAAATGGCGCCGGCCAGGCCGCCACGCAGCAGGTCTTGTTCGCGGATTTCGCGGCCTTGTTCGCGTAGGATGTGCTTGGCCAGGTCTTCGTAGATCAGCACCATCAAAACCGGCAGCAACAGCATCCAGCTGCAGGCAAAGGTGACCAGGCCCCAGATGAAGGGGCTGAGGTAGGCGACGAGGGTCCACCAGATGCCTTCCGGTGGGGTGGTGGGCCAGGTGAAGGCGACCACCGCCAAGGCCAGGGCGCCCAGGGCCAGCCAGGCGAGCAGGGTGCCGATGACGGGTCTCCCCCATAGGCGTGGGCGGCTGAAAAACCGGGCGACCCCGTGCAGGGGCCAGAGCAGGGAGGTATCATCGGGCGCAGGCATGGGAAGGATGTACGGGCGAATGCGGCGCTGTCGATCGGTACGCGGTTTTAACGTGTGATCGCGATATCCAGGCGAACCGGATAATGGTCGCTGGGATAACGGCCCAGGTAGCGATTGCGGTCGACCAGGTCAGCATGTACCTCCAGATCGCGCGTCACGAAGCCGTCCAGACGCTGTTGGTTGGCGGGATTCGCCTGCTCGTTGGCGAAGCTGTGGCAGGTCGGCCCCAGGTCTTGGCGACTGGCATTGTGCAGGCCACCGGCCTGGAAGGCCTCCCAGGGGCCGTCGCCGCCTGGGGCCTGGTTGAAATCGCCCAGCACCAGGGCTGGGCTGGCGTGGCGGCGGCAAAAGGCGGCGATCTGGGCAGCTCCGCGGCGTCGGGCCTGCGCCCCGAGGTGATCGAGGTGGGTGTTGCATAACAGCAGCGGTGCGGTGGCGTTGCCAACAATCAGCCAGTTGAAGACATGCACGCGTGCGGCATCGCTGTCGCGGTGCCAGTGTGCCGGGATGTCGCCTAGATACTGGCTGCCCTGAGCGTGCACTGGCCAGCCATGGCGAAGGTACCAGGCGCAATAAAAGGTGCGGCCGGGCCGATTGTAGGCCCAACCGGCAATGCCATGGTGATCGGGAAGATGCCTAGTGATAGCAATCAAGTTGTCGAGTTCCGCCTCCTGTAGGCCGATGATATCCGCATTGTGCCGATCCAGACAGGCTAGCAGCGCGTCTCGACGCAGCGGCCAGGCGTCACTGCCGTCAGGAAAGCTGGCGCCACGGATATTGAAACTCAGCAGCCGCATCATGTGATTCTACCCGATCCGTTGAGTGGGGGTCGCCTGCTACCAGCTCTATCGGGTGGGAGTGGATACCCACCGGGTCGCTGAAAAGGGTTTCGACTGCTACATGTCATCCTCCCTTTCAGAGCTTTGCGTGGTGCAATGAGGGATCCGGGCTAGGGTCCGACAAGCATCATCCCGAGCCTAGGGATCAGGCTGGAAAGGGAAGTTGGCAGTCTCGAAGGAAGGTTGGAGGCCGTGCTTTGCCGTCGGCAGACATTTGCTGGTAGGACGGCCTGATCTGTTGCTCTGGTGTTATGCTCGACTCCAGCGTGATACTGTCCAAAAGGCATCAAGCGGTGACGGTCCGCTTGTAACCCTGATACCATTCGTAGAGCGCCCGGCCAGGGCAGGCGGTGACCTTAAAATCGCGATGCGAAAACAGCTGATCGCGACGGATATGGTGCTCGTGCTGCAGATGATCCAGGAAACGTCGGGTGGCGGCCAGCTGGATACGGTTTGGCAGCTGCCGATCGCAATCGCCGATCACCGCAACGCCGATATTGTGCTTGTTGTTATCGCCGCCGCAGTGTGCGCCCTGGGCATACAGCGGTCGACCTTCGTAGATGTGGCCGTCGCGGCCGATCAGGAAATGGTAACCGAGATCGGCCCAGCCATTGGTCTGCTGATGGAATCGTTGGACGGCGCGGATCAGATCCAGATCCTGTCGGTCCATCATGCCAGGGATCTCCGCGGTATGGTGAATGGTCAGGCGGCTAATGCCGGCCATGGGATCGAAATTCTTGCCCAGGGGCTTGGCGCCCCAGCTACTGCGGCCGATCAGGGCCAGTCCGGGTTCTGATGGCATGCTTGGCGGGTGCGGGCGTAGACCTTTGACATCGGGTAGCCAGAGCACCTGGCCAGGCTGCAGGTGGCGGGATTCCAGGCGATTGGCGTCGATGATCTGACCGACGGACAAGCCACTACGATCGGCGACCAGACTGAGCGTGTCGCCATCCTCGACTACGTAGCGATACGCTTGCTGTGGCTCGCGGCGACCGCAGGCGGGTACCAGCGCCGCCAGGCTGGCCAGAATCAGGGCGCGTCGGGTGGGCGTGGGGGCTTGCCCCGACGCTTCGGTGGCCTGACAGATTTCACACATGCAGCGAGCGTAGGTGGTCTGGGCAGCAATTCAACGCTTTGCTGTAGAGGCTGAGCCCGCAAAAACTTCGAGTAGAGAAAATTGTTTTTTGCGGGCTCAGCTTCGGGGTCCTAGGGGCGCAGCCCCTAGAAGAAAGAGCGAAAACCGGGCGCCGACCGATACGATCGAGCCCGTGGGCTCCGGGCGGCGCCCGGTTTGTAAGCTGAGCCCGCAAAAACTTCGAGTAGAGAAAATTGTTTTTTGCGGGCTCAGCTTC
>CAYONM010000069.1:0-15592 GCA_964405325.1 uncultured candidatus Brocadiaceae bacterium | reverse complement strand
CGCCGCCGCAGCGCTTAGGCCGACATGGGCCATCGGGCCCTGCCAGAAGGCCGCTAATTCATGGCTGTTTTCCAGGGTGCACCAGGGCTCCGGCTCGGGACAGAGCACCGCCTGACGGCTGTGGCTGGTGCGATGCTGCCAGGCTGCTGCCGCCCACCGCCCCCAAGCGGCGGCGATGCGTTTGGGGTCGTTGGCCCGCGCCCCCCAGGGCTTGTAGGAACCAGGCAGGGTGGAAATGCACACCGGATCGGTGGCCACCAGGGCACAGGCGATCGGGATCAGGGCCTGGGACAGCTCCTGTCGCTCCATGCGCGTCCAATCCGGCTCATACACTTGCTGCTTGCGGCTCTGGTCCTGGAACGGCAGCAGGGGGAAGGCGTTGATGCTGGTGACCACCGCCCCGACCTCATCCAAACCCCGGCGCAACCGATCCACCGCTCGCCGGTCCCGTTGGCACTGCCGAATCAATTTGCGGCCGATACGCAGCTCGACACCAACTTCCCGCCAGCCCAACTCGACCCGCAAACCCTGCACGAAAGGCTGCAGATGCACCAGGATCTGGTCCACCTCCTCACCAGGCAGGAGATTGCTATTGAAGGCCGGCAGCATGGCTGCATGCGCTAACAGGTGCTGCGGACAACACAAGGAAAGGCCCACCAAATGGCGGGCCTTTCAGCACGATTGCAGACAAGAGTTTCAGGGACCGTCTGGCGCTTCGCCGGGCTCGGCTTCCGCTTGCTCGTCGGCCTGGTCAGCTTCTTCCGGGGTCTCGATCGGGGTGCCGTCGGGATTTTCGCCGTATTCCAGGCGTAGCGCCGGGTCGGCATTGGCGTGGGTGTCGATTTCGATGTCGATGTGCACGCGGAAGGTACCGTCGGGGTAGATGCGCTTGAATTGCCGGCTGGCTTCTTCGACCCGGTCGGGCAGCTCGTTCAGAGCGATGGCGAGATAACGCAAGCTGCGAGCGAAATTACCGGTGTCGGTGCCGGCTTCCTCGGCCAGGACGCGGGCACGCTGAACACTTTTTTTCACCTCTTCGATATCACGCGGGCGCAGTTTGCCGCGCAGAATGCCGGTGGCCGCCATCGGCTGATCATCGCGGAGATAACCGATACTCGCTTCATTGCCGACCTTCTGGGCTTCCAACACCGCTTTCAGATCGGCGACGTCCTTGATCTGATGATCGTTGAAACGGGTGATGATATCGCCGGCTTGCAGGCCCAGTTTATCAGCCGTGCTCAGCTCCTCGACCCGCTTGATCACCACGCCGCCAGCATCATCCAACAGGCCGGTGGTGGTGTCGGGAACCACGCCCAACACCACACGATCCTGAACCGCTGGCTCCGTCGCCGGGACGGCTTGCGGACTCGCTTCGGCGTTGTCTGCTGCTTCGGCAGCCAGCGGCAACAGAACGGCGCTGGCCAGCAACAGGGTCGGACACAAACGGAACAGGGACATTACAACATCTCCGGATTGACGGTGAAGGCGAATTGCCAAGTGGTGGGCGTGACCATTCGCGACAGCAGGGGATCCGGCTGGATTTCGCGAATCCGGTCCGGTGGCTGGTCCCGATCATCGGGGGCATGCAAATGGAAGCGCAGCTCCCAGGACGGCAACAGGCCGGCGGCTTCAGGAATCCGGATATCGGGGATCACCCGGTTGCGAGGATTGTCGATGGCCTGACCTTCCGAGCTGGCCAAAGCACGAGCCAGTTCGGAATCGGCCTCCTTGGCCAGCTGCTGGCGACGTTTGCGCTGCAGGGGCGTGAGACCGTCGGGCGACTGCTTGGCCTCTTCCAACTGTTCCAGCTGCTGTTCGGCACGGCGGGCCTCGCGCTGCAGGCGGCGCTCCTGCATGCTGCGGTAACGCTCTTCGGCCTGAGAATTGATCGGCGTTTTGGGAATGCTTTCCGGCCAGGTTCCCAGGGTGCCGCTCAGCTGGACATCCTGGCCGTTACGACGGACCCGGACGCTGACGTCGGAACCGGTGTGATGGCTGGAGATCACGTCCCGAACGCCGCTCATGGAGCTGATGGGATTGCCGTTGATCTCCAGAATCACATCACCGCGCTGAATGCCCATGTTCTCGGCCGCGGTGCCATTGTAGACCCGGCGGATGTAAACCCCCTCGTCCGGACGCAGGTTCTCCTGCTTCTGCTTGGACATGGGTGGTGGGCTCATGTTGACGCCCAACATCGGCTTTTCCGCGTTGGGATAACCTTGTGCCAACAACAACCCCGGCAGCAGGCACAACAGCGTCACGAGACGGAACATCACGAGATCTCCGATGGCTTGGAGCCTGGAGGACGACACCAGCCGGCCCAACTTACTGATGCTTATCGATCTTCACCGAAAATGGCGGCGATAAAGGTATCGGGGTCAAAGGGCTGCAGATCGTCCATCTGCTCGCCAACGCCGATGTAGCGCACCGGGATACCCAGCTGGCGCTTGATGGAGATGGCGCAGCCGCCCTTGGCCGTGCCGTCCAGCTTGGTCAGCACCAAGCCGGTGACCCCCATCTCCTCACCAAAGATCTTGGCCTGCTGAATGGCGTTTTGGCCGGCGGTAGCATCGATCACCAACAGAGTCTCGTGCGGCGCCTCGGGCAGGCGCTTCTGGATGACGCGGCGGATCTTGGCCAACTCGCGCATCAGGTCGTCGCGATTGTGCAGACGGCCAGCAGTGTCGATCAACAGCACATCCGCACCACGGCTTTCGGCCGCAACCACGGCGTCGTAGGCCACGGCAGCAGGGTCGGAACCGGTCTGCTGCTTGATGATGTCGCATCCGGCGCGCTGCGACCAGATGGTCAGCTGCTCCACCGCAGCGGCGCGATAGGTGTCGCCGGCGGCCAACAACACATGCTTCCCCTGGTCCTGGTAGCGCTTGGCCAACTTGGCGATGGAGGTGGTCTTGCCGGTGCCGTTGACCCCGACCACCAAGACGACGGTCGGACCACTGGAAGCCCAGGCGAGCTCGCCGCCTTCGACCTCTTGCAACTCGTCGCGCAGACTGCGTTTGAGAAAGGCCAGCAACTCCTCGCCCTCGGCGGCTTCACCCTGACGCCACCGTTTCTGGATATCGCTGAGGATCTCCTCCACCTTACCGACCCCAATGTCGGCGGCGATCAGGGTGTCTTCCAGCTCTTCGAGGAAATCCCGATCAATCACCCGCCGGCCACCCAGCAGCCCGCGCAGGGCATCGCCAAGCACCGAACGAGTCTTGGCCAGACCTCCGGAAATCTTGCTGAACAACTTGCCGACCAGGCGGAAGACCATACTGCGCTCCAGCTACGTGCGGCGGCATGCTATGTCCAGGTGGCACAGGTCCACGTGCAATGAGCGGGCTATTAATCTGGGAGGGGGCGCACGCCTGCCGGGCTCCGGCCTCCGAACCTCCCTGGCTGCGCGGCCTGAACGACCGCCGCTCTGGCCCATTGCCTCTGATCCAACACCGTGACGATGCCGCTACGATGAGCGACGATCAGGATACCACCCGCCTCAACGCCAAGGCCACGAATCGTCGCAGCCAGAAGATCGAGCGGAAACCCGACAATCCCAACCCCTTTGGCCGCTTCAATTGGTGGCTGCTGCTGCCCATGCTGATGATGCTCTGGCTGTGGCAGGAATCGGCCGGACTGCAGTACCAGACCATCCCCTACAGCGCCTTCAAAGCGCATCTCGCTCGCAGCGAGGTGGTCGCCTGCCGGATCTACGTCGAAGAGATCATCGGCCGCATCGAACCCGGCCGGGAACCGGAAAGCGCCGCCAGCAGCGATCCGCAGCCGGCGGATGTGCAACCGGTCCGCGAAAAAATGCAGGAACGCCAGCAGGCCAATCAGGAGCATCCCTTCTCCGCCACCTACCAGCCGCCGGAACATCCCTTCCTGTTCCGCACCGTGCGAGTGGAGGATTCGAGCCTGGTGGAGCAGCTCGACCAGCAGGGCGTGGACTACACCTCGGAACGCCCCGGCTTCCTGTCGACGCTCTTGTTCTCCTGGATCATCCCCATCGGCATCATGATCGCCCTGTGGGTGTTCCTGCTGCGCAAATTCGGCCCCGGCCAGGGGGTGATGAGCTTCGGCCGCAACCGCGCCAAACTGGTGGCCGACAAGGACACTGGCGTCCGCTTCACCGATGTGGCCGGCTGCGATGAAGCCAAGCAGGACCTGACCGAGGTGGTCGGCTATCTCAAGGATACCAGCCGTTTCGAGCGCTTGGGCGCGGCCATTCCCAAGGGCGCCCTGCTGGTGGGCCCGCCGGGCACCGGCAAAACCCTGCTGGCGCGCGCGGTTGCTGGCGAAGCCGAAGTACCCTTCTTCGCCCTGTCCGGTTCGGACTTTGTTGAGATGTTCGTCGGCGTCGGCGCGGCGCGCGTGCGCGATCTGTTCGAGCAAGCCAAAAAGAATGCGCCCTGCATCGTCTTCATCGACGAGCTCGACGCCATCGGTCGCGCTCGCTCCGCTGGCACCCAGCCGGGTAACGACGAACGCGAACAGACCCTGAATCAGCTGCTGGTGGAAATGGATGGCTTCGAGACCAACACCAACGTCATCATCCTGGCCGCTACCAACCGACCGGAAAACCTCGACCGCGCACTGCTACGACCAGGCCGCTTCGACCGCCAGGTGCTGGTGGATCTACCGGACATCGACGGCCGCGAAGCCATTTTGCAGGTGCATGCCCGCAACAAGCCCCTAGCCGCCGACATCACCCTGCGCGACATCGCCCGCGCCACCGCCGGTATGGCCGGTGCCGATTTAGCCAACGTGATCAACGAAGCAGCGCTCTTGGCCGCCCGTCGTGGCGGCGACATGATCACCAAGCACGATCTGGACGAAGCGGTGGAGCGGGTGGTCGCCGGGCCCGAACGCCGCAGCCGCCGCATGGACGATAAGCTCCGTCGCCGGGTCGCCTTTCACGAAGTGGGCCACGCTCTGGTCGCCGCTCTGGCAGCGCACACCGATCCGGTCACCAAGATCAGCATCGTCCCCCGTGGCCGTGCCGCCCTCGGCTATACCATGCAGATTCCGGAGGAGAATCAGTACCTGCACACACAGGCCGAGCTGGAGGACCGCATCCGCGTCATGCTGGGTGGTCGTGCCGCCGAGCAGGAAGTCTACGGCGAGGTTTCCACCGGCGCCGAAAACGACCTGGATCGTGCCAGCTCCCTGGTCCGCCAGATGATCAGCATGTTCGGCATGAGCGATAAAAACGGCTTGTTGCACTGCCAACGCCAGGCAAACGAATGGCTTGGCGGCATGCTGCAGCGCGAATGCGCCGAAACCACCGCCACTATGATCGACGATGAAGCCCGGGAAATCCTCGGCAGATTCTACGACGAGGCCCGGCACACCCTACGCGATAAGCGCCAGCTGCTGGATACCATCGCCGAGGAACTCCTGGTACACGAGACCCTGGACGGCGAACGCTTTAAAGAACTGCTCGGAAACGCCGACGCGGAATAAATGCTCGGTCATTTTTCCCAGAGCGAATCGCCGTCCACCACCTGCATACTGATCAGGCTGCGGACCGGCGGGGCGGTGTCGCCATCGAGCCGGGCCAACAGACGTCAGGCGGCGATGCGACCGAGATCAGCGCAGGGCTCGACCAGCATGCACAGCCGCTGAAAGCCCAGGCCCTTGTAGCTATCGTCAGCGAGGTTGCCGCCGATACCGGTCAGAGACACGGCTTCGGGCACCGCATATCCCAATTGGTCCAGCGCCTGCGCCAGCTGTTCCGGCACCCGGTGCCCGGAAGTGAAGCAGCAATCCGGCAGACCATCAGCCGCAATCCGCTCGCGCAAAAAGACCAGCAACAGGTCGATATCCATCAGGACATCACGCGTCATCAACCAACAGATTTCGGGCAGCTCCCGATCTCGCACCGCTCGGCGATAACCCGCCAGGCGATCGCGACAGCCGGCAACCTGGGCATGCTGTTCAGCGTCGCCGACGAAGGCGATCCGGCGATGCCCACGGCGAAAAACATGCGCCACCATGGCGTTGCTGCCGGCAAAATAATCGCCAACCATGGTGTCATACTTTTGTGGATCAGCCAGTGCCAAGCCCAATATCGGAAGATGATCTGGCAAGGCCATCGCCGGCGCGGGAGAATCGTCAAACACCAGAATCCCCTGCAGATCTGTCGTCTGGTCGATCTGCTGCCGCAGCTGCTGGTACCCAGCCGGATCATTTTCCCGCAGAATCGGCAACGCTTGCACCGCAAAACCGAAACCGCTGATCACCTCGCGCACGGCCGCCGCAACCACTCCGGCCGGCGCCTCGTCACGCAACGCCACCACAACGGTGCCCCGGCACTGACCGGGCTCGGGTCGGGCCACGGCCTCGGCCCGACGCACCTGCCAACCCCGGCCGGGCAGATTGCGGACCAGGCCCTGTTCGCCCAGTCGGCGCAGGGCGGTGCGCACCGTGTAACGGCTGGTGTGGAACAGATCGCACAGCACATGCTCTGACGGCAGCATGCTGCCGGCTCGATACAAACCAGAGCCGATGCCCTCACCCAGCTCCTTGGCAATCCGTCGATGCTTTGCTTCGCGCCGCATGACAACATACCTACCGGAAACGGGAACAGGCTTCAAGCAGGCTGGTGACCAACACCCCGGTACCCCCCAGCACCCCCTGATCATCATCGGCCATACGCCAACTGGCAGGTGAAATATCAGCATGCGCGAAAGGCACCGTGCCGGCGAAATGCCGCAAAAAAGCCCCGGCGGTGATACAGCCCGCCTCGCCATTGCCATCGTTGCGCAGATCCCCGATCTGACCGCGCATGAGTTGCAGGTGATCATCGTCCAAGGGCAGCCGCCAGCATTTTTCACCGCTGGCAGTGGCACCGGCCAAAATCGCGTCCACTGGCTCGTCATCGCCCATGATCGGCACGTGGATGCGACCCAGAGCCACCAGCGCCGCACCGGTCAGGGTCGCCACCGAAACGATCCGCTCCGCCCCCTGCCGGCGGGCCAGAGCGATGGCATCAGCCAGGATCAGACGGCCTTCGGCATCGGTATTGCCCACCTCCACGGTGGTGCCATCGCAGACGCGGAGAATATCGCCTGGCCGGAAAGCATCGGGACCGATAGCATTTTCCACCAGCGGAACATAGGCGCGCAAGCGGCCGGCACCGCGCAGACGGGCTGCGGCCAGCATCACCGCCAGTACCGTCGCCGCGCCACCCATGTCCTTGCGCATCAGGACCATGGATTTATCGGGCTTCAGGTTGAGGCCGCCGCTGTCGAAACAGACGCCTTTGCCGCACATGGCAGTCACCAGTCCGGGACCGGCCAGGTCCACCACCAGCAATTTCGGCGCTCGATGACTGGCCCGGCCCACCGCCAACAGCGCGCCCAGCCCCGCCTGCTGGCAGGCCTTGGCATCCATCACTCGTAGTCGTAACGGCAAACCCTTGGCGGCCTTGCGGAAATTGCTCAGCAACTGCTTGGGTCCCAGATCCGCGGCCGGGGTATTGATCTGATCCCGGCACCAGGCCAGGCTCTCGACCACGGGTTCGGCCCAACGAGTGATCTCGCGTGAAAAACCGAGCAAATCCAGTTGTCCGCATACGGGTGCCGGCTGACTGCGATAGCGATCGAATCGATACGCGCCCTCCTGTACCCCAACCACCGCTAGACGTTGCTGCGCTTCGCTCCAGACCTCGTCGATATCCAAGGCGATACGCGGATAGCCAGCGACAAGACGACCCATCCGGCGATACACCCGGCGCAACAGCACCAGTTCCTGCTCGTCTGCCTCGGCATGCGCTGCCACCGCCGCCGACGGCAGCAGGTCCATGCTGGGCAAGCAACAGCAGCGATCACTCGCCAGACGGGCATCCACCGCCGCCCGTACCGGTGCTGGCAAGGCAGCACGATGCGCTGCGCTGGGCAGCCAGGCGGCAGAACGATGTAATTGTCGCGCATGCTTCATTTTCATGGCGACATACTTGCGGTGCGGATCCCGGCGCAACAACTCACTTACCGGACTACGGCATACCCTCACCCCGCTGCAACCAAGCCCGTGGCGAACAGCCCAGGCTAGCCCGGAAGACTTTGGCGAATTGGCTGTAACTGTTGAAGCCGGCAGCCAGGGCGGCATCGGTGGCCGCTTCACCACGGCCATAGCGGTCCAAAAAACGCTGCAGGCGGAGCCGGTTCCGATAGGCCACCAGGGTGCAGCCCAACTCGCGATGACACAAACGACTCAACCAGGCCGGACTCACCCCAACCGCGGCCGCCAGATCCGACAGAGGACCCTCGTCGCCGTCCTGCAGCCGCCGCACCACCTCCAGCACCACCGGGTGGACCCGATCAGCGGCATCGGCGGCATCGGCATGCTGAAAATCGCGCCACGCCATTCCCATCAACCAGTGCAGACCGAGGTTGAACAGCGCTTCTGGCAGATCCGGCTCGGACAATCGCTCCAGGTCATGCCGCAGGGCCCCGGCCTGCTCGGCGGCAATGCGACGGTTGAACACCGGTCCCGGATCGTCGCGACACAGCCACGGCGTGGCCAAAAGCCGTGCCTGCTCCCGCACCAGTTCCGGCCGAAACACCGCCACCCACAGCGCGAAATCCTCGCTGCGCCAAGCGATCAGATGTTCCTGCCCCGGAAACAACCAGACCAGATGCTGCGGCCGCGCCTCGTAGACGCTCTCGCCCACCAGGATCCGCGCCTGCCCGCGCAGAATCAGATTCAATTCCAGCTCGTCGTGCCGGTGCCAGCGCGGATCGCTGATGGAAATACCAGCGGCAACGTATCGCCGCACAAAGCCCTGACGCGAAGCCGATATGCCCAGTTCCACCCGCATCGCGACAAAATAGGAGCAGTTACTAGCAAGAACAGCCCAGAGTCGCTGCCGACCATACGCTACCATGCCAGTCGTATCCACAGGAGAAGCCCATGCTCGAGAACCTACCCAGCGTCCTGCACTCAGCGGAGCAATTCTGGACCAAGCAAAACGACCGCGCCGAAATGTACCTGATCTACCCGGAATCGGATTTCAGCTATAAGAGCGTGGCCAAAAACTGGATGGCTCCCGCCATCACCAAGGGTTGGAGCAACTGGCAGCAGGAACTGGTGATCGGTCAGGCCCTGGAGCACGTTGCCACCACCGGCGATTGGAGCCGAATCGATGAGAGCATCGACCTTCTGGCCTCGTATGCCGAGCACACCGGCCACTTGGCCGAGGGCTACAGCTTCCTGCTGCCGGGCTTCGGCCCCGGCTGCGTCGCAGCCGGGGTCAGCGGCCACAGCGAATTCAAGGACAGCACCATTTGGCTGGAGCCGCCGCAACCCTGGGAGCTGGAGCGCATCGCCGCCGTCACCACGGACCAACTCTCGCCCTGGTGGGATTTGATGCTGGAAACCCCCCGCCGCTTGTGCGCACGCCTACAGGACCGATATGTCATCGCCATGCCGGATATCGGCTGGCCCATGGATCTGCTCTCCAGCCTGCACGGCAACGAGGACTTGTGCTACGACCTGATCGACGAACCGGAACTGGTCGAAAGCGCACGCGACACCATGCACGATATTCTGTATTATTGTTACGATCAACTGGATGCGATCATCCGCCCGGGCAATCACGGCGCATCGACCGAATGCATGCGCTGGATCTCAGCCAAGCCCATGCGGGTTTCCGGCTGTGATTTCTCCGCACTCATCTCGCCCGCCATGTTCGAGCGCTTTGTCCTACCCGAGATCAATTACGAGTGCGAGCGATTCGACAAGCGGGTGGTGTTTCACCTGGACGGACCCGGCGAACTGCCGCACGTGGACCACCTGCTGCAAACCGGCCTACACGGCATCCAATGGGTGACCGGAGCCGGCAATCCCGGCGGCACCGACCCCTGCTGGGACGAATTCTACACAAAAATAATCGACGCCGGCAAACGCATTTACGTCGGCGGCGGTAGTCCGGAAAAACTCCAAGCGCTATTCGAGCGCTTTCCCAGTCGATACTTCCACATCAGCAGCGCCTGCGGCAGCCGCGCCGCTGCCGAGGAAATGCTGCGGGTACGCGACGCCGCGGTTGGCGCAAGCCACGCCTGACGAGGCGTCAGACGCCAATGCAGGCCAAGCATAAGCCCCTTTGTGTCTCCATGGATTATTCGGTTATATTTACCACGGAAGCACGAAGGGAAGGCGCTTTTCAATCTAGCGCCACCCGAATGTCTGCCTCGCTGCGAGAAGTCTCAGTGATACCTCAGTGATACTCACCCGACAAAAGCCGCATAGCCGACCACCCGGCTGTGGTCGCCAGAGGCATCACCGGAATTGCAGCGGTCGACGCAGTGCATCGCCGGCGCCTGCTGGTTGGCCAGTAAACCGGCGATGGGCAGATAGCCGCAGGCGTGCTCGCCATCCAGCTGCTGGTAGCGCCCCTGCTCGATGCTGGTGATGGTCTGCGCATCGAGCTGCTGCGCTTGCTCATACGACAGGAAGTGACTCAGATCGCTGCTGACGACAATAAGCGTGTCATTATCACCCCAGCACTCCTCCAGTATCGCGGCAACCTCCTCTGGCTGGCAGTGCCCGACCAGCAGCGGCAACACCGGCACCCCCGGCAATAAACGCTGCAGAAACGGCAACTGCACTTCCAGACTGTGCTCGTAACGATGGGCAACGGCGTCGATGCAGATCAGGGGATGTGCCAGCAGGCCAGCAGCGCGTTCGAGATCCACCGCCACCGGACCCAGCGGCGTGTCCATTTCATCACAGCCCGGAAGCGCCAAGCCGATGATCGGCTGCCGATGCGCCGGACCCACCAGTACCACGTGCCGCACGCGTCTGGCCCAGTCGGCACGCAGGCACGCGTAGGCGCTGGCGGCAACCGCAGCTGAAAACTGATAGCCGGCATGGGGCACAATCAGCACCTTGCAGGGCTCGCAGATCAGCGGTACCGCAGCCAGCCACTTGTCGATCTGGGCCGCCAGGCGCCCTGGATCATTGCTATAGAAAGTCCCGGCCACAGCCGCCTGCCGTACCCCGCTCATATCTTCCCCGCTTGTTTTCCGTGACCAGGATCGAGAACCGGTGATAATCATGAGCATGTCGCCAGCACGAGCAATGGACGGATCCGGACCCCACTACCTGACCTACGCCAAGCGGCTACCCGATGGCCGCCTGGAATGCGAGGTCTGCCCGCGCCATTGCCGACTACGGGCAAACCAGCACGGCTTCTGCTTCGCCTACCAGGCCGACGAACACGGCCTACGGCAACGGACCTATGGCCGAGCCAGCGGCCTGTGCATCGACCCCATTGAAAAGAAACCACTGTTCCACTTTCTCCCCGGCACGCCGGTGCTGAGTTTCGGCACCGTTGGTTGCAACCTCGCCTGCCGTTTCTGCCAGAACTGGGACATCAGCCATGCCCGCCAGCTGGACCGCTACCTGCAGCCCGCCAGCCCGAAAGCCATAGCCACCACGGCTGCCGCTCATCACTGCCGCTCGGTGGCCTACACCTACAACGATCCGGTGGTCTTCCTCGACTACGCCATCGATACAGCCCAGGCCTGCCGGCAAAAAGGTCTGGCCAATGTCGCGGTGACCGCTGGCATCATCGATGGCCCGGCGCGACGCGATCTTTTCGCCAGCATGGACGCCGCCAATGTCGACCTGAAATCCTTCCGTGATGACTTCTACCGCAAATGGTGCGGCCAGCACCTGGCCCCGGTTCTGGCCACCCTCCGACATCTGGTGCACGAGTCGGGGGCCTGGCTGGAAATCACCACGCTGCTGATCCCCGGCTTGAACGACAGCGCTGCGGAACTGCACGAGCTGTGCCGCTTCATCCATGATGAGCTCCACCCGAACGTACCGCTCCACTTCTCAGCCTTCCAGCCCGATGGCCGCATGCAGCACCTGCCCGCCACCCCCATGGCCACCCTGCAGCGGGCCCACGACATCGCCAAGGCAGTCGGCCTGCGCTTCGTCTACCTGGGCAATGTGCACGATCAGCAGCACGACAGCACCTGGTGTCCGGACTGCGGCGCCTGCCTGATCGGACGCGACTGGTATGAGCTGACCACCTGGAATCTGGACCCGGCCGGACGCTGCCGACAGTGCCAATACCAACTCCCCGGACGCTTGGCATCAGAACCCGGCAACTGGGGCCGCAAGCGCCTTCCCGTATCACCTGCTCCCGATTGAGGTTATGCCAATACTTGCTGCCGCGGCAAACGGCTGGCACACTCCGTATCTTGGAGCGTGCTATGGTCCGATGCCAGATTCCCAAACTCGATGAGCATCAGAAAAACACGATCCTGCAGGCCACCGCCATCCTCATCAGCCGAGCGATCCGGCGACATACGCTCAGCTCGCCAGATCTAGGCGACATGCAGAACTGGCAGGTGGACGGGGTCTTCGTCAGCCTGCACAAAGGCAAGGAACTGCGCTCCTGCTGTGGCATGATTAGCGGCCCACACGCCCTGCCCACCTGTCTGGAGCGGGCCGCCTGGCGAGCTGCCTGCGACGACCCACGTTTCACCCCGGTCAGTAGCCAGGAGATGCCTGAGCTGCGCCTGGACATCCACCTGTTGCATCGCTGGCAGCCTTGCGAGGTAGCTACCCACTCGCGCGCGCAGGCGGTGAGTGTCGGCCGGCATGGATTGATGGTCCGGCAGGGGCCGGCAGCCGGCCTCTTGCTGCCAGCCGTCGGCCGCGAGCAGGGCTGGGATTCGGTCACCTTCTTGCAGCAGGCCTGCGCCAAAGCCGGTATTGCCAGTAATGCCTGGCAGGCCTCCGACTGCGAATTGGACCTATTCGAGGCCTGGGAAATCGGCTCGGCCATGAAGCTGTTCTTGCCCTAGCCCCCGGACAGCAAGCATTCGGCGCAGATGTCCACCCCACTCGCCTTTGCCCTGCGTCAGGGGCTACTCGCCGCCAAGCGCAACCTGATCCCCGGCCTGATCATCCAGACTCTGGCCCTGGCAGTCCTCCTGCTGTGGTTGTTCGAACCACACAGCCGGCAGACCCTCCAGGCCCTGGCCGAACTCAAGGACAGCTGCTCGTATCGCTTTGCCGCCGTCTCCACCGCCATCTTCGGCGGCACTATCCCAGCCCTGGTCCGCTGCTTCGGACTGAAAGAACCAGCGGCCCTGCGCTACCTACCGGGCCTGACCCTGTTCTGGGGCCTGAAAGGCCTGGAGGTCAACGCCCTCTACGATGCTCAGGCTTATCTGTTCGGCGCCCACACGGACCTGCTAACGGTCAGTACCAAGGTTCTGGTAGACCAATTCATCTACGTCCCCATTTGGGCGGTCACCACCATGGTGATCGGCTACGGCCTGATTGAGGGCGAATCCCGTCCCTGGCGCCGCCTGCGCGAGAGCAGCTGGTACCAGAAGCGCTACCTGCCGACCCTGATCGCCAACTGGGGGGTGTGGATACCCACGGTGGCAATCATCTACTGCCTGCCCACCCCCTTGCAGCTGCCAATCCAGAACCTAATCCTGTGCATGTGGAGCCTGTTGGTAGCGGTGCTGGCGCGCGGCACAGCTGAATCCTGACGAGGGTTGCCTGCGCGATGCCGTCTTCAGTCGACAGCATCTCACCGCAAGGCCACTTTGGCTCCCGGCTTGGCCAGATACAACCACTGCGGAGCGAGGAGCACGGGACCTGCGAAGGGCCTGCTCAAGCTGCAAATGCGGCGCCAAAGTCCGAACCGGACCGGCGGAGAGCGCCGAACGGCCAGAAAAATGGCCGCTTGCCGCTCGAGTGAGTCGGCGTGAGCCCCCTCTGACGGAACAACTAAGGAGCACATTATGTCATTCGACCTGGGAAACAACGACAACATTGTTGTCGTCGGTGAAGAAATCCGCGAAAGCGACCAGCAGCAAGCGCCGCGGGGATCGGCCTGGGCCCGTCGTCTGCGCGACCTGCTGCTGGCCGAGCACCCCCAGTGGCAGGGCCAGGTGATCGACCAGACCCTGCCCGGCGACCATTTGCACACCTGCCGCCAGCGCTGGAGCGACGACGTACTGTGGCACCGCCCCGCCTGGGTGGTCCTGACCCTGGGCCTGGCGGACTGCTGGCATCAACAGAACCAGGGCAGTGAATGCATGGACGCCGAATCCTTCGGTCAGGCCCTGCAGGAGCTACTGGGCTTCACCCGTGCGCACTCACCTGAAACCCGCATCCTGTTGGTCGACACGCCCAACCTGACGCTGAACGACGATCCCGCTTGGTACACCGGTCAGATCCGTCGCCTGCACGCCGGCTACCGCCAAGCCCTGGGTGCAGCGGCAGCCCTGGACGGCGTCGACTACGTCCCCGTCCAGGAGAGTCTGGAAAGCGTCCTGCGCAGCGAAGGCCCCCTGGCCCTCGGCGGAGACGAAGCCCACCCCAACCAGGAAGGCTCCATTTTATTGGCGGAACAGGTCCATCGCGCCCTGGGCGGCACCAAGCCGGCCACACCCCGCCTGCAGGCGGGCGAAACCGTCCTGTTCATCGGCGACTCCATCACCGACGCCGGCCACCGGCAACCCGGCCTGGCCCCCTACGGCACCGGCTACATGCGCCTGTGGCAGGCCCTCTTGCACGCCCGCGAGCCCCAACTGGCCCGCAGCCTGCACCTGATCAACAGCGGCATCGGCGGCCACACCATCCGCAACCTGCAGTTCCGTTGGCAGGAAGACTGCCTGGCGCACAAGCCGGACCAGCTGGTGATGAAAATCGGCATCAACGACATCAACCGTTTCGTCAGCCAAAGTCCCGATCCCATCAGCCCTGCAAGCTACGAGGCGATCTACGACGAACTCCTCGACCGCCTGCGCGAACAGCAACCAGATTGCCGCATGCAACTGCTGTCGCCCTATTACCTCAGCCAGGAAAGCAATCCCCTCAGCTATCGCCACCGCGTGCTGCAGGCACTCCCGGACTACCTTGCCGCCGGGGAGCGCATCGCCAAAAAATACCACGCCGGCTGGATCGACCTACACACCCGTTTCCAGGCCCTGCTACAGAACCGCCCCGGCGCCATCTTCGGCAGCAACCACGGCGCCGACATCGTGCACCCCTCCGAAACCGGCTGCATGATCATTGCCGAGGCTTTGTATCAGGCGCTGTAAAGCAAACCATGTCGAGCGGCACAGCATCGCGGTCGACGCAAGGCCCTGGGCGGACCGCATGGTCTTCCGAAGGAATGGCAACGGCATTTCGATGGTTCTACAACGTCGCAGAGGCCGTGCGAGGCAAAGGCCACCCCGATGGTTATGGTTTTTTTACTGCCATGCACTAATGCTGTCACCCGTATAGCGCGACCGTTCCGGTCGATCAGCTATCTTGGCCCGAATTGGATTCAGATCGACATAGGCCATACAGACCAGCAGGGCTTGCTGATCCAACAGCGGCACCGATTTGAAACGGCCTTCCCAGAAGGCACCAGAACAGCCGTCTTCCTTGTTTGCCCGTTTGGCGATATCTTCCTTCAGCGCTTTCATGATCCAGCCGAGATCAGCCAATCGTTCACGCCAGATTGCCACCTGCGCCGTATTGGCAACGAGATCGTCCATTACCTCTGGCCTGGGCTCCACCGGACGACCATCGACCCCCCGTTCCTTTGGCCAAATCATCA
>CAYONM010000068.1:0-15687 GCA_964405325.1 uncultured candidatus Brocadiaceae bacterium | reverse complement strand
AGGGCGGCAAAAGATCAAGTGAGACGCTACCTTTATTTATTGACGGGCCCTAAGGGCTTCCTACCAAAGCCAGACCACGGTCACAAGGACCGCTTTGCCGATCAGCGTCCGAGCGTCTTACTCCGATTCCTGATCGGAATCGGCATCAGCATCGGCTTCCGGCTGCGGGTCTGCTGGCGGCCGGCTGACCACCACCTGCGCGGCACGGATCACCTGCTCGCCAAGCCGATAGCCCTGGCGATGCACTTCCAAAATGGTGCCGCGTGCCTTGTCAGGATCTTCGCACTCGGCGATTACCTCGTGCCAGGCCGGATCGAACACGCCTTCGCAGGGCACCACCTCGATGCCGGAATGACCCAAAATGCCCAGGATATTTTCACGGACCATGGTTACGCCCATGGCGAAATCCTGGAAATGCTCGGGCTTGGCGGCGTTGAGCGCGTGTTCGAAATTGTCCATCTCCACCAGCAGCGGACGTATGAAGCTGGCCAGCTGTCGTGATCCGGCCTGGTCGGCCTCTCGGCGCAGGCGCTTGCGGATATTATCAAAATCCGCCTGTTGCCGAATGATCCGTTCTTTCAACTCACGATTTTCCGTATGGAGTTTTTCAAACTCGGCCACGCCGACCTCCATGGTTTCCGATTGGCTTTCATCGCTTGCCGCTTCGTCCGCTTCCGCCTGTTCGGCGGCCTCGGTTGCAGCTGCAGCGACCTTTTCAATCAGTTCGTCGTCCTTGGCCACTTGATCGGCCGTGTCCTGTTTCTTCTTGCTCACGATGCTTCCTTTTTACCACTGCCAACGGTCAGCTGGCTCAATCAAAGAGTTCCTTCAGGCGTTCAAAAAAACCTTTTTGCTCCGGCGTGACATCCTTTTTTTCGTGTTCAGCCAGTTCCCGGAGTAGTTTCTCGTGTTCGGCGGACAGCTTCTTGGGCACGCTCAGCTGCACCAACACCAGCTGATCACCACGACCGCCACGACCGGTGGGAATGCCCTGGCCGCGCAGGCGCAGAATCTCGCCGGGTTGGGTACCGGCGGGCACCTTCAAGTTGACCCGGCCTTGGAGCGTCGGTACCTGGATCTCGGCCCCGAGCGTAGCCTGGCTGTAGCAGACCGGAACCTGGCAGACCACGTTGTAGCCATCGCGCTGGAAGAACTCGTCCGGCTGGACCCGCAAGACCACATACAGATCACCGCGCGGCCCCCCTTCCAGACTCGGTTCACCTTCGCCGGATACCCGCAGCTGATCGCCGTCGGCGATGCCTTCGGGGATCTTGACCTTGATGGTGACCTTCTCGGGTTTCATGCCCTCGCCATTGCAGCTGGTGCAGGGATCGGAGATCACCTTGCCCTGACCACCGCAACGTGGGCAGGTGGTCTGCACCACAAAAAAGCCCTGACCCTGCCGCACCGTGCCCTGACCACCGCACATGACGCAGGTCTGCGGCTGGGTGCCCTTCTTGGCACCGGAGCCACCGCACGTTTCGCAGCGCTCGTTGCGGCGCAGATCGATGGTCTTCTGACAGCCGAAAGCGGCATCCTTGAAGCTGAGCGAGAGCGAGAGCTTGAGATTGGCGCCCTGGGGCGGACCACGACGACGGCCACCGCCACCGCCGCCAAAGAAGTTATCAAAAATAGAACCGCCACCGCCGCCGAAAATATCGCCGAAGGCGGAGAAGATGTCCTCCATGGAGGAGAAGCCCTGTCCGGCATGCCCCATGCCCTCGACGCCGGCGTGACCATACTGGTCGTAGCGCTGTCGTTTCTGGCTGTCCGAAAGCACCTCATAGGCTTCAGCGGCTTCTTTGAATTTGCCCTCGGCTTCCTGGTCGCCCGGATTACGGTCCGGGTGGTACTTCATGGCCAGTTTGCGATAGGACTTTTTGATCTCCGCATCGCTGGCACCTTTTTCCAGTCCAAGCACGTCGTAGTAGTCTCGTTTGGCCATGCCATCCACCTATCCAGTCGAGTCAGTCCGACCCGGTCGGCTGTCCTAAGCATCTGCCTTGCCATTCTCGCAGACAAACACCTAAGTTATTGATATACTGAACCTTACGGCCTTCGCTGCCGGGCACGGTCGGTATCAGGTACGCTGCCACAGCCCGGTCAGCCTGACCTAACGCACCCGCACACCAGCCGCATGCATGGCGTCTTTGATCTCGCCAACGCTGTAGTCGCCATAGTGCACCATGCTGGCCACCAGCGCGGCCTCGGCACCACCACGGGTAACCGCTTCAACCAGATGCTCTGGCTGACCGCCACCACCAGAGGCGATCACCGGAATGCGCACCGCATCGGCAATACGACGGGTGATGGTGATCTCGTAGCCTCCCCGAACACCATCGGTGTCGATGGCGTTCAGGCAGATCTCACCGGCCCCTCGTCGTTCGGCCTCCTGAGCCCAAGCCACCGCATCCTTGCCGGTGGGCGAACGACCACCATCGATCACCACCTCGTAACCGGAGGGGATGCCCGGCTTCACTCCCACCTTCAGCACATCCATCCCCAGTACGATGCATTGCGCGCCAAATGCTCGCGCCCCATCGGCGATCAGGTCGGGATGTCGTACCGCGGGTGAATTGATGCTGACCTTCTCGGCCCCCGCCAACAACACAGCGCGCATGGTGTCGACATCGCGGATACCACCGCCCACCGAAAAGGGAATAAAGATATTGGCAGCGACTCGCTGGACCACATCCAAAAACAGGCTGCGTCGTTCGGCCGAGGCGGTGATGTCGTAGAACACCAGCTCGTCGACCCCCTGCTGATAATAGTCGCGGGCGTACTCGACAGGATCGCCCAGGTCGACATTGCCTTTGAATTTGATGCCCTTGGTCACCTGGCCATCACGAACATCAAGACACACGATCACGCGTTTCGTCAGTCCCATATCCGTTACTCCGCCAGAAAATTCTTGAGCAGCTGCAAACCCACCATGCCGCTTTTCTCGGGATGGAACTGGACCGCTACCAGATTCTGCCGTCGGATACCAGCGCAAAAGGTATGCCCGTGCTCGCACTCAGCCACCACTTGGGTCCTGGGGTCCTGATCCGGTGCACAATAATAGCTATGGACAAAATAGAAGCAGCTCTGCTCGGGAATGTCCTTTCGCAGCACCGGATCGAACAGCCGAACCGGGTTCCAACCCATGTGCGGCACCTTGATTTGCCGATTGACCGGTTGGAAGCGCTTGACTCGGCCGGGCAACAGGCCAACGCAGTCGACCCCACCGTCTTCATCGCTGTGTCGAAACAGCAGTTGCATGCCAACACAGATGCCCAGCACCGGCTTACCGCTGGCCACGGTTTCGCGCAGAGCCTGGTCCATGCCGGCCGCTTTCAGCTGCTGCATGCAGGATGCGGCCGCGCCAACGCCGGGAAAAATCACCCGGCTGGCGTGGCGCAACTTGTCGGGATCGTCGGTGATCGCGGCATCAACCCCCAGGTGGGCCAGGGCCCGAGCCACGGAAGTCAGATTGCCGGCGTTGTAGTCGATGATGGCAACGCTCATGTGGGCGGGAGCCTAGGAGGCGATGCCTCAGCACAAGGCCGCCGGAAGCGGGGCGAACCTTGGCCGGATGTTCGATGCTCATGGCATGCCCTCGGCAAATAGCAGCGGGATACCACATCGCATTAGCAGAAAGTATCGTATTATCCGATAAATTATGACGTTTCCCTCAAAGGGGACGCCTCCCTCAGAGGGGGCGCTGCCCCCTCACGCCTCCGGCGCACACCCCCACGCTCCTTCGTCGCGGTTCGCTCGCTGCGCGAGCGTTTTGGGCGGCGCTTCGCGCATTTTACGCCCAAAACCACCGCTCGGTCGGACGACTTCGCGCTTGGACGCGCTCGCTTGTTTCGTCTCGAATCCGGCCCTCTTTCGACTTCTGAGGGACGCGTCAAAGGGGGCAACGCCCCCTCTGAGGGAGGCCTCAGAAGTCATCGGCTGCTGCCGCGCTGTCGGCAACAGCACGGCAGGACCTGGTCGCATACGTGTTGTCGCTGTAAATCTCCCGAGCAGCATCTTAGGGCCCGTCAAAAAATAAACATTACATTTCGCTTGATCTTTTGCCGCCCTTCTGCGTTGCTTATCGCTCACATATGCTCAGCAGGCCGCCGTTTCCCTCTGGCGACTTGTCCAAGCCCAGCAGGGGCCGTCTCTTGCGGGGTTAGCGCTACTGGTAGCGTGGTCATTTTCCATTGGGAGAAGCTCATGGCCATGTACCTGCTGCTGACCAGTGCCGGACTCCTGCTGTTCGCCATCGCACTGGTGTTTGCTGTCTGGCTGGTTCGCCATGGCCAATTCGACGATCTGGATACACCGAGCCTCCGCATGCTGCACGATCCGGACGAAAAGGCTCCAGCCGACAGTAAGCGCGCCACGGGACACAGGAAACACGCATGACTACAGTCGTCGATGCGCAGCCGCAGAAGCCGCTGCTCGACACCTTCCGCTACGACGATGCCATCGTCCGTCTCTTCGCCATCGCCACCATCGTCTGGGGCATCGTCGGTTTTTCGGCTGGCGTGTTCATCGCCCTGCAATTGGCAGGCATGGGCAGTCTCTGGGGCTTTGGCTGGTTAAATGCGGAATGGCTCGGCTTCGGCCGCTTACGCCCCCTGCACACCAACGCCGTGATCTTCGCCTTTACCGGCAACGGCATCTTTGCTGGCGTGTATTATTCGATCCAGCGGCTACTAAAGGCACGCATGTGGTCAGACCGGATCTCGCAATTCCACTTCTGGAGTTGGCAGATCATCATCGTCCTGGCGGCCATCACCTTGCCGCTGGGCATCACCACCAGCAAGGAATACGCGGAGCTGGAATGGCCCATCGATATCCTGATCGCGCTCAGCTGGATCGCCTTTGGCATCAACATGTTCGGCACCATCGCCAAACGTCGTGAGCGCCATCTGTACGTCGCCATCTGGTTCTACATCGCCACCTGGGTCGGCATCACCATGCTGCACGTTGGCAACTCCCTGGCCATGCCAGTTAGCCTGTTCAAGAGCTACAGCGTTTATGCCGGGGTGCAGGATGCCCTGGTGCAATGGTGGTACGGCCACAACGCGGTCGCCTTCTTCCTGACCACGCCGATCCTCGGCCTGATGTACTACTACCTGCCCAAAGCAGCCGAGCGGCCAGTGTACAGCTATCGACTGTCCATCTTCCACTTCTGGGCCCTGATCTTCATCTACATCTGGGCTGGACCGCACCATCTGCTACACAGCAGCCTGCCGCAGTGGGCCCAAACCCTGGCGATCACCTTCTCCATCATGCTGCTGGCTCCCAGCTGGGGCGGCATGGTCAACGGTCTGCTGACCCTGCGCGGCGCCTTCGACAAGGTGCGCCGCGACCCGGTGCTGAAATTCTTCGTCGCCTCGGTGACCTTCTACGGCATGGCCACCTTCGAGGGGCCGCTGTTGAGTCTGCGTGATGTGAACGCGCTCTCGCACAACACCGACTGGACCATCGGCCACGTCCACTCTGGTGCCCTGGGTTGGGTCGGTTTCATGATCATGGGCATGCTGTATTGGCTGATGCCCAAGCTGTACCGCACCAAACTGCACTCGGAATTCCAGGCCAACTTCCACTTCTGGATCGCCACCATCGGCATCGGCCTGTACGCCATCACCATGTGGATCACCGGTCTGACCCAGGGCGCCATGTGGTTCCAGTTCGACGAGTACGGCAAGCTGGTCTACCAGGACTGGATCGAAATGATCAAGACCGTCTACGTATTCTGGCACATCCGTGCCTTTGGCGGGATGCTGTACCTGACCGGCGCCTGCCTGATGGTCTGGAACATCTACAAGACCATGAAGGCCGGCACCTTCGTTCCCGAGCCGGAGGTCCAGGCCGCCCCTCTGGCCAAGGAAACCGACTTCAACGAATACATCGCTGATGCCACCAAGCTGGCTAGCCGGGGTGAACAGGTGAGTCGCATCCATGCCTTGATCGAGCGCTGGCCAACCCTGATGACCGTACTGACGGTGATCGCTCTGGCCATTGGTGGCATCGCCGAGATCATCCCCAATATGATCCAGGGTGCGCTGACACCGAAAATCGAATCGGTGAAGCCCTATACCCCGCTGGAACTCGCGGGTCGCGACATCTACATCGCCGAAGGCTGCAACACCTGCCACACCCAGATGGTCCGGACCCTACGCGCCGACACCGCGCGTTACGAGGGTGAATACACCCGTGCCGGCGAAGACATCTACGACCGCCCCTTCCTGTGGGGCTCCAAGCGCACCGGCCCAGACCTGGATCGCATCGGCCTCAAGTATCAGGGCGGTGCCGGCGCCATGTGGCACTGGCGGCATATGTACAATCCGCAAGAGACCTCTGAAGGCTCGGTGATGCCGAATTACTCGCATCTGTATCATCGCGATATGGACTACGCCAGCCTGTCAACCAAACTGCGCACCCTGGCCGGCATTCCGCTGTTCCATCCCTATACCAAGGCCGAGATACGCGATGCGGAACAGCTGGCCAAACAACAGGCCGACGAGGTGATGGATCTGCTGGTGAAGACAGCCGCTGGCAGCGCGACCCAACCACCGATACCCGATCCGACAGCCGTGTCAGACGACGAACCAGAAGCGAAGCAGGAAGCCGAGCAAACGGTGCGCGAACTACGCGATAAAAAGATCATCGCCCTGATCGCCTACCTGCTGCGCCTCGGCACCGATCTGAACAAGGAATAAAACCATGCTGAAAGCGATGACTGCGCACGAGTCCTTTTTGCCGGTCCTGATCCTGCTGCTGTTCATGGCCGTTTTCGTCGCGGTGGTCTGGTATGTCCTAGCCGACCGTCGCAAGGGCCTGTACAAGAAAATGGGCGAACTTCCCTTGGATGATGGCGAGGTGTCCAATGGCCGATAACGGCTACCAACACGACAAATTGAAAGATCATGATTTCGACGGGATCCAGGAATATGACAACCAGCTGCCCGCCTGGTTGATGAACATCTTCTACGTCGCGATAGTCTGGACCGTGTTCTATTTCGCCCACTACCATTTCCACCTCTTCGATGGCCTGATCGGCACCGGTCGCTTGGGCGCCGAAAGCCTGGCTCACGAAGAGAAACTGGTCGCCAAGCGGGTTGCCAAACTGGATACCGGCCCCTGGACCGAAGCAGAACTCGTAGCCGAGGTCAGCGATGCCAGCCGCATCGCCGATGGCGCCAAGGTCTGGAACCAAGCCGCCTGCGCCTCCTGCCACACCGCCGAACTCTGGGGCAATGTCGGCTCCAACCTGCGTGATGCCTATTGGCTGCATCCCATCACCCTCAAGGAAATGGTGAAGACCATCGCCAAAGGACGTAATGGCGGCCAGATGCCGGCTCACGAACGCAAACTTTCCCGACGCGACATCCAGAACGTGGTCTTCTACATCGTCGATACCAACCTGAACACCGCCAAAAAATCGGACGGCAGTACCGAGCTAGGCAAGGCGCCCGAAGGCGAGCGCAAGGAATTCCCGCATCTGAGTGCACCGACAAACAACCCGCCGGAAGAGGCCGGGCCCGCTGGCGACACCGATGCAGAGCCTTCGGCCTGAGTGGCCTCGCTTCGGCCCATTCTCGGCGTAAGCTGCACTGACATAGACATATGGTCGAAAAAAAACAGGATTTTCGCTCCATCCTCGCCAGTGTCGATGCTGACGGCAAACGACATTGGCAGTACGTGCATATTGTTCGTGGCGCCTGGCGCTTCAGACGACAACTTCTGACCTGGGGCCTGTTGCTGTTCTACCTGGCTCTGCCCTTCCTGCACATCAGTGCCAACCGGGTGCTGTTCATCGACATCCCGCATCGGCAATATCATGTCCTGGGACAGGTCTTCTGGCCGCAGGACTCCATTTTCCTGCTGATGGGCATCCTGATGGCCCTGGTCGGCACCCTGCTTTTGGTCTCCTTGCTGGGGCGGGTGTTCTGCGGCTGGCTCTGTCCACACAATTTCACCCTGGAATTCGTCTTCCGTCCCTTGGAGCTGTTGCTGGAAGGCCCGGCGCATCGCCGCCGCCGTCAGGACCAGGCCTCTTGGTCCTTTGATCTGCTGACCCGCAAGTTGGTGAAATGGTTCCTCTACGTCATGGTTGCCTGGGCCCTGGCCAACACCGCCACCGCCCTGTTTCTACCCACCAGTACCTACACCCAGGTTTTCCTCTTCGGCATTTTGGTGGATCCACGCTCACATCCAGGCGCCTTCACCTTCTGGGCCATCACCACCGGTATTTTGTTATTCAATTTCGGCTGGTTCCGGGAGCAGACCTGCACCATTGTCTGCCCCTACGGTCGCTTGCAGAGCGTGATGCTGGATTCCGACACCCTGGTGGTGACCTACGACCAGCAGCGTGGTGAACCACGCGGCAAGAAAAAAGACCAGACCACCGGTGACTGCATCGATTGCGGCATGTGTCAGCAGGTCTGTCCCACCGGCATCGACATCCGCAACGGCAACCAATTGGAGTGTCTGCACTGCGCCGCCTGTATTGACGCCTGCGATAGCGTCATGGCCCGCATCGACAAACCCCTGGGCCTGATCCGCTACTCCTCGGAAAACGCCCTGGCAGGTGGCACGTTCACCTTCTGGCGCTTGCGACAATTGTGGTACGGTCTGGTGCTGCTGGCCTTACTCATTGTCAGCATCGTCATGGTCAGCCTGCGCACCCCCTTGAAGGTCGAACGCCTACGCGACCGCAACCCGGCCATGGCCACCAGCAACAGCGCTGGCGAAGCGGTGGTACGGAAGAATTTCCGGATCTCGGTGGTCAACCGTACCAGCCTGGATCGACAGATCCGGCTGGAACTGGGTCCCGACTCGCCGGGGCAATTGATTGCGCAACAATTGCATTTCGATCTGGAGCCATCAGCGCGGGAGGAAATCTCCCTCTTTCTGGAAATACCCCAGCAGGATTTTGTCGGCCATAAAATGGCCATCGAGGTCCTGATCCAGGATCAAGATGGCCTGGAAGAACGCGTCCCCCTGCCAATTCGCCGACCGTGATACGAATCGGCCGACTTCATCCGAAATCAGAGGAGTCCATACCATGACCGATGCCAACACCGATGTCAAAAAACCTTCTGGCGGCTTCTGGCCCTGGCTGTGGTTGATTCTGGTGCTGATCGCCGCGGTACCCAATGGCATCATGATCTACACCGCCAAAAGCCTGCAGCCCGATTCGGTTTCGGCGCATCCCTATCAGGACTCCCAACGTTTCGACCAGCAGAAGAAGCAGCGCCACACCTTTGACCTGCTCGGTTACCAGCTGGCGACCACCTGTCCGGGTGATCTTCAGGTGCAACTGCAGCTGACCGGTCCCTTACCGCTGCAGGGCGTCCAAGTCCGTTTCCGCCGTCCCGCCGATGCCAGCATGGATCGGGTGGTGGACTGGGCCGATCCCGCCGAAGCCATCGCCGTGGAATTACCGGCACCTGGCCTGTGGCAGCTGGAACTGACCGGCACCGCTGGCAAACAGACCATCGCCACACGAGCGGTGCTCGGGGACGTCTGATCCCAGTCTTGCCTTCGCCTGCTGAGACCAAAGGTCTCCTTCCCAGGAGACAGCATGCGGCCGGATTGGGACACCTATTACCTGCAGATCGCGGAGGCCGTGCGCACTCGCGCTGATTGCTGTGGACGGAAAGTCGGCGCCGTGCTGGTCCGGGAAAATCGGATCATCGCCACCGGCTACAACGGCGTGCCTGCCGGCATGCCCAACTGCACCGATGGCGGCTGCCTGCGCTGTAACGAGCGTGAGCAATTCCCACCGGGCACCGGCTACGATCTCTGCATCTGCGTCCACGCCGAGCAGAATGCCTTGTTGATGGCAGCCAGATTCGGCATCGCCGTCGCCGGCGCCACCTGCTACACGACCCTGCAACCCTGCTTCGGCTGCGCCAAGGAAATGCTGCAGGCTGGCGTCCGCCGCGTGGTCTTTCAAGAAGCCTGGAACCCCTCCGACCCCGACGAACGCCTGCACGAGCTGAAAAACCGTGAATATCGCCGTATTTTGGACGTATTCGATGAGGTCACCGGTCTATCCACCAGCACTCAGCGATAAATACCATTGGCGAGTGGTGGCAACCCCACCAACTGCCTGATCTCGTTGAAGGCCAGGATGCAGTCCCCCTCCTGCTCGTGCACCAGATCGTAGAATTCGCAGGCGGTGCACGAGGCCGGCTGTCGATGGTTTTGTTGTTTCAACCGACCCGGACAGTGCTGCTTGTCGCTGTCGATGCCCCAGCAGGCGCGGCCGCCGTTGACCCCGTAGTGGATACGGTCGGCTCCGGTGCAAATGGCGACTTCACAAACGCCATCCTTTTCGGCATTGATACCACCGGGCTCGCGGCCGCAGGCATGGAATTCCCAACAATTGGGCAGACTCATAGAACACCTCCCGGATCCGTACAACGGATCACGCTGGAGCGGGCGAATCCTCCACGGCAGCTGGGGATACGCTGCGGATACGCTCACGCCGTTGATAATGTGTGTGCAGCAATTCGTGACTGAGATGACCAAGCGGAGCGCCAAGGAATTCCTCGTAGAGTTGCTGCACGGCCTGGTTCTCATGTGATTTACGGGTCGGCTTGCCTTCGTCCTCCTGATAGATCGCCGCGATTCTCGCTTCGCGGATGGCATCGGTGCAGAAGCGGGGTTGACCACCACCTCCAATACAGCCACCAGGGCAGGTCATCACCTCGACGAAATGCGCGTCGAGCTGACCGGCTTTCAGCGCCTCCAATACTTTTTTGGCATTGCCCAGGCCGTGCGCCACCACCACCTTCAACTCCACCCCTTCCAAAAAGGACCATTCGGGCACGCAACCGGAAACCGGAATACTGGCCATTTTCACGCCCTCGAGGCCCATCACTGGCGCCACATGCAATTTCGCCATGGGCAATTCGGTGCCGGTGACGATTTCCCAAGCGGTGCGAAGCGCGGCTTCCATCACGCCACCGGTATTGGCGAAGATATCCGCTGCACCCGAACTCAGCCCCAAAGGGGCATCCATGGTTTCGTCGGGCAGTTCCGTGAAATCGATGCCGGCACTGGTGATCAGGCGGCCCAGTTCGCGAGTCGTCAAGACAGCATCCACGTCCTGCACACCGCTATCATTCAATTCGGCCCGGGCACACTCGAACTTCTTGGCCGTACAGGGCATGATCGACACCACGAAGATGTTCTCAGGACTCCGTTCGATCCGCTTGGCGTAATACGTCTTGGCGACCGCGCCAAACATCTGCTGTGGTGATTTGCAGGTGGATAGGTTGGGCAGGAATTCGGGATAGAAATACTCGGCGTATTGGATCCACCCGGGTGAACAGGAGGTGAACATCGGCAGCGCCACCGGTTGCTGATCGACCAGAGCGGTCTTCAAACGGGTCAAGAGTTCCGTCCCCTCCTCCAGGATGGTCAGATCGGCAGTGAAATTGGTGTCGAACACCGCATCGAAACCAAGCCGACGCAAGGCGGCACACATCTTACCCGTCACCAAGGTCCCCGGTGGCATGCCGAAACATTCCCCCAAGGCGGCCCGGATCGCTGGCGCGGTCTGCACCACCACATGTACTTCCGGATCGTCGATGGCCTGCTGGACGTGCTCGATATGGGATTTCTCGACGATGGCACCAACCGGACAGACGGCGGCACACTGTCCACACTGGACGCAGGCCACTTCCGAGAGGGGTTTATTGAACGCCGGGCCGATCGCGCCTGAAAATCCGCGTCCCTGCGGGAAGAGCGCCCCCACCTGCTGCAATTCATTGCATACCGACACACAACGTCGGCATTTGATGCATTTTCCATTGTCACGCACCAGGGCAGCGGTGGAGGTATCGATATTGGTGATGGTGGTCTCGCCGTCGAAGCGGACATCATCGATACCCAGGCGATGTGCCAGAGCACGCAACTCGCAATCCATCGATCGCTCGCAAGTGGTGCAGTCGCCAGCATGCTCTGATAACAACAATTCCACCACCAGTTTGCGCACCTCACGCACCCGCGCGGAATTGGTGCGCACCTGCATATCCGGTGTGACCGGGGTGGAACAGGCCGCGACCAGGGTCCGGGCCCCCACCACCTCCACCAGACACACCCGGCAGGCACCGAGACACTGGACATTTTCCAGATAACACAAACTGGGGATGTTGATACCGATTGCACGTGCCGCATGCAGGATGCTGATTCCCGGATCGACCGATAGCGATACACCATCGATGGACAGGTTGATCTGACTCATTGCAAAACCTCTTCACAGGCAACGCGCTTGCCATATTCGCAGCGCAGGCAGCGTTTGGCTTGCCGAACCGCAACATCGCGCGACCAGCCCAACTCGACTTCGTTGAAATTGCCACTGCGGTCTTCCACCGCCATGACGGGCAGGTCCTCCCGCGGGAAGGCAACCGGCTCGGTATCGGGATCGTACTGGGTATCCAACGGCTTGTCGGTGCGCCAAAATGCACCCGATTCACCGGTCAGCAGGGTATTGATGCCCACTGCTGCACGCTCGCCTGCACCAACCGCATTCACCACCGACAAGGGCCCTGAGACCGCATCACCGCCAGCGAAAATCCATTTGGTGGAGGTCCGTCCAGTAGCGGGGTCCACCTCGATGAAATGGTCGCGGCGCATGCGCAACTCATGACCCTGGCAGATGGGTGCCAGATTCAGACGCTGACCAATGGCGGTAATCACCTGCTCGCACTGGATGGTTATCTGTCGACCCGAATCCTGTGGCCGACGACGGCCGCTGCCATCGAAGTCACCCAATTCCATTTCCTTGCATTGCAGGCCGATCACCTTGCCGTGATCGGTAACCACCTTGGTGGGATTAGTCAGGGCACAGATGGTCACCCCCTCCTTGATCGCCTGTTCAATTTCCTCTTCATAAGCCGGCATCTGCTCACGGGTGCGGCGGTAGACAATGGTGACCTCCTCGGCTCCAAGCCGCAGCGCCGAACGAGCGCAGTCCACCGCAGCATTGCCGCCGCCGACCACCGCAACCCGCCGACCGACCCAGGCGGACCCGGTCAGATTGAAATCGCGCTCGAATTCCAAACCATCCACCACACCCTCGGCCTCCTCACCGGGAATGCCGAGTGGCAGACCATCGGGAGCGCCGAGACCAAGGAATACTGCCTCGTAACCCTGACCACGCAATTGCTCCAAGGTGATCTGCTCGCCCAGTTTCATACCGAACTGAAAGCGGACACCCATGCTGGCGATCATCCGCACCTCGCCATCGACGATTTCTCGCGGCAGACGATATTGCGGAATAGCCTGCACCAACATGCCACCAGCGCGGTGTTCAGCCTCAAACACATCGGGCCGATAACCCAGCCGAGCCAGGAAATAGGCACAGCTCAAACCCGCCGGGCCCGCACCGATCACCGCAACCCTGCGCCGGGCCTTGTCCGCATCCAGACGCACCTCGGGCAGCTGCGGTTCAGCTTCGCGATCGGCCATGTAGCGCTTCACGCCACGCACCGACACTGCCTCGCCGTCCAAGGTCCACCGACGACAACGGTTTTCGCAGGTCTGATAACAGACCCGGGCGCAAACGCCGACAAAGGGATTGCGATCGACAAAGGGATTGCGATTGCGATGCAAGCGCAGGCCTTCCTCGATCCGGCCGTCGGCGACCAGCGACACAAAACCGGGAATATCCACCGCCGCAGGGTAACCGCTGCGGCAAGGCGCATCCACCAGGCCATGACAGACACCAGCCGGACAGCGTTTCTCACGGATATGCGCGACATATTCGTCCATGAAGTGCCGGATGGTCGACAACACCGGATTGGGCCCGGTCTGGCCAAGACCGCAGAGCGCGGAATCCTTGATCTTCTGGCCGAGTTCGATCAGCAGATCGATATCAGCCTCGCGACCCTGACCGTCGCAGATGCGTTCGAGTATTTCCAACATGCGCTTGGTGCCGACGCGGCAGGGCACGCATTTGCCGCAACTCTCTTCCTGGACGAATTCCAGAAAGAAACGTGCCACATCGACCATGCACGAAGTGTCGTCCATCACCACAATGCCGCCGGACCCCATGATGGCACCGAGTTCGGCCAGATTCTCGTAATCCACGGGAACATCCAGATGTCCGGCTGGAATGCAGCCACCGGAGGGGCCGCCCAACTGCGCCGCCTTGAAGCATCGACCGCCAGGAATACCACCACCGATATCGTAGATCAGATCACCCAGGGGAATGCCGATGGGCACCTCCACCAAACCGCTATTCTCGATCGCACCGGCTAAGGCGAAGACCTTAGTGCCCTTACTGCGTTCGGTGCCGTAACGAGCATAGGCCTGACCACCTTCGCCAACGATATACGACACGTTGGCATAGGTTTCCACATTGTTCAGCAAGGTCGGCTGCTGCCACAGACCTTGTTGCGCTGGAAACGGCGGCCGCGGCTCACCGCGATGCCCCTCGATGGAGGTGATCAGCGCGGTCTCCTCGCCGCAAACGAAGGCGCCGGAGCCCATGCGAATATCCAGGTCGAAACTGAATTCCGTACCGAGGATATGCCCACCAAGCAGTCCGTACTCCCGAGCCTGGGACAAGGCGATCTGCAAGCGTTCCACCGCTAGCGGATATTCGGCTCGCACATACAGATAGCCCTGCGAGGCGCCAATGGTATACGCCGCAATCAACATCCCCTCGATCACCGAGTGAGGATCGCCCTCCAAGACCGAACGGTCCATGAACGCACCGGGATCGCCCTCATCCGCATTGCATAGGGCGAATTTCCGCTCGCCGCTTGCCTGCTTGGTGAAATCCCACTTTTTCCAGGTCGGAAAGCCCGCGCCGCCGCGACCACGCAGACCGGAAGCCTTCATCTCGGCCAGCACCCCGTCCGGCCCCAGCTCCTCCAAGGCTCGGACCAAGCCCGCGTAGCCGCCCAAGGCCAGATAATCGGTGATCTCATCCGGTGCGATCCGACCGCATTTCCGCAGCACGATCTGCTGCTGATGCGACAATTGAAGCCGCCGCTGTTCGTTCATTAATTTCGGCACTGCCCGACCGTGGGTGAAATGCTCTCGCACCAGCACCGCAGCGTCGGTGGGAGCAACCTGCTCGTACTGATGCTCGCCGATGCGCACCACCGGCCCGGCAACGCAGGGCCCCATGCAACCGGTGGGCATCACCTCAGCACGCACACCCTCAAGGCGGATGGCCTTTTCGAAGGCCCCCATCAAGCCAGTGGCCCCTGAGGCCAAACAGCCACCACCGTGACAAACTTGGATTTGCGGGTCACGCTCCTGCCACTGCTTTTGAAGATCCTTCTGACATTGCCAAAAAGCGCCAAACGACGTGAGACGGGTCATGAGGCACCCCCCCATCACCGCCGGCACCGCCCGATACTGATCGATAATGCCGCGCACCTTCTTGGCACCGACCCGCTGGTAGACATCGTCATCCACCATGATCACTGGACCAAGCCCACAGGCACCGAAACAACGTCCCACCTCCAGTGAAAACTGCTGATCCGTCGTTGTCTCACCGACATCAACCCCAAGCGCTGCCGCAAGGCCTCGAGAATCGACTTTCCACCACGTACATAACAGGCGGTCCCCATGCAGACCCGCACCAGATGCCGACCCCGCGGCACGGTGGAGAAAAAAGAATAGAAGCTCAGCACACCGGCGAGTTCGCTATCACTCTTACCCAAGCCGAGA
>CAYONM010000067.1:0-15782 GCA_964405325.1 uncultured candidatus Brocadiaceae bacterium | reverse complement strand
AGGCTCCGACCGGTAGAATCAACCCTTTTGGGTTCCGGGCGGAGCCTGGCTTGTTTGTTTATGGGACACAGCACGAGAGGCGGAACCCCTAGAAGACAGCGCGAAAACCGGGAGCCGACCGGTAATAAGGAAACCCCACGATGGGTTCCGGGCGGCGCCCGGTTTGTTTCTCGTTCAACCGCGTCCGGCAGCTCGCCGAAGCCGATCATTGATCGCCACGCCCAGACCCTGCTCGGGCACCAATTCCACCATCAGACGCGGCAGGCAGCGGGCTTCCAATCGCCGTAGCGCGGCAAACAAGCGAGTGGCCGCTTCGGCCAGATCAGCCGTGGGACTCAATATTTCCGCCACCGCAGCGGGCGGCAGGTCGGCGCCGGTGAACGCCAGCAAGCCGCAGGTCGCGTCATCAGGCCAAGCGCCATCGCGCAGTATCACCGGCATGCGCGGCGCATAATGACTGGCCAACAAACCCGGCGCCTCAGCCGGAAGATGACTGGCCACTTCTTTTTTCTTGGCCACGGCGACCGGTTGGCCGAGCACCTCGCTCAACTGTTCGCAGCTGATACCACCCGGCCGCAGCACCAATGGCTGCCACCCCAGCGCCAGCACCGTGCTCTCCACCCCCACCCGGCAGGACCCGCCATCCAACACACCGGCGATGGCCTCAGCCAACTGGGCCTGGACATGCGCAGCCGTGGTCGGGCTGATGTGCCCAAAACGATTGGCGCTGGGCGCGGCCAGGGGACGGCCACCTTCCTGGATCAATTGCCTGGCCAATTCATGGTCCGGACAACGGACCCCAACCGTGTCCAGGCCGCTGGTGACCAGATCGGGGATGATCTCGCGGCGCGGCAGCACCAGGGTCAGTGGACCAGGCCAGAACTGCCGCATCAACTGCCGAGCCCGGTCATCCACCTGCGCGACGGCTTCGGCGCCGGCAAGATCAGCGACGTGAACGATCAGAGGGTCGAAGTGCGGCCGGCCTTTGGCTGCAAAAATGGCCGCCACGGCTGATGCATCGGTGGCATCGGCCGCCAGGCCGTACACGGTCTCGGTGGGCATGCCCACCAGCTGGCCGTGCCGGATCGCGTGAATCGCCTGGTCCAGGGTGAACGACATGGCCGCGCAGGGTGGCGCAACGGCCGGTCGGCGCAATACAGTGGCTCAGGCACGCCCCATCGGCACCGCCAGGGGCAGCTCGTCGTCCTGGCTGGTGGGCATGGTTGGCAGCTCCAGCGCTTCCATATGCATGCCGCTATCCAAATCCTCGGGCTGCAGCCCGGGTGCCAGGCCATCCAGGCGCTGCAGCGCGCCATCGACCGCGTAGCGGTGTTGGTCGTAGTAGCCCTGGCCACCGCTGTCGCGGTAGAGGTCGTAGTAGGCGTCGGCGCGGTCCAACAGCTCGTTGGCAACCGGATCACCGGTATCCCGAGACAGGCCCATGGCGTCGATCCGGTTGGGCTGCAGACCGGCACTGCCACCACTGGTGCAGCCCACCAAAGCGAGCAACAGCAACAGTGATAAGGGGAACAGACGCGCGGCTGGCATAATCCAATGTATACGAGAAAACCGGCCCGGCGCAATCCGGCCGGTTCGGTAGGCCGAGACGGTGTGCGACGGACCTGCCGAGGAGCAACGCCCCCTCTGACAAAGGTGAGCGCTTCTAATCGCCGAGCACCGCCAGGCCGCCCTGCCAGGCCGCTTTGCAGTCGGCATTGGCCAAGCGGATATCCACTCCCAGGCCACGCAACTGCAGCTGCTGTTCGCTGACCACCTTGGCAATCACCGCGTGCGGCACCTCCGTCAGCAGTTCCAGGACCTGGTCCCGTTTGTCGGCGGACACGCTCAGAGCAATGCGGCTGTTGCTCTCGGCAAAAAGCACGGTGGCGGCATCGTCCAACCCGGCGCTGCGGGGCACAGCGGTCAGATTCACATCCAGGCCCAGCTCGCCGGCAAAGGCCATCTCCGCCAGGGTCACGGCCAGGCCGCCGTCGGAGCAGTCGTGCGCCGCGTTCACCAGTCCGGCCTGGGTGCAGGCGGCCACCGCTTCCAAGACCGGCTTGGACAGGGCCTGATCCACGCGCGGCACGGTACCACCACGACCGCCGTGTGCGGCCAGATACTCGCTACCACCCAGTTCGTCCCGGGTTTCGCCAAGCAGAATCAATACGTCGCCGACTTGCTTCAGGTCCATGGTGATGGCACGGGTCACGTCTTCCATCACGGTCATGGCGGTGATCAGCAGAGTCGGCGGGATGACAATGGTCTCGCCGCCAACGGCGTATTCGTTGTTCAAACTGTCTTTGCCGGAGATGAACGGGGTGCCGTAGTACAGACCGTAATCGCGGCAGGCCTCGCAGGCACGCACCAGACTGCCCAGGTTCTCGGGCTTGGCGCAGTTGCCCCAGCAGAAATTGTCCAGCACCGCCACCTTGCCCAGCGGTGCACCAACGCAGACCAGATTCCGCAGGGACTCCTCCATGCCAGCGGCAGCGGCGTGATAAGCGTCCACATCGCCGTAACAGGTATTCAAACCGCAGGCCACCGCCACACCGCGATCGCGACCCAGGCGCGGTGCCACCACGGCGGCGTCCGAAGGGCCATCCGAAGCGGCGCCCACCAGAGGCTTGACGATGCTGCCGGCCTGGACCTCGTGGTCGTACTGCCGGATCACCCATTCCTTGCTAGCGACATTGGGCTGCGCCAACACCGCCAGCAGGGCCTGGCCCAAGTCGGCCGGGGCTTGTACCTGCACCGGGCCTTCTTCGGGCTGCCTGTAGACCGCCTGCCGCTTCAGGCGCGGGAGGCCATCGTGCAGGAAATCCATGCCCAGATCAGCGACTTGCTCACCGTGGTAGAACAGGCGCAACTGCTTGTCGCCTGTGATATGGCCGACATCGGTGGCCTCCACGTCTTCGGCAGCAAACAGGGCCAGGACGGTCTCGACATACTGTTCGGGTACGGCGGCAACCATGCGCTCCTGGGCCTCGGAAATCCAGATCTCGGCGTAACTCAGGCCATCGTATTTCAGCGGCAGGCGCTCCAGATGCACTTCGATACCAAGCTTTTCGCCCATCTCGCCAATGGCCGAGGACACGCCGCCAGCACCGCAGTCGGTCGTGGCGGTGAAATAGCCTTTATCGCGGGCCTGCAGGAAGGTGTCCTGGACCTTTTTCTCCTGGATCGCGTTGCCGATCTGCACCGCACCCGAGGACACGGTCTCCGATTCTTCACTCAGCTCGATGGACGAAAATGTGGCACCGTGGATGCCATCGCGACCGGTACGGCCACCGATCACCAGGATGTGGTCACCCACCTCCGCCTCGCCAAAGCAGCACTCGCGCGGAATCAAACCGCCCGTGCCACAGAACACCAGGGGATTACCAACGTAGCGCTTATCAAAGCGGACCGCGCCGTTCACCGTGGGGATGCCCATGCGGTTGCCGTAATCACGCACGCCGGCGACCACACCGTGCATCAGCCGACGTGGGTGGATGCAGCCGGCCGGCAGCTGCTCGCGCGGCAGATCCACCGGGCCGAAGCAGAATACATTGGTATTGAAAATCGGCTTAGCGCCCAGACCAGTGCCGAGAATGTCGCGGATCACGCCGCCGAGCCCGGTATTGGAACCACCGTAAGGATCGATGGCCGAAGGGTGGTTGTGGGTTTCCACCTTCAGGCAGACACCGAATTCCTGATCGAAATCGATGATGCCGGAATTGTCGACGAACACCGAGATGCACCAGGGCGCTGCCAGATCGGTGGTCACCTTGGCGATGGTCTGCTTCAGTAAGTTGTCGTACCTCACCACACCATTGGGGCCGTCGAATTCCACCAGACCCTTCAGGGTCTTGTGCACGCAGTGCTCCGACCAGGTCTGGGCGATGGACTCCAATTCCACATCGGTGGGATTGCGACCCAGCTTGCGGAAATGCGCCTGCACCGTCTGCATCTCTTCCAAAGTCAGACTCAGGCACCCCTCGCGCGACAGTTGCATCAGGGCGTCGTCATCCCGCTCCAGAATCGCCACCTCCGTGCGGGCGTGCTGGTGATCGCCGCCCGGCTGCGGAAAACGCAGACTGGTTTCGGGGTCGATACTGACCTCCTCGATGGCGAGATTGGCCAGGCTCTTGGATGCGAACAGCTCGCAGTCGGTATCGGAGGCACCGGCACACTCGATCCGCGTTCCAACCCGCACCGCCGACAGCTGGATGCCAAAATCGGCAGCACCCTTGATCACCGAAGCCTCCACCGGATCCATGACACCGGGCTTGTTCTGGACCTCGATCACCCGCCGACCATCCACCGCGGGGGCTTTCAGACTGGCCGTCTCCAAAACCGGATCGGCCAGCAGCTGCTGGCCCAGACGCTGGGCGGCGGCCTGATCCAGATTGCCGGCCAGCAGGAAGTAGCGGCTCCGACGGATATCCTGCAGATGATTCAGACCAAGGAGCTCGGCCTCGTGCACCAGATGGGCATCGGCCTGGGCCTGACGAGGGAGGACATCGACACGGAACAGGGCTGGTTCAGTCATGCGCGGCAGGCTATCCGCCGGTCCTGGAAGTCGACTGCGGATCGCCCGGCGCATAACCGCACCAGAGCGTAGCCTTGCTGGGAGTGGCCACGGGCATAACCGTCACACAATTCCTCCATGGACGACCCCGACGACTGGCTGCACCGAGCCTGGCAGGCCTATGCTGCCGGCACGGTCACCGCCGGCATCACCTTGGCCCAACGCGCCCTGGCCACCCTCGGCGACGACGGCCCGGCCTGGTACGCCTTGGCCTGCCTACTGGAGCGGGCTGAACGGATCGCAGAAGCCGCAAGCGCCTTCCAGCGTGCAGCGAACACCCGCCGCGATCCGATCCCGGCGCCCACCCCCATCAACCCCGAGGACTTCCAGAGGCTGGCCCGGTCCAGCCTGCAGGCGCTACCCAGGCAACTGCAATCCGCCGCCACGGTCGTCAGCCTGATCTGCGCCGACTATCCACTGCCACACCAATGGTCGCCAGACACAGTAGAGCTGCTGGGCTGCTTCGAAGGCCCGACCATGGCCGAGGAGGCCGACGGCGTCCCCGAACCGGGGCCCCGCTTGTACGTGTTCCGTCGCCCACACGAGCACGCCTGCCGCGATCGCGTGGAACTGGAACACGAACTCCGCCAGACGGTGATTCACGAACTGGGTCATTATTTGACCCTGGACGAAGACGATCTCGAACAGCTCGGACTGGGCTGAAACGTTCGTCACGCTGTTCAAGTAACAGAAAGATCACAATCCTGCATCGCTGACATGAGCACAAATGCATGTCAAACGCAGCAGCGGTAAAACGGCTGGTCTTTGTGTGGAAGGTTCCAAGACTCGCCGCTTTCGTCCCTCATTCACCTCAGGACCTCCCCATGCTCGTACTCGTCTTCAATTGTGGCTCCTCATCGATCAAATTCGCACTGGTCGATGAAGCGAACGGCCAATCTCTGCTCACCGGCCTCGCCGAACGCCTTGGCACCGACGGCGCCAACCTGGAATGGAAGCGTGGCAATGACAAAGGCGAGCAGGCCATCACCGGCGGCACCGATCACCGCGCCGCCATGCAGACCATCGTCGAGGTCCTGAACCACTATCCCGAGATCACCGGCAATCTCGGTGGCATCGGTCACCGGGTCGTGCACGGCGGCGAGCAGTTCACCACCTCGGCGCTGGTGGACGAGTCGGTCATCGATGCGATCCGGGCCTGCAATGCTCTGGCCCCCCTGCACAATCCCGTGAATCTCCTGGGCCTGGAAGTCGCCCGCGAGGTCTGGACCGACCTGCCACATGTCGCGGTGTTCGATACCGCCTTCCACCAGACCATGCCCAAGCAGGCCTACCTCTACGGCGTGCCCTATGCCTGGTACCAGGAGCACGGTGTCCGCCGCTACGGCTTCCACGGCACCTCGCATCGCTTCGTCGCCGCGCAGGCGGCCGAGATGTTGAGCAAGAGTCCGGCCGAATGCCACCTGATCACCGCTCACCTGGGCAATGGCTGCTCCCTGGCCGCTGTCCGCGCTGGGCATAGCGTCGACACCACCATGGGCCTGACACCCCTGGAAGGCCTGATGATGGGCACCCGCTCCGGCGATATCGACCCCTCCATCTTCGAGTTCATCAGCGGTATCACCGGCTGGGACGTGGCGAAAATCACCAAGGTGCTCAACAAGGAGAGCGGCCTGCTGGGCATCAGCGGAGTCAGTAACGATATGCGTACGGTCACCCAGGCCGCCACCGACGGCAACGAGCGCGCCGCCATCGCCATTGAGGTCTTCTGCTATCGCCTGGCCAAAGCCATCGGCGCCATGGCCGTGAGCCTGCCGCGCTTGGACGCCCTGGTCTTTACCGGCGGCATCGGCGAGAACGCTCACCACATCCGCGAAAAGACCCTGGCGCACCTGGAAGTGTTCGGCCTGACCTGCGATGCCGAACGCAACACCGACACCCGCCTGGGTAAAAGCGGCCCGATTCATGCCGCCGGCAGCGGCAAGGTGTTGGTGGTGACCACCAATGAAGAGCTGCAAATCGCCCGCGAAACCAAAGCTCTGGTCGCCGAAGGAGTCGCCAAATGAGTCGCGCCGTCATGCTCGTCCCAACCGGCGAAGGCGTCGGCCTGACCTCCACCTGCCTCGGCCTGGTCCACGCCCTGGATCGCAAGGGTCTTCGCGTCGGCTACTGCAAGCCCATCGCACAGAAGGACGACCGCTCGGTGGAGATGATCAAGGCTCAGACCAGCCTGAATCCACCCAGTCCCTTCCGCCGTGTCGAAGCGGAGCACATGATGAGCCACGGCGAGGAACAGGTGCTGCTGGAAGAGATCACCGCCCGCTACAATCAGGCCGCCGAACAGGCCGATCTGGTGGTGGTGGAAGGCCTGCGGCCAGAAAAACACATGGAATATTCCGGCCACCTCAACGAGGCCATCGCCGATGCCATCGACGCCGGCGTGGTACTCGTGGGCGCCCTGGACGCGCGCTCCTCCAATGAATTGGCCGACCACTTCAACATCCACGCCGCCGCCTTCCGCGACGAATTCACCGTCGACCAGAGCCGCATCCTTGGCTGCGTGCTCAACAAGGTGCCCCTGGTGCCCGAGGGCTGCGAGCAGCCCGGAATCTGCAAAAAATGGCTCGATGAGAACGGCCAGCAGGTCACCAATCGCTACGCCAAGGACATGACCGCACACCGGCAACGGCCGCTGGCGATCATCCCACAGGATGACGAACTGTCGCAGCTGCGCATCGCCGACGTCGCGCAGCTGATCGGTGCGAGCGTGCTCAATGCGGGTCAGTCCGACCGTCGTGTGAAGCGGATCTCTGTTTTCGCGCGTTCCGTCGCTGGCGGCGTCCAGGTCTTCGGCACCGACGGCGCCCTGATCGTCACCGCCGCCGACCGCCACGATGTGATCATGGCCGCCAGTCTGGCAGCGCTCAAGGGCGTGCGTTTGGCCGGCCTACTGCTCTCCGGCGAAGGCGAGCTGAACCAAGACATCTACGAACTCTGCAAGCCAGCGTTCGACGCTGGCTTGCCAGTGCTGACCTACCACCAGAACACCTTCGCCACCACCCAAGCGGTGCTGAAACTGAACCCGGAAATCCCACCGGAAGACAGCGAGCGCCTGACGCGCGCCAAGGAACACTTCGCCGACCACTTCGATCCCACTTGGTTGGACGAATTGGCCAACGGCAGCCATGTTTCCCGCCTGTCACCACCCGCCTTCCGCTATCGCCTGGTGCAGGCCGCTCGCTCGCAACCGCAACGCATTGTATTGCCCGAAGGCAACGAGCCTCGCACCGTGCAAGCGGCGGCCATCGTTGCCGAACGAGGCACCGCGGTACCGGTGCTGCTCGGTAATCGCGAAGAGATCCTGGGCGTGGCCGCCGGCAACGGCGTCAACCTGGAGAGCCTGGTCGAAATCGTCGAACCCACGGACGAACTGATCGAGCGCTACGTGCCCACCCTGGTGGAATTGCGCAAGAAGAAGGGCATGACCGAGGAGATGGCTCGCGACCAGCTGAAGGACACCGTGGTCCTGGGTACCATGATGTTGAAACGGGACGAGGTCGACGGTCTGGTCTCTGGCGCAGTACACACCACCGCCGACACCATCCGCCCAGCCCTGCAGATCATCAAGACCGCTCCCGGCAGCAGTCTGGTCAGCTCCGTTTTCTTCATGTGCCTGCCGGATCAGGTCATGGTCTTCGGCGACTGCGCCGTCAACCCCAACCCGAGCCCTGAGCAGCTGGCCGACATCGCCCTGCAAAGCGCTGACAGCGCCAAGGCTTTCGGCCTGCCGGTACGCGTTGCCATGATCAGCTACTCCACCGGCGCCTCCGGCGCTGGCGAGGACGTCGCCAAGGTTGCCGAGGCCACCCGCATTGCCCGAGAGCGCGCTCCGGAACTGGCCATCGATGGACCCCTGCAGTACGACGCCGCGGTCAACCCCAAGGTCGGCAAGAGCAAAGCTCCGGGCTCACCGGTCGCCGGCCAGGCCACGGTGCTGGTCTTCCCGGACCTGAACACCGGCAACACCACCTACAAAGCGGTGCAGCGCTCGGCCAACGTGGTCAGCATGGGCCCGATGCTGCAAGGCCTGGCCAAGGCCGTGAACGACCTCTCACGCGGCGCTCTGGTGGAGGATATCGTCCTGACCATCGCCCTGACCGCGATCCAAGCGCAGCAGATGAAGCAGGCGGCCGTCATCGCCTGATGCGCTACTTTTGAAGTGCCCGAAAAAAGAAAAACCCGGCCAAATTGATGGGTCCCTCAGAGATTGAATTTGGTTTGGCCCAGGCGAGCGCGTCCAAGCGCGAGACCGGCCGACCGAGGGATGGTTTTTCGGCAAAAATGGCGCGTAGCGCCGCCGAAAAACGCTCGCGCAGCGAGCGAATCCCGACCGAGGCCGAGGGGGTGTGCGACGGACGTCGCGAGGGGGCGAAGCCCCCTTTGAGGGAGCCGGCCAAATTGCTTGGCCAGGTTTTTATCGGCAAAAAAAGTGCGGCCAGCTAACCCCGGACACCGTCCACCACCTTATGGCTGCTCCCGTCAAGGCCTGACCAGATTCGGTGGCGACCTGCTCCGAAGCGCTGACCGCGATGCGCGATCATGGAAAGCCGACAAGGGTGTCAACACAGAGACTGTCTGCCATTGTCGGGCCACGCCCAGCTCACAAGACGTGCCGAGCTGGGGCTCAGCACTCCCAGGGAGCGAGCTTTGCGCGGCCCAATCTACCATTGGCTACCACGCCAACGGTACCACGCCGCGCGGGCATCGCTGCCGTAGACACCAGTCGATGAAAGCGCGATCCGCGGCGGTGGTCAGCTTGGGATTGGCCGCGGCAGAGGCCACGATATGCACGCTCGCTCCCGCCAATTCGACAACATGGCTGTCGTCCGTGCAAGCACGGTCGATGCCGGCGTAGGCCTGGCGTGCGAGTGCGACGCGAAAGCCCTGCGGGGTCTCGGCGCGCCAGAAGTGTTCGCGTTTTTCCGTAGCTCGAACCAGGCGGTCATGCGGCCCATGGCTGCGCTTGAGGGTGTCGGTGCAGGGGGCCGCCAGAACGCAGGCTGGGTACCGCCGCAAGGCCTGGATGCAGGCGCGGATCGCGGCCGGCTCGATCAATGGCCGAGCGGCGTCGTGCACCAGCGCCACTTCGCAATCAGGCGAAAGCGCCGCCAGCCCGGCCGCGACACTGGCTTGGCGGTTGGCACCACCGGCGACCAGACGCAGCGGCCAGCCGGGCAAGAAGGCGTCAACCGCGGCCCGCAGACGATCACGCCAGTCGTCCGACACCACCAGCACCACTTCGGTCACCAGATGGTGGAACGGTCGCAGAGCATGGATGAACAACGGTGCCCCGGCAATGGGCTGCAACTGCTTGGGCAAGAAACCACCGAAACGCTCACCTCGGCCGGCAGCGGGCAGGATCAGGGCCGTTTGCACGATATCAGTCCCGGCTGCGCCGCTTCGCGTCCAGAGCCCGATCGCGCTTGCGCTGCTGCGGGGTCATGGTCTGCGGCAACAGGGTCTCATCGGCTTTGACTCCCGGCGCACTACTGGTGGACGGCGGCTTCTTGCGACGGCTCTTCTCCAGCGGCGCGGTACGGGGAGCCATGGTGCCGGGCAACAGGGTTTCGTTGGCACCGGCCACCGGGCGCTTGGTCGCGGAGCCAGGACGCCGGGACGACGGCCGACGTCCTCCGGCGCTGGATGGTTGGCGGGCATAGCCCGACGGCTGCCGACGATATCCTGAGACCGGACGCCGGGTGGCGGGCGTCGGTTTGTGCCGACGTAATGCCAAAACCAGACTGAGGATCAGCACAATCCCCCACGCCCCCAGGTGCACCGGCTGCATCCAGGCCTCGGAGGCGCCATAGTTGGCGAGAAGGCACTGCCAGGCACTGGGATCGAATCGACCCCAGCGCAGGGCATACACTCCGGCGGCATATGCGGTGGCAGCGTCACGTTGCGAGGCCACGGCCAGATAATGCCGACGCGCCATGCGATCGCCGGCCTCGGCGGCAGCGATGTAGGCGTCGGCAGCCTGATCGAAGGCGGCTACAGATTCGTCAGTCCGTTGCTGACGACGAAACAGCTCCCCAGCCAGCACCTGGGCATGCCCCAGGAAACGCTGGTAATGGGGCCGACGAATGGGATCGGTGCTCCCCTCAGCCAGGGTGGTGAAATCGGCAATGGCCTGCTGGGTCATGGTCAAGGCCCGCTCCGGCTCGCTCTGCGCCAGGACATGGGCCGTGATCCATGCCGCCAGGGCTCGATTGCTGGCTGCCAGCTGGCTGCCATCCATGCCCGGAAAACGCAGGGCCACTTCATCGGCTTCACCAACAGCGATATTTGCCGCCAAACGGTTGTTGATCAGGACATCGCGCTGCGCGGCGCTGATGTCCAGCCGGCCAAGCAGACTGGTGGCCTGCTGCCACAGGCTGCGATCCGCTTGTTCGACCCCCAAATTCAGCAGCACTCCCGCCTGAGCGAGCTCGGGAAGCGGATCGCTGCCCAACAGGCGACCCGCCAGATCCAGACAACGACGGGCCTCCTGATTTTCGCCGGCCTGCGCCGCAATCAGGCCCGCTGCCAAGGTCACCTGGCCGTTGGTGGCCGCCAATTCCTGGGCCTTCTGCAGATCCTCATGCGCCTTGTGGATGTAATCGCCACCCAGCTGTTGATGAATCTGATAGCGGACCAAGCCCAGGTTGTACCAACAGGCAGCTTCGCCAGGAGCCAGCTGACAGGCTTCCAGCAGACGTCGTTCGGCGTCGGTGAGTCGATTATCCAGCACCGCGATACGGGCATCGGTCAGCAAGAAGCCTGGCTTCGATTGCGCACTGGCCAGCGCCAGGGCCTCACGGCTGAGCTTGGCGGCCTGGCTGAGATTCCCCGCGCCCAGCTGCCCCAAAGCCGCCAGATGATGCAGGCTGCCATCGGTATCGAGCTGGCGATAGGTGCCAAACAGGGTCCAGCAATCGTCCCAGCGCTTCAGACCGATCAGGGCTTGCAGGATCTGAGCGACCGGTCGGGCATTTTGCGGCAGCGCCCCGCGCGCCTCATCGGCCCACTGCAGCGCCTGTTTGTATTCCTTGCGCACCAGATGGTAATCCGCCAGTCCCAGCGCAGCACCGGGCCAGTCGGGATAGTGTTGCTGGATGCGCTGGACCAGCGGAAGAGCACTGTCGTCGCCACGACACAGTCGCTGCTCGATGTTCTCCCATTGCCGACGAGGTGGCCCTTCTGCGGCCATCAACAAGCCGGTCCCCAGCACGATGCAACAGATCAAGCGTTGCCAAACGATCATGGTCGCTCTCCCGTGGCCACCGCATTTGCGGCTTTGGCCAATCGAGTCAATTCCGCTGGCGTCCGGGTCTGTGGCCGCCAGGCCGTGGCATGAGATTGGGCTGAACACCGGAGGTGATCAGGCCACAATGCATCGCTCAGGATATCCATGGGAAAGCGCTGCCACCACGGCAGCGGCGTGGTAACCCGACCACTGGCGAATCGCAAGCTGCCATCCCCATCGCGAGCCCAAGCCAGCAGGTGCACCTCCTGCGGCAGGCTGCCAGCACTGCCCACCGCCGCCTGGTCGGCCCGTTCGGCCAGGCCGAGGGCACCGTCCCAGTCACCCGGCGGTGCCGTGATCCGCGCCTGGTGCTGGACGCAGGCGTTCAGCAGGAGAATACCGATCAACAGCCCCCAAATGTTCATTCCAGAACATCATCCAGCAAGCTGATGGCGACCAGCCTTCGGCGCGGGATGCTGACCCGGCGGCGGTTGGCGCGTATCCCCAGCTGCTTGGTTTCGATGGCGTAGACCTCGGCCGAGGAATTGGTTCGGGTCTCGTCGTGCAGATCGGCCGTTTCCAACTGCAGATGGTTCGGGCCAAAGAGGAGCAGCTTGCCGTACACCGAAAAGTGATCGGCCAGATCGACGACCACCTGCTGCTCCAGAAAGGGTTCCAACCAATCATCCATCAGATTTTCTCCGCAAAGACCGGACCGCTGACCCCGGGCCCGTGCAGGATATTGCGGAGGGTCCGCTTGATCTTGCGTCGGCGTTCCTCCGACAGGCGCTTGAACAGGTTGTCGATCAGTAAATCGACGCTGACATCGACGTGTTGACCATGCAAGGGCACCTCGGCACGGCCCATGGTGCGATGCCCACCCGCCGAACCGATCTTGCCAAAAGCGCTCTTGGCCCGCCCCCCCACGTCCTGACGGTGACCGTCACCGCGAAAGACGGAAACCAATTTGTCTTCATGTTTGCCAGCGCACACCACCCAGTTGATGCCGCAAGTCAGCAACAGCAGATCGGCACTCTGCACCAACACATCCGGCGATGGCACCTCACCAAAATGCACCAGCATCATGTCGCGATAGACAATGCGATTGGAGATACCCCAGCTGATAAAGTCGAGCATATTCATCGGCACCTGCGAGCGGCTGAGGCGGGCGATGAAATGCTGATCGGCGCGATCGTGCAGCAGATCGAAGGCCTTGATGTCGCGCGCCGAGGCATTGCGCTGCAGATCGTTGGTGTCGGTCTTCAAACCGTACAGCAAGGCGGTGGCCAGTTGCTGGTTGATGGAAATATCGGCTTCGACCAGGTATTCCGTCAAGATGGTCGACGTGGAACCGTAGTCGGTCCGAATATCGGTGAATGCCGCCTGGGCATCGGGCCGACGGGGATGATGATCGATGACCACATGCGCATGCGGCGGATGCTCGCGCCAGAAGCCTGGCTGGGCGTCGACCACCGCCACCAGGTCGGCACCCAGGCGCTCGCTCTCGCGCAGGCGTTCGATGGGATCCTTCAGGTAGCTGACCAGCAGTTTGTTCTGATACCGCTGCACCTCGCCAGTGTAACGGATGATGGGACGGGCACCGGCAGCACGCCAGATGGTGGCCAGAGCCAAGGCCGAACCAATAGCATCGGGGTCGGGGTCGGAGTACATCAGGATCAGCGGCAATTCGGTATTGCGCGCCAGATCCATCAGTTGGTCGACCCGCCGCACCGTACCAATACGCCAAAACAGCTGCCGAAGATGCTGCCGCCGGCTGTTGGGCAGTTTGAGGAAACCCGGCGGCAAACGGGCGCCCTTCTTGTGGCTGTTGCGCATCAGGAACACGCCCATGGTGCGCGGCAGCCAGGACCGGATCGCCTTGGCGGTGTCGTCGCTGTCGACACAGACAAAAAAGGGACCATCGGCCAGATCGAGCGGCATCTCGCGATAGGAGCCGTCGACCAGATGCACTTCCACTGCCGGATAAGGGGCCAGCTGCTCTTCGATCATCGCACCGCAGGTGAAGACCTGCACCGAGACCTCAGCGCCGACAAACAAGCCCACGGTGGGAACCACCTGGGCATTATGGCCGATCACCACGACTTGACGCGGTTTACTGAAGGTGGTCCGCCGGAGGGACATGGGCCGAGATCCTATGTCATGACCGTGAGGCGCAAACGCCAGCCTGTCTCGCCAGAGCAGTGCCGCTCACGATTGGCGCAAGCTCAACTATCCTCAACCACGCCAGAGCCCGGCTGGCTGCGCCAACACCGCCGGCCACAGCCGCGGATACAGGCCTCGGCTCGGATCACCTGATCACCCTGACACGCGGGGCAGGCTTTGCCGCGCGGCAGACCGCCCGCAATACTCCAACGGTGACCGCAGCCCTGGCAGCAGAGTTCAATATTGCTCTGGACCTCGACCGCACCGCCCTCGATTCGGATCGCTTTGCCATGCACCAGAGCATCGGCGATTTTCTGGTGCGCGGTCACCAGGATCCGCCCCAGAGTGGGACGCGACACGTTCATCGCCTGCGCGGCCTGTTCCTGATAGAGTCCCTCCTGGTCCGTCAGTCGGACAGCCTCCAGCTCGTCCAAGGAGAGGACCACCTCCTCCAGTTCGCCCAAACGGACACCGGCTGGTTTGAACCAGGTAATAGAAGGCTGGGCGGTGACCTTGCGAAGAGATTGCGGACGCGGCATGCCGAATGGTAGACTTCAGTCGAACGACCACAAGATTCAGGAGGTTGATATCACAAACCGCGCCGCCCGAAGCCCAGGAGGGGTTTCATGATACCGGTCGGCGCCTGGTTTGTGCTTTTTCTCCTACTAGCGTTTTTTTTGGCGGCACCGCGCCATGATCGCCGAAAAACCACCGCTTTGTCGGTCGGTCTCGCTCACCCCGGAAACGACTCATGCCGGACTCACGAAAACCCGCTGCACCAGATCCGGCACAGGTCCTTTGGCGTCTGGTCAGCCATGGCGGTGAGACTTATTCCGGGCGGGATCGCTACTGGTGGCAGAACCACGATCGTCTGGCCAGTGCCCCTGAGCACTGCCTGGTCCAGTACACGATCCAGGGCAGCATGACCCTGATCCTGCACGGTGAGCACCATCGGGTGCCAGCCCGACACGCCGCGCTGTTCTGCTACAGCGAGGACAGCAGTTATGGCCTGACCGCGGCGGACACCATTCCTTACCGCAACCGCTGGGTGGTGCTGCATGGTGCCGGCCTGCGCCAGCACTGGGATCTGCTGCGGCAGCGCGCCGGGCCAGTGCTGGGTCCGGACGATGGCGAACGCATCACCAGCGCCATGGACGATCTGATCCACCGCGCCAGCCCACGGGCGGTCCGTGACCCCTTCACTGCCGCAATCGCCGTCCAGCACTTCGTTGCCCGCTTGGGCGCGATCCAGAGTGGTCCGTCCCACGAGGCCGGCAGCGCCGATGACGCCATCGACCGCATGCTGGCCAATCCGCAGTACCCCTGGAGCCTCAAGGAACTCGCCCACGAGGCTGGCTGCAGCCGCGAGCACCTGACCCGTCGCTTCAAACTGCGCACCGGTTCATCGCCAGCGGATTGGCTGAACCGACAACGACTGACAATGGCGATGAGCCTCTTGCGCAGCACGGCACTGCCGGTGGCGGCTGTGGCGGAACAGGCCGGCTTCAGCAGCACGCACACCCTGGCCCGACAATTACGACGGGCCACCGGCTGCTCGCCAACCCGCTATCGCGAGCCGGATGACCAATAAGGTCCGGGTCGCCTTTAGCGTGCACTGGCAACAAGACAAAAATGACGCTTAACTACTGGTATGTCCGGACCCGCTCATGACGGCGGGGAAGGACATACCAGTAGAAGCTGAGGCTGCGAGGACTTCGTAAAAAAAAGTTGTTGTCGCAGCCTCGGCTTCGGGGTCCGAGGGGCTTGCCCCTAGAAGAAAGAGCGAAAACCGGGCGGCGCCCG
>CAYONM010000066.1:0-16018 GCA_964405325.1 uncultured candidatus Brocadiaceae bacterium | reverse complement strand
GTCGTCTGAACCTGCACCAGGCCCTCTTGCAATTGCCGGGCGGACAGGCCGGCGGCGCTTACGTGGTCAGCGTCACCCCCGATCGTCTGCAGGACCGGCCGCTGGATGAGCTGCGTATCCGCTTCAGCCGCGCCATGGACAGCAGCAGCTTCAGTCTGGACGATGATCTGATCCTGCTCGGACCAGCTGGCGTCGATCTGAATCCAGCCGTCAGCGCGGTGTGCTGGAGCGATGACCGGACACTGTGCCTGCAGCTGACGCCGCAGCGTACGGTCGGCAGCTATGAGCTGCGCGTGGGGGTCGGGATCCTGGACCAAACCGGCATGGCCTTGGATCAGGATCTCGATGGCGTCCCCGGCCAGGCCAGCGATGGCTTTGCCACCAGCCTGCAATTGGAGGGCAGCCCCTACCCACGGGTGGTGGATGGTCGGCTGCGGCTGGACCAGGACGATCTGGTCGGTTTCGCGCTGCGTTTTTCCGAGGCCATGGCGCCAGACACCTGGCAGCTCAGCCAACTGGTGCGCCTGGAAGATCCCTACGGCCGTGATCTGAGTCCTCACCTGCAGGGCGTGAGCTGGGAAGATGAGCATCGGGTCCTGGTCCTGGAGCTGTCGGCCCAGAGCCAAGCCGGTCATTACAGCATCGCCCTGGCGCCGGGCTTGCAGGCGGCGATCGACGCCGTGGCTCTGGATCAGGACCGCGACGGCCAGGCCGGAGAGAGCGTCGACGACCAGTATCTGATCGACCGTTTCTTCGACCCCGAGCATCAGCCGGACGCTTTCGGCTACATCGCACAAGCGCATCCGGTCCGGGACCTGCTGCTGACCGACGATCTGCCGGCAGTCGAGGCCTTCGATCTGAATGACGACCTGGGCGACGCCCTCGATCTGGGTTCACACCGCCTGCTCTTCTACGGCAACGAACTGACCGGCGCCGATCGCCTCTTCCCTGGTGAACACGGGCTGCTCACGGTCGGCGAGCCCTTCTATTTCGGTGAAGCGACCGGTTTCACGGTGCAGCCCTTCACCACCCAGCCACAGATGGCGAGCATCGCCCCATTATGGTCGAACTGGTACAATCCCTATCCGTCCTGGCTGTATACGCCGGGGAGCCCCTCACGCTATCTGCTGAGCCGCTTCGAGGATCAGGATGGCGACAGCGCCATGGATCACTGGGTGGTGCAATGGCTGTTCCAGCAAAAGGACAACGATGACACCTTGCATTTTCAACTGATCGCCGACATCGATCCGCCACCAGGCTGCCACTCGAGCCTGATCTTCAACTATCCCGACCTCGGCATCGGCAATGCGAGCGTCGACGAGGGTGCCTGGGGCGTGGTCGGCATCACCAACGTGTCAGCACTGCCCGATCAGCGACATGTCATCGCGAATCAGCGCAACGATCATCCTTGGGTGGCCTCCGGCTCGGCGATCCGCTTCCTGGTACCCAGTTCGCTGGCCGGACGGGTCTGGCAGGATGACAACGGCGATGGCACCTATGATGCCGATGAAACACCATTGGCGGACGTGCGCGTCTTTCTCGACAACGATGCCGATGGCATATTCGATGCGGATGAAACCAGCGCCCATAGCGATGCCGACGGCTGGTGGATCCTGCCGCACCAGGCCTGGGGCAGCTACCACGTGCAGGTGGAAGCGCCAGCCGAGCTGCAACAGGTCGGGCCGGGCCTGCACACGGTCGATCTGATCAGCGACCAGAAGCATACCGGCCTCGATTTCCCACTCCTGCCCAGCGATGGCCAGAGCCGAAGCCTGGAAATGCGCGAATTGCCGGATCATAGCTGGCAATTGCAGCTGCAGCCACAGGCCGGCAGCAGTGCCGATGGCTGGTGGCGCGTGGAGGGCCTGCCCGCGAGCCAAGACCACCTGCTGCGCGCGGTGCCGGCTGATAACAGCTGAAAACCCCGAACCGCTCCGATGCTCCGCTGCGCCAACCGACGATCCGTCGGCAGGACGACGGTGATCCTTCGCCGCTCCTGCCGGCGCACGACCGTATCAGCTCCCAAAGGGGCTTCGCCCGCCATGCCTCGCCTCCAGCGCGCGAATAAAGGGCCAAGCCTCACCTCCAGCGGCGTCACCATGATCCGTAGCAAACAAACCGGGCGCCGCCCGGAGCCCACGGGCTCGATCGTATCGGTCGGCGCCCGGTTTTCGGCTCTTACATCGAGGGGCAAGCCCCTCGGACCCCAGAAGCTGAGCTCGCAAAAACAACTTCTCGAAGCTTTTGCGAGCTCAGCTTCTATAACGTTGTCTGCTTTCCGTCACGGACATATTAAATCCGCTGTCCGGAGCCAAGGGGGAAGAGCACTTTTCAGCCGTCGCTGCCCAGCGGCTGCAAGGCGTTCTTGCCAAAATACAGGCGATGATTGCCATCGAATCGCAGCAGGTCGAAGGTGGTGGGCAGATCCCGCAGGCTCCCACTATCAATACCGACGCCATAATCCACCGGGCGTGGCTGCAGGTCGATGGTGATGCTGCGCTGCGGCTGCGGCCCGCGGTCTGGAGTATAAGCCCACAGCTCTTTGCCAAAAGCGGGGGTGACGGCGCTGAAGTAGAGGGTATCGCCCACCACGCTCTTCGGCCCCCTGAAACCGATGTCGCTGTCAAGGTGACCAAGATTGAGATCTTTGACCAGGTAGGTACCCGCCAGGGTGCCGTCGGTCTGCCACAGCTCGCGGCCGTGGTCCTCGTCTCCGGCAACAAAACACACAACGCCATTGACCGGGACGAAGCCGGCCGGTTGCCCTTCAGCGCTGCCGGCATCGATATCCAGCATCAACAATTCTTCGCTGACCGCATTCAACAGATAGAGTTCCCGACCGGTGCTGCCATCGTCAGCACTGAAAATCACCTGATCGCCGAAGGCCGTGAGATATTGCGGATTGGCCCCATCGCTGCCGGACGCGATATCGGTGAGCCGTCGAGCGCTGCCAGTGACATCGCTGATCCAAATTTCCTCGCCGTGACTGGCGTCCGTAGCGACAAAGACGATGTCGTCGCCGATCACCACCAGATTGCTGACATCGTCGAGGTCCACCAATTTGCTGGTGCCGGCGGCGGTACCATTGCTGGTCCACAGATCGAATCCGCTGCCATCATCGGCGGGGAAGAAAATATCGCCGTCGATGGCCACCATCGAGGTGCCGAAATCCACTCCAGGCCGACCGGACGGGTCCCAGGGCATGCTGCTCCCACTGGGATGGATATCCTTCACCAGCTCGGTGCCGCTGGTGGTGCCGTTGGTCTTCCACAATTCGCGGCCATGGCTGCCATCGATGGCGGTAAAGTAGGCCGTGTCGCCAACCACCAGCATTTCACGCGGCAATGATTTGCCCTTGGTGCCGCCACCAGGATTGATCTCCTTCAATAGTTCGATGGTGTCGCCGCCATCACGGGCGATAAACAATTCCTTGTCCAAATGATCACCGTCGATTCCCGCCGTGAACAGCATGGAATCGCCCAGGACGGTGAACATGTGCGGACCGCTACCAGCCAAGCGGGAGCCGGAGGCACCCGTGGCGAGTTCCACAACCATCTCGGTACCAGCGGTGGTGCCATCGGTGACCCACAACTCGGTGCCGTGGCCGTCTTTCTTGGGATCATCGCCATCGCTGCCCATGAAAAACAGTCGGCCAGCATAGGGTGTGCCGTGCAAAAACAGGTCGCGACTCTCGCCGAACAGGCCGTCGCCGGGATTGGTATCCCGAACCAAACTGGCACCGGCACCAACGCTGGCGCGATAGAGATTGTCGTTGCCCGCGCCACTGGTGGTGGCAGTGGCGGTAAAATAGACCTCGCCATTAAACGCCGTGATCTTGTCGGGATCGCTGCTGGAGGCCCCGTGCATGGCGCTCAGCAGGCGCACCGGCGCGCCACCGGTGCTGGCCCATAATTCATTTTCGGTCTCGCTGTATCTGACTATGGCGAAGACCGCACCATTGCCGGTACCGAACAGTTTGGCGGTGGTGACGCCCTCGTCCGCCGGATGCATGCTGCCCAGTCGCTGGACCGCGCTGCCATCCCGCTGGCCGAGATACAGACGCCTGCCATCAAAAGAAGCGCCCTCGGAGGCGACGAAGGCGAATCGGTCGGCATCAAACGGCACAAAATTATGCGGGGCACTGGGGGTGCCGCGACCACCGGTCCAGATATCCGCCATAAAGTCGGTACCGGCCACCGTACCATCGCTGATCCAGAGCTCGCGATCGTACAGGTGGTCTGGCGAGTCCGCGCTGAACAACAAACGGTCGCCGACCCGCGCCAGGTCGCCAATGCCGATACCGTAGGAGTTCTCGCCATCGGAATCCGGCACCAGATTCTGGACGATGCTGATCCCCTCGCCATCACTGGTCCACAGCTCGCGATTTCGCGGCCCGTCATTCCCCATGAAGTACAAGGTATCAGCAAGCACCGTCAGCTGGCTGGCCTGAATCGTGCCAAGCGGCCCGGTGGTATCGCCATCGGTCGCCACCAGGCGCGCTGCGCCGTTCAGGTTGGCGGCAAAAAACAAGTGGCTACTGGTGGCGGCGAAACCCGGATAGATGAAGGCGTCGTCACTCCCACTGACCAAATCAACGTGCAAGGTGGTCCCTGATGCGGTGCCATCGCTGCGCCACAGCTCCTTGCCGGTACTGCCATCGTCGGCGAGAAAATAGATATGCGGGCCGAGAATCGCCGTGGTGCCGGTGGGAAGACCACTTGAACTGCCCGCACTGCCAGCGCGGATGTCACGAATCAGGTGCGTTCCAGCGCTGCTGCCATCGGTAAACCAGGGTTCCTGGCCATGGCTGCCATCATCAGCGAAAAAGAACAACCCGCCCTGCCACGGCACCAGCGTATGCGGATTGGCCGAGCCGTTCTCGTTGATCACCTTGACCATGCGCGCCTGCCCGGTCGAAGCGGAATACATCCACAGCTGCCGCCCCTGCCGCGGATGATCGGCGGTGAAATAGAAATCCGCACCCACTGCGACGAGATCGGCCGGCGCCGATGAGGCACCGCCGGGCACCACATCCACCAGCAAGCGAGTGCCGCTGGACGTACCATCGGAGATCCACAGCTCCTCGCCTTCTTCCCCACCGTTGTAGGCAAAGGCCAACTGACCGTCATAGACGGTCGGATGCAGCACCCCGCCGCCTTCGATGTTGATATCGGCGACCAGCACCGGCTCGGCAGCACTGATACTGGCGACAGCAGTGAACAGGGCGGTCATCGCTGAAATCAAGCGGCGCATCGCATTCTCCAGCATCGGCCCACGGCATGATCTTACCGTGGACCATTGATCTATGAGCCATTAGCCTGAATCCCATCGCCGGGAACCCCAGCTATTTGGCGCTGCAACACCAGGAATGCATCAAACACCACCAGGCCTCCTCTGCTCCCCTCCCGACCAGCAGCCACCTACCTGCGACCGACCGCTTCGGGCCAGGCCGGCGAGGAAGGCCCCCCTCTGCGGGGCCCGTTCATCTTCCGACTTGTCATGGCCTCCCGTAGGGTCAGCGGGGAGAAGACCGTTTCGGTCAACCGTTGGCGCCGTTGTCCTGGAAACGGAGCCAGAGCTCCCTGCACGATGTCGGGCTGTGATGCCGCACCGGCAGCGGCACGAAGGGCGCCACGTCGACCGAGGCCTGGATGCCGGTGGTTGCGACAGTTCTTGTCTGCGGTAATCAAAATGCATTGAGTATGCTACCAAGGCCGAGATCCTTGCGATTTCGGTACCCTGCCTGGAGTCTGCCATGATCCGCCTGACGATCTCCTCCTTGCTGCTCGTCCTCACCTGCTGCGCGCTCGTCGCTGGCGAGCACGGCAACCGCGTCCTGGCGGTGGTGCTGGAACACCTGGAGCCGGAGTTGCGGCCGCAGCTGGCGCAGTGGTCCCAGGATCTGACCGCCGACGGCTACGAGCCGGCGGTGGCGATCTGGTCTTCCGACAAGACCAGTACCATGGACGGCAATGCGCATATCATCGAGCTCTACGACCTGCTGCAGACGCAGGAGCGGGAGCATGATCTCTTTGGCGTGATCCTGGTCGGCCGCTTTCCCATCCCCCGGCGTTTCGTCGATCCGATCAATGCCGATGGCAAATGGTACGATTGGGGGGATGAGGGTCTGATGTGTGTGAACGAGCCCTTCGATCCCAATCCCAGCCACCAGAACTACGCCTACTGGCTTTCGCGCATCGATGCCCGTGATGGCAAGGATCGGCCCCTGGAATACGGTCATGAGATGGAATTGATCCAGCGCTACTTCGCCCGCCTGCATGCCTGGCGTACAGGCCAGCTGCGGATGCCACACCGGACCGCCGCCACCACCACCAGCGAATTCAATATCCTGCTCACGGAACAGGACACCGGCGAACAGGTGTTGCGCGAAGAGTATTGGCGGCGGCGCTGCACCCTCATCTGGCCGGAATACCACTACCATCACAAATCCTCCAGTGCCATGACGGCCGACAGCGGCGAATATCTGCTGCATCTCGCGCATGGCTACAAGAGTGGCACTACCACCCAGATCCTCGGCATGGGCTTCTTCTACAGTACCCCGGCCCGCTATCAGCATGCCGACATTGGCGCGTGCCATGTCGTGAGCATTGGCGGTATGAGCAGCCGCGCCCTGTTTGCGCCGCATGCCGGGGTGATCGTCAGTTCGGTGACGAATTCTTGGAGCAGCTCGGCCTATCGGGAGGCCATGAACAATGGCCGCAGCTATGGCGAGGCCGCCATTGAGAACGGGCTGCTGATCAAGACCCGCATCTACGGCGACCTCACCTGGAGCGCCAAACGCTTCCCCAGCAACGAACCGCCGGAGATCACCGCCCTGACGCTCAGCACCACGCAGGTGGCGGTTGGCGAAGAATTGACCCTCAGCGTCACCGCCACCGATCCCGATGCTGACGACGCCCCGAGCATAGTGTCTGTCTATCCCCAAGGCTGGCAGCAGGGCAAGGCGCCACCGCAGGTGCTGGCCTACGGCGAGACGGCGCGGATCACCTACCAGCAGCCGCACACCTACATGCTGCGGGTGGTGGTGGAAGACGGCTACGGCAATGTGCACTGGAAGGATCAGCGGGTGGTGGTGACGCCCGATGCGCGCGCCGCCATCCAGGTCAATTGCGGGGCCACCGTTTCCGCGGTCAACGGTCCGGATATCCGCATCCCGGACGATGCCGATCTGATCGATGACAGCGGCCGCCGCTGGTTGTACGATCAGGGCTGGAGCAGCGGTGCTTGGGGATTCAGCGGCCGTTACAAGACCAGCACCCATTCCGACAGCATGGGCGGCATTCCACTGGAATCGCTCTATCAGGCCCAGGTCAAGCTCGACAAGTCGAATGACCCCCTGCATTACCGCTTTCCGTTGGCAGCCGGTCGCTACACGGTCCGGGTCCACACGGCGGCCTTCGAGGTCTCCGAGGCCGGTCAGTCGCTCTTGGATGTGAGCATCGGTGAGACCGCCGTCGGCAGTGCCCTCGACGCCTACGCGCAGGCCGGGGCGCCGCGCCAGGCGGTGGTCTGGGAATGGACGGTCGACCACGCCGAGGGCGATCTGGTCGTGCTCTTGGCACGCAACGGCGACAGTCCCAAGGCGGCCTGGGTGAGCGCCCTGGAGGTACTGCCGGCGGAGGATTCGGAGCCGCTGCAACGTGTGCTTGGTGCTTCCCTGCAGCGGAGGAGCGAAGCGCTCCCCAGCATCCTGGAGGTGCATCAGGCGGGTGCGCAACGCTATCGCGAGGCGGCGGAACAGCATCAGGTCGAGGCCCTCGATGCTCGCACCGACCTCCTGCTTAACTTCCAGCCGCTGCCACAACCCGACGGCCCCGGTTGAGACGGCATGACGGGTCCCTCGGACCTCACAGGGGGTTTTGACCCCCTCGCAGCTCCCGTCGCGCGCATCAACGCTTTTTACACGGCAATGCTTCGGCGGTACCGGGATTCCAGAGGTGCGGAGTCATGCGCAGGCGCAGCTCCTGGTCCGGCGTTGGCTCGTCGGCGGTGTTTAGGGCCCGTCAAAAAATAAACATTACATTTCGCTTGATCTTTTGCCGCCCTTCTGCGTTGCTTATCGCTCACATATGCCCGATATGCTCACTCTTCGCGCCTTGAAGGAGCGACAAAATCTCTGCGCGATCTGTAACGTTTATTTCTTTCCGCACCCTTACCACCGGAATGATCGCCGAGCCGTCGTGTCTGGTACGCGCCACGGTCCAGGTGATTAATGGTATTGAGAATAGCATTGAGGTGACCGAAACTGGTGTCTGGAGGATATCATCATGCGGTACCTGCGCCTGCTCGTCGTCCTGCTCGGATCTATTGCTCTGACCAGTGCAACTGAATTCGACTTCCGGGCTTCCAGCTATCTGGGCGGGGCCACCAGCAGCGAGGCGGTCCGCGGTGTCGCCATCCAATCCAATGGCACCATCGTGCTGGTCGCCAACCTGCCGGACTACCAGGTGCCCGGCATTCAGGAAACGTGGTTGTCCTCGGCGAATGGCAGCAGCCAGGGCGTGGTGATCCGCCTGGCGCCGGATGGCCGCAGCGTGCTGTCGCTGACCCGCCTGGCGGATCAGCTCTTGGATGTGGTCTGCGATGATGCCGACAACCTGTACATCGCCGCCTGGGGCGATGGCTTCTTCAAATTGGATCCCGCTGCCGGCAGCGTGCATTGGCATAAGCAACTGGCCAATGTACGTCGTTGCGATGCCACCGGCAACGGCGTCAGCGTGGCGCTGGTGACCGATGAGCTGGAACCTAATTCGGAGACCCCTGACAGCAGGATGCATCTGTTCAATGCCGAAGGTGATCCGGAACGGATCATTGCCGGCCATCGGCACACGCTAGATGTGGCCATCGATGGTGCCAGCCGCACCATCTGTTTTCTGGGCTGGCGTCAGGCCAGCTCCTGGTACGACAATAAGACCTATCCGGTCCAGATCTCCTACATGCGCGGTTGCGGCTACGATGGTGCGGTGAAATGGACTGCCTACGATTGGAGTTCGGATCGCGATTCGCCGGATTGGCTCAACGCACCGACCAACAACATGGCCGACAACCGTGGCATCTGCATCGATGTTGGACGCGATGGCAAACTTTACGCGGCCTTCGAAGTTGCCGGCGGCAACCATATGTTCCGCTACGATCCCTTTGATATCAATCAGGCTGCCACCATCGTGAAGGGCGACATGTTCCATAATTGGTACGATACCAAATCCGAGCACAAGACCTTTTTCGCCCGCTATGAACCTGCCACTGGCGCCTATCTGGCTGGGCAGCAGTTCTGTGCTCGTAAAAACGACGGCAAAGGCAATTCCCTCAAGCCCTACCAGATCACTGCCGATGCCGAGGGCCGGGTCTACCTGGTCGGCGCCGCCGCCGCGCATCTGCCTATTCCCGATCGCTACACACCCAAAACCGGTGAGGTGGCGATCAATCCGGTACCGTTCTCGGCCATCGAGGATTACGAAGGCGGCGCCTATATGCTGGTCATGAGCCAAGATCTGACGACCCGCCTGTTCTGCACCCGGACCGCGCTCGGCGTCTCCTATGGTGTTGACGCCCGCACCCTGGCCGATGGCAGCCCCCGTTTCGCTTGGGGCGGTCAGGCCAACATCAATGGTACCAACATACATTATACCCACGACGCCATCCAAGCCCAGGCTGGTGGCGGCACCAAAGACGCCTTCTTCACCGTGATCGCACCGGAACTGACGGCGGCGGTGGCACCCCTGATCGATCCGGCCAGCGGTGATTACGTCGGCTCGGTGCTCGTCCAGATGACCAGCGCCCCGGCTGGCGCAACCATCCGCTACACCACCGATGGCAGCGAGCCCGGCACCGACTCCCCTCCCTACACCAGTCCCATCACCTTGAATCACCTCGGAACCGTGACCATCAAGGCCCGTGCCTATGCCAGCGGCCTGGCGGCCAGTCCGGTGACCCAACGGGACTATCGCATTGCTGCTGATGAGCAGCCGCCGATTCTGCTGAGCGTCGAGGCGGTGACCAGCGAGAGCATCCAACTCGTCTTCGACGAGGTGCTCGATAAAGACAGCGCCGAGAATACCGCTCATTATCGATTGCAGCCATCCATCGACATCGTCAGCGCAGAACGGCAGGCCAACGGCAGCAGCGTACGGCTGCAGACCAGGAGCCTGACCAGCGGCGTCACCTATCAGCTGACCGTGGAGGGCGTGCGTGATTCCTCCACTACCGGCAATGCCATGGCCGCGACCACGCGCAGCGTGCGCTTCATCGATTACAGCATCCAAATCAACTTCCAGCCAGAGGGAGCGGACGTCCCCAGCGGCTATCTGGCTGATACCGGCGCCGCTTTCGGCGATCGTGGCAACGGTCAGCAGTACGGCTGGAACAACGACAACAGCGACAACGCACGCGACCGGAATCGGATTTCTGATCAACGCCTGAATACCTTCAACCACCTGCAGTGGAAAGGCGAGCACGTGTGGGAGATCGCCCTGCCCAATGGCAGCTATTATCTTCAGCTCACCGCCTACGATCCGGATTATACCGAGGCCCATGCCATCGCCGCTGAGGGGACTATCGTACTGGAAGGCGACACCGCCGCGATCGGTGGTCCGGTGGAGGTGACAGACGTGCTCGTGCAAGTCGCGGATGGTCGCCTGACTCTCACCAGTCCGAACGGCGAAGCGACCAACAACAAGATCAACTTCATCCGTATCGCCTCGACAACGCCGCCGGAACCGATCCTACGCACGGTTCGCATACAGGCTGTCCGGGGCGGACAAGCGCTCCAGCTCCAGTTCTGGGTGGATCAAGCGGAGGCGCAGGTCGATTATGAACAGGAAACTGGTGTCATTACTGCAGTCGACGGCCACCAGGACCTGGTGATCAGCTTGCAGTCAGTGGGCAACGGCTGATTAGAAGCTGAGGCTGCGAGAACTTCGTAAAGAAAAAGTTGTTCTCGCAGCCTCGGCTTCTAATCAGCCGTAGCGAATTGGCAAGCTGTGCTGACTGCTCGCAATCCCACTTGCATAGCCTGTTCCTGGAGGCTGTGGGGGTAGCCCCGATGCGACATCTGGCTGAATTGCGCCTGCACCAGGCCCAAAGACTACTGTTGCACAGCCAGCTTCCCATTGGTGAAGTGGCCAGCCGATGCGGCTATGCTTCTTCCTACTACTTCAGTCGCGCCTTTCGCAACGCAACTGGCCAGACCCCGACCGCATATCGTCGGCAACACCAATGACACCGGTTCTCAGCATCAAACAGTGGCCAAAGGACTCGCTGGCGCGTATACTCGTATAGGAGCCCGCTCATGCACGAACTGCTCGTCTTTACCTTCCGGAGTGCCATCGAAGCCGAGCACGCCCGGACCCGCATCATGAATCAACTGAACAACCTACGCCTGACTCATCTGGCCGACACCATCAGCATACCTGCCGCCGATGGCAGCATGAAAAATCCTGCCATCATCCACACCTCTCGCGAAGGCGGAGAAATGCTCGACCCCATCCTGCGCCTGTGCGCCCTGGGCCCTCTGGCCAAGGACCACGACAGCGCCGCTGCGCAAACCGCGAGCGACGCCCTGCATCATGCCGGCTTCGAAGACCCGTCCTTGGAGAACCTGCGCGTTCATTTTCGAGCACACGAACCAGCCCTGTTCTGCCTCTGCGATGGCGAACTGGAAGCCAGCACCCTGGCCTTCCTGTACGGCCAGGGTGGTGAAGTGGACGCGGTACACGTCAACGATGATGCTGCCAGCAAACTGCAGTCCACCCTGAAGAACCTGTCGGCAACAAAACCACAGCGGCGACGCAGCAAAAAGACGACCTGATTGCCATCACCGCTCTCTATTCATCCAAGGCCTCGACCCGGAAGTTATATGTCGCATTGGTATCCAGACCACGATCGCGATAATATAACTGCCGAATATCATCGATAATGACATCATCGACATGCCCGAACGCGGCATCCACCGAACGGGTCAAGCGATAGCGACGCGCACCATCGATGGGCTCCCAGCTCGCGCGCTCGGGCGATCACTGCCTCCGCGCCTTTGAGTTCGTCACCAGCCCCGATGGTTTTCGGCCACAGACCGCTCATGAAGCTGGCGCGTGATTGGAAACAGCGCGTATAATTATCATGCGCATTGTGGAAGAGCATCCCCTCCTGCGCCAGTTGATCCAGGTTCGGCGTCTTGATCTGCGGACTCACGCCGAGCGCACCCATCCAGTTATTCATATCATCGATACTGATGAAAGCGGCGCGCTTCGCAACAGATGGATCCAGGCTTCGATATCCGCCGAACGCGGCTCTGCCGATAACGCACGTTGTAGAATGGTCTCAACGGCCAGCTCCATGGCTTGGAGTGGCGGCATCCCGCGCAACAAGTCGACCGGCGGACCCGGCAAGGCCGCTTCGACGGCACGGCTCTGGTCGGCATCGATGGTGCGAATGCCAAAAAGTGGCGGCAGGTATCCCCTACGGACCTGATTGTTCTGTTGGTCGCTGTCGCCGGCCTGTTGGGGGCAATACTAGCCAGCAGGTCGGGATGAATCGCCTGCACCTGATCGTGAAATTCCGCTGTCAACAAATACGCTTGGATCACCCGCATCCAACGACCGAGCGCCGCGAGCGAATGCAGCACCTGCTGCTCATCGAAGCGCAGCAGGATAATCCACTCGGCGAACCAATCACCGATACGATGCAGATCACGAATGGTTTCGTGCATACGCCACGAGGCCTGAAAGTTCACCATGGTGCTGGCAGAGAGATGGTCGAAGAGAATGCGCAGCAGGATCGGTTCCGGATTCCAGGTGTGCATCCGTTTGATCAATACTCGGATGCGCAACTCATCATCAGGCCAAGCGAGTTGCCGTACCTCCTGCCAGCAGGCCAGCACCCGCCACTCCTCTGGCGCGGAAGGATCATTCTGCAGCTGCCGCCACATGGCCAAGGCCGACGACAGGTCCTGCTGTTGCCAATGGCACCAGGCCAACTGGAAACGGGCCCAAGCCGCCTGCTGCGGCGTCAGCCGCGACCAGGGCAGGGCTCGCAACTCATTGGTGGCGGCCGCAAAATCCTCCAAGACCAACAGGCGACCAGCCACGGCAATCACCGAGACCACCGGCGATGCGGCCAAACGATCGACCTGCACGCGGTGGACCCGCAGACGATTCTGGGCGCACTCGATTCCGACCGGCTGCAGCCCCCGATCGGCGAGGTAGCGGAGGTCGCGGTAGTACAGCACCTGATGATCATCGATCAGCACCCGGATATCCGCACCAACCAAACTGACTTCGATGCGATGGGCCTGCCCCACCGTCAGCGCCTGGGGCAAGCGTGCCCGCGCCACCGGCAGCATCACATCCAGTCGGCCATCGGTCAGCGCCACGCCGTCGGCTTCGCCAAAACCACCGATGTGCAGCGTCCAGCCGTCGAAGCGATTCTCGCCGATGAAACAATTGATATTGTTGTTGTTGGCCAAAGGAGTGACCGTGAATCGTAAACGGAGATCCGAGGCAAAAGCCGCCTTGGTCCGTAGCGTGACCGCGCCGCTCCAGGCCTCGGTCCACTGCCATTCCAGGCCAGCGGCACCCAAGCGCCAGGGGCTACGGGGGCCGCTGCCTGGCATGGCCACCCGTTTGTCCTGATCCCATAAAGGATAAGCACGGCCCAACCAGTGATCGAGCTGATGCTCTTCCTGGAAATCCTGGGCAAAAGCCGGATGCCAATCTCGTTGTCATTTCTGCCATTGCCGCCAAACCAAACCAGCAACCAGGAACAAGGAAGCCATGGTCATAGCAATGGCCACGCTGGTGCCAGGATGCTTGCGGACCCGACGCCAGGCTTTTTGCCAGCTGTGTTCGGGCCGAGCGCTGACCGGTTCATCCACCACCACCGCGCGTAAATCACCGGCAAATGCCGCCATGCTGGTATAGCGTTGCGCGGGATCGCCACGCAAAGCCTTCTGCAGGACCGCTCGCAACGTGGCGGGAGCTTGTCGCCAGGACAGACGCTGATCGGGCAAGGCACGCCGACCGGTCAGGACATGGCTGATAACCGCGGCCAGGGCATAGAGATCGCTCGTCTCGCAAGGAGCTCCTCCCTGCAGGACCTCGGGTGCGGTATAGCTGGAGGTGACCCGGTCGGGCCGGACCCCGTCACCGAGACGGGTGGCGCTGCCCCAATCCAGCAGCACCACGCCCGATTCGCGCCCCAGCAGGATGTTGTTCGGCGAGACATCGTTGTGCAGCCTTCCCTTGGCATGGGCATGAACCAGGGCCTCGGCAATGGGCAGGAGCACATTGCACAGTTGCCGTGCCGGTAGCGCCTGAAGACGCGGCATGTCCGAAGCGATGCTTGGCCCGTCGATCAATGGCAGGCTGTGCCATACCAGACCAGCATCGGCAACACCGGCATCGAGAACGGCAATGATGTTGCCATGATTCAAGGCAGCCAGGGTCTGCTGCTCCCGGCGCAGCGCAGCCAGTGCAGTTGCCGAGGAGGCGTCGGCGCATTTGATCGCCACCTCCCGGTCGAGATGAGCATCGTGCGCCCGCAGGATACGCGCCATGCCGCCATGGCCGATCGCGGCGCGAATACGATACCGTGGAATCAGCTCATCGCCACGCAGAAGGACCTCGATTTCGGCATCCGACTTGTCAATCGGGTCGCCAGCCAGGGCAGGCCGAAGTGGGTCAGTCGCCGCGAGCCGGCTTCCGAGCGGCGCGACGCGCTCAGGCATCACCAGCTCGCCACAAGGGGACGCTGCGGCTATCGCGATAGGCGGCCGGGCTCAGGCCGATCACCTCCTTGAAGGCCGCACCGAAGGACGACACCGACTGATACCCCAAACGAGCAGCAATATCACTGATATCAGCACCTGCCGATCTGAGCCATTCGCAAGCCCGACGCATGCGCCGCTGCTTCAGATAGCGGCTGGGGCTCATGCCCAGCTGGCTGCGGAAATGGCGCGCGAAATGCCCCGGACTCACGGCCAATTCCTGGGCAATGGCGGCGATATTCGCATCACCCTCGATGGCCTTCTCGATCAGACTGATCGCGCGCCGGAGCAGCTCGCTGCTTTCATCGCGCCGCCCGATATCGCAATTATGCTCGATCAGATTGGCCAGCACGCCGCTGACCAGCCGCATCGCGGCCGCCAAAACCAGCGGTTCCGGCGGCTGCTCGGCCAAGGCCCAGAGTTGCCGCACCGCCCAACCATCCAGCGGCAGTCTGAAACGACCCTGTTCCTGCTGCATGGTATCGATCAATTCGTCAAAGCCGATGAAACCGAAGAGCAGGGCCTGCCAGGCAGCGGCATCGGGCCGGAGATTCAAAGCCGGGCAGGGATGTTCCAGCAATAGCGCCTGACCGGCCACCAGATCAACGATCTGCTCTTCCCGTTGCAGCGGAATACTGCCATCAACGCAGACCAGCAGCAGCCAGGTCCGCCGATGCTTCACCGGCTCGCAGGCAGCTGGGACCAGCGAGTCGTCAGTCTGACAGCTGCGCCCGATCCACAGCGGACCGGGCAGACCCGGCAGGTCGATGATTGGAGCCAGGGCATGCATAACACCATTTGAGCACCACGACGCCCCCCTTGCAACTCGCGAGTCATGCAATGGCCCCAACGATCACGGGCTCGTCGGGGCCAACATCAAGCTGCTCTCCGAGATCAAACCATCACGAGTTGGACAAGAAACTCGCCAATGCGGCATAGACATCGTACAGATACTGCTTGCTCTACTCCACCTGCTGATCCAGGTCGGAAACAGATCCAGCTGGCAGCAGCACGACCATCACCTGATCCGATTGACCAGACACCTGCCGGCTGAACAGGAAGTAATCCGCTTCAGGGACATCATCCCAATCTACCAGGATATCCCCGTTCTGATCGGTCACGACAAGCCCACGATCCACCGACACCAGATCGTATTCGCTTGCCAACACCGTCGCCTCAGCGTAACTACTCAGGCCTACCGGAAATCACCTTTTTATGATTTTCTCACAGAGGCGCAGA
>CAYONM010000065.1:12987-16293 GCA_964405325.1 uncultured candidatus Brocadiaceae bacterium | reverse complement strand
GCGCACGTCCGGATCTGTGCGGGGGGCGGCCCGTAAGGGCCGTCCCTACCGCGACCCCCTCCCCTCCCTCCGTCTGCTGATGCCGATCCGCTATCCATATCCAGCGGTGGATGCTGGAAACCGCGACTTGATATTCTTCAGCCAACGCATCGAGAGGCCGGCCGGACTGCCGCCAGCGCCGAATGCAGTCAGCACGCTCATGCGCACCGTAGCGTCTTCTCTTGCGCGGCCGCCGAGCGGCATCTTCAAAAGGCTCAGGCTGTGGCGTGGTACTCGAAACGGGATGATGATGCTCGTGCATGGGCACCTCCTTTCAGTGGAGGCGCCATCATGCCGACCGGGGACCGGCGCGCTGACCCCAGTTCATCGGAGCTGTACGCCTGATCCAGAAGCAGCACCGACTTGCAGCAGGATCTGGATGATCGTCTTCGCGAACGTCTGGTCGCGAACGCGGACGAATTCCTCAGCGGCATGGAGTACGTGTGGCGTTGGCGCTATCGCGTCGGGAGCAATCGGACCATCGATTTCGGCGCTTGGGATGGGTGAGCCTGACGATGCCTCCCCTCATGTATTCGGGCGACGAGTGCTGGACCCCATAAATAACCCTCAGAATTCTTCGCGGAGCAGCGCATCTGCAGCATTATTCACGATTCACGCGTGATTCAACCACCACAGGCCGGCGTTCAGCCAGGTGGCATAGCAGATCCAGAGCAGATACGGCACCAGCAACCAAGCAGCCCAACGATCGCGACGTCGGAAGCAGAGCAGGGTCAGCAGCACCGCCACATCCAGGAACAACAGTACCAGCAGGCCGAAGCCCATCTGGTGCAGGCCGAAAAACACCGGCGTCCAGGCGGCATTGAGCAGCAATTGCAGGGTGTAGAGCGCGAAGCAGCGCTGCCGGTCGTCGCCAGCTCGTGTCCACGCGCGCCAGCCGGCCAGGCCGATCAGCAGGTAGATGGTGGTCCACACCGGGCCGAAGACCCAGCTGGGTGGGGTGCCCGGTGGCTTGATCAGATTCTGATACCAGTCGTCGGGGCGGATCAGGATGCCGCCGATGGCTGGTAGCCAACTGATCAGCAGGAACAGCAGTAACAGCAGCGCTTGGCGCATGGCATTCCTCCGGTTACGGGAAGCGATCATCGGCCACGGTACCCTTCTTGCGGCTGTTGTCGAACCGTCCGGTGCGGCTGCCGGGCAGGCTGTCGAAGGCTGGAGACGTCGAGCTCTTTGTGCTTGGTCGATGCCCTCTTCAGGCGCCGATGAAACGGGGCAGGGGCAGTGGATCGGTGGCGATCAGGCGGCGCAGCAGGGCGTCGGTGAGTTCGGCCCGGACCTCCGGCAAATCGTGCCAACGGTTGTGTTGTTCCAGGGGATCCTCCTGCAGGTCGTAGAGCAGGCCCTGCGCCGCGCCGTCGAACAGGGTCAGTTTGTAGCGCTTCCTGATCAGTGTTCGCGAGCGGATGGGGGCACCGGGTTTCATACCGTTATCGAATTCCATCAGCACGTCGCGGTCCGGCGGTGGTGGCTCGCCCTGCAGCCAGGGACGCAGCGAGTCGCCAGGCAGGCGCCAGTCGGCACGGTCGCGGCCAGGTTCCAGCAGGGCCGTCGCGTCCAGGCCGGCGAAATCCAGGATGCTGGGCACCAGATCCAGTTGCGAGACCGGGATGTCCAGCTGTGCGGCCTGTTCGCCGAAGCGCGTCGGCAGCGACCAGATCATCGGGATGCGCAGCAATTCCTCGTAGGGCCAGGGGGTTTTGCCCAAGAGCCCATGTGCGCCCAGGTATTCACCGTGATCGGATATAACGACGACAATAGTATTGTCATCAAGGCCGTGGTCTGTGAGTGCCTGCAGCAGGCGGCCGATATTGTCATCGATATGGGCCTGCATGGCCAGGGTCTGGGCCGTGACCTCGGCCAGGGTCGCGGCGTCGTCCACGCGCAGGAAGCCGGGCAGTTTGGCGCGGACATCCCGCAGGAGTGGGAGCGGGTCGTCGGTGTCCTGCCAATGCGGTGGCAGCTGCAGCTGTGCGGGATCGAAGGCATCGGTGTAACCAGCAGCGGCGGCCCAGGGGCCGTGCGGGTCGGGAAAGGAACACCAGGCGAAAAACGGACGCTCATCGTCGCGTGAGAGATAGTCTATGCTGCGATCGGTCAGCCAATGATTGTAATGCTGCTCCGCCGGCACCGCCGTCCGCCAGCAGATCAGATTGCCGGGACAACGCCGGCCCTGCTCGCGCTGATAGGCTTCCAGAATGGCCGGGTCGCGTTCGCACACGTCGTTGACGTAATCGCCGTAGCAGCCGGCGACGTGGCCGTTGACGTAGGCGGTCTCCTGGAAGCCGTAATAGTTGGCGGGCAGGCCCCGGATCTCGTCGCTGGCCCAGCGCTGCCGGTCCTCCCAGGAGAAGACCGGCAGCGCTGGCCGCTCGCCGCCGTCCAGGCCCGGTTGCAGATGCAGTTTGCCGGCGGCGAAGGTGCGATAGCCCTGTGCCGCCAGAGCGGCAGTGACAGTGGGCACGGACTCGGATAGCGGCACGCCATTGCTGATGCAGCCGTGCTGGCGCGGCGTCAGTCCGGTCAGCATGCTGGCGCGGGCCGGCATGCACACCGGATTGCTGCAGTAGGCGCGGCTGCACAGACAGGAACGACGCGCCAGGGCATCCAGATGCGGCATGCGTGCGTCGGGATTGCCGTAACAGGACAGGCTGTTCGTGCCCACTTGATCCATGACGATGACGAGGAAATTCGGTGGCTTCATGTGCGCTCCGTGGTCAGCAACGTTCGCAGCCGCTGTTTATAGGCTTCGACACCCGGCTGATCGAAGGCCGGCAGGTCCTGCAGGCCGAATTGCAGGTTCACAGCAAAACGCAGGCCGAGCATGGGTTCGATGGTCTGGCAGTTCTTGGCGATACCGATCACCGCCAGCCGGCGACCACCGATGCGCTGCTGCAGCAGAGCCAGCTCGCGGCCGGAGAGATGGTTGCCGGCGAAGAGCACCGTGATGCGGTTCTGCTCCACCGCCAAGGCCTGGAGTACCGCTCGGCTGGTAGCTATGGAGCCACCGACGCCGACGACGACCAGGACCTCGGCCAGGGCCTGCAGGCGCGCGGCGATATCCCCGATGCGCTGCAGGGTGTGCGGCGGACAGAGGGTGTCCGGATGCCGCCAACCACCGACATCGGTGGCGAGATCGGTGCCCGCGAGGCAACGCAACAGCACGGCACTCTGCTGCTGGCGCAGGTCGTCGATGGCGTTCCTGAGCGATGGATCTGGTTCACAGTGGATCATGGATTCTCCTGTCCT
>CAYONM010000065.1:0-12887 GCA_964405325.1 uncultured candidatus Brocadiaceae bacterium | reverse complement strand
TGGCGTTCCTGAGCGATGGATCTGGTTCACAGTGGATCATGGATTCTCCTGTCCTCCGGCGAGGGGGCGCAGGCGGTCCAGGCGCAGCGCGCTGAAGCGGGCCTGGCCGCGTTCGACGCAGCATTCCACTGCGCCATCGCGCGGGGCCTGTGGCAGGGCGATGGTGATCTGCCAGAAATCGTCCAGATAGACCTCCACGAATTCATCACGCCAGATCAGGCGCAGCCGGTAGTTGCGACCGTGCTCGATGCGGCGATTTACGCGCTGTAGTGGCCAACGTTCCATGCTTTGGCTGCGGGCGGCGTGCCAACCCAGACCCCAGCCGTACAGGGGCAGATGCCGGGCCTGACGCAATTCCAGACACTGGCGTTCGGCATCGAGCACCAGCTGCGCGCCGCAATTGGCATCCCAGGCCATCATGCTGCTGTCGCGATGCCGCTCGCAGCGGATCAGCACGCCGGCGGCAGCGCCCTGCTGCAGGCACAGGGTCAGCTGCAGGTGGCCGTCGGGGCAATCCGGATGCAGGCTCCACGACGAACCCACGGCATCGGCCCGGCCCTGCAGCGCGCGATCCTCCGGCTGCCAGATGCCCAGATCGTGGCAACGCGTGCCGCCGGTGGGGAGCGGGCCGTCGATCAGTGTGCTCTCGCATACAGGATCGAGATTCTCGACGAAGCGCAGGCCCAATTCGCCGGGAGCGATTTCGACAACCTGTTTGGCAAGTCCATAGGCCGGGCGCTCGCCGGCGATATGGCCGTAACACAGCCACTGCCCATCCACCTGCAGGACACGGGAGGCCCAGGTGCCCATGCGATGTTCGCCGGTGCCGATCAGCAGGGGATCGCGCGGCCAGCGATACGGACCCTCGAAACGATCGGCGCTCAGATAAAAGGTGCCGCTGGCCTGTTCCCGGCTGGGGGTATGGATCTGGGTGCCACCCCAGGGCAGATCCAGGAAAATCAGATAATGCCGACCGTTCAGCTGCAGATAGCCCGGCACCTCGCTGAATTGGGCGCGATCGCCGATACCGGCCAGGGGCGGATGCAGTTGCCAGTCCAGCAGATCTGCAGAGCTCAGATGCGCAAAGACGGCGCCGGTATCGCTATGATCCCACTGCGGTTTGCGGGCGCAGAGCAGCATGTGGAAGCGGCGGTCCTGGCCGCGGAAAACCGCCGGATCGCGCCAGGCGGCGTGCATGACCCCGAACTCGCTGCAGCCGTCGAGATAATGCTGGCCATCGGCCAGCAGCGGCGGCATCGGCAGCGCATGCCAATCCTGGAGTTCCGGGTCTTCGCTGCGGAACACCCCGATCCGGAAATGCCCCTGCTCGTCCTTGCTGCCGCCGAACAGATAAACGGCGCCGTCGTCGTCCTGGATCAGGTTGTTGCTGAATACGCCGGGTTCATGCCAGCTGCCGCTGGGACCGTGCAGGGCCAGATCCGGCTGCGGCAGCCAGCAGACGCGGTCGCTGCTGGTGGCATGGCCCAGACGACCATCGCCGGCGATGAAGAAGAGATGATAGCGATCGCGGTGATGGAACAGGGTGGTGTCCCACAGCCGACGGTTGGGATCGGGATGGCGGTAGAGCATGGGGTGACCATACCACGCTGGTAATGAAAAGCGCTCAAGACACAATGCATACCGATGCACAACGACGAAGCCCCCAGCCAACGCCGCATAGCCAGCGCCCTCGGTCTGAGCCAGGCGACGGTCTCCCGGGCGCTCCGGGACGATCGCCGCATCAGTCCCGAGCAACGCCAGCGCGTTTTGCAGGAAGCCGAGCGGCAGGGCTACCGCTTGGCGCCCCTGCTGGCCGCTGCCGCCAGCCGGCGTTTCCTGGATCCGCACGCCGCACGGCGCTGCCTGGTGGCCCTGGTCCGCTGGCGTCCCGCGCATGGATTGGCCAAGCGACTGATCGCACAGCTGGAGCGACTCTGCGCCGAACGCGGTCTGCAGCTGCTGTCGGTGCCGGCACGGGGCATCGATCCGGCGAGCCTGAGCGCGGAATTGTACCAGCGCGGAGTCAGCGCGGTGATTTTCAGCGACACCGACCACGATCCGCATTGCCTGGATGGCTTCGATTTTGCTCCCTTTGTTGTCATTTCCTTGTCCCGGACGCTTTCGCATCTGCCCATGGCGCATTTCCGGCCGGATAAATTCCAGACGACGCTGCAGGCCTACCGGCGCTTGTGGCAGCAGGGATTCCGGCGCATCGGCGCCTGTCTGTTGCGACACGAGACCGAGCACTTCGAAGACAGCGCGCAATGGGCGGCCATCTGGCAGGGCCAGTACTCCTCCACCGGCCGGCATGATCCCGAGGCCATCTGTACCCTCGGACGACAGGTGGATTTCGCCAGCATCGGCGTCTGGTGCAGACGCTGGCGGCCGGAGGCGGTGATCGGCTTTGTACCGAGCGTGGCGCAGGAATTACCGGCAGGCAGCTTCACACCGGCTTTTTTGACTCTGTCCCAGGCCGGGCGCGGCGTGAGCGGCTTCGACGAGGACTGGCAGCGCCTGCAGACCCTGGCGCTCGATCATCTGGAGCAGGCGATCCGCTATCGCCGCTCGGGCCTGCTGCCGACACCTCATCTCACCACCGTGCCGGGCGTCTGGTCTTGACCCAAGCAAAAGTATCAGGCCACGCATACTCTCGTAATTGAATTTAGACACGCATACTCTCGTGGACTATCACGACTTACAACAAGGATCCAGCCATGCCACGCCCACGAAGCCATCAATACGACCCGTCCAATCCGCCCTGGATCCACTGCATTTCACGCTGCGTCCGACGCGCCGTCCTGTGTGGCCGTGACCATGCCCGGGCAGGATGTGGAGCGTCGTAAGCTTTGGGCGGAGCAGCGTTCGCGCCTGTTGATGCAGCAGGCTGCCGGCGATGGCTCGGCAGTGCGGACGGCCGGGCGCTTGCGCACAGCGGGTTCGCTTGAGCAGGCGAGGGCGGTGCTGCGCAAGGCCGGCATCGACGCCCGCCTCGCTCATGCACAGGAAGGCGTTCTCCGCGACACCGCCGATCTCATACATGATGGTCATGGGCTGCATCAGATTGTCGCCGTCGCGGCCGATCGCGAAGGGCACGCCGGCGCCAGCGGCGATGTCGCCGTCGCCGGAAGCGTCGATCACGATGCGCGCCCGTACCGTCTGCTCGCCGCCCTTGTTGACGATGCGCACGCCGGCGACCCGCTCGGCAACCTTCCCGTCCGCTTTCAGCGGGGCCATCAGCGGCGCTAGGCACCAGGTGTGCAGCAGCAGCGTGGCGCCCGCGGCGATCAGCTCTTCGGCCAGGACGAGATCGTGGAGCTTTGCATTCTCCCCATCCAATTGCGTGAGGACATGGTCGATCCAGGCATGGCGACAACCCTGCCAACCCAGGTAGGGCTGGACCATGCTGGCGGTGCCGGCGCCGCCGAGGCGTCCGCCGCGTTCGATGAGCAGCGTCTGTGCGCCCGCTTTGGCAGCGGCGATTCCGGCCATCACCGCGCCGACGCCACCGCCGACGACCACCACATCCCACTCCCGATCCGTGATTGTGCCCATGTGCGTGCTCCCTTCGGCCATGGTAACAGGCAGGGGCCGCGGCAGGCTAGGCGACATGCACCCGGATCTTCGCGATATCCATATCCTCGGAAAGGGCACCTACCAGCGGCTGGTTCCCGACTGGCGCAGTCCGGCGCTGCAGCGGATCGGCGTCACGCTGGCCGGGCTGTCGCTGTGCCGCAGCGGCTTCTGGCGTCAGGAGCGGCGTCCGCCAACGGGTGTTCTGTCGGTGGTGCTGCCCGATGCCGGCAGCGGTGAAGTCCTGGTCGACGGTGCGTGGCGTCCGGCTGGGCCGGGCAGCGTCTATCTCGCCCCGCCGCGGTTGCGTCGTGGCTGGCGCTGCGGCGAGACCTGGCACATCGGCTGGCTGGATTTCGCGCCCGAGGTCCTGCCGTCCGGCCTCCCCTTCGTGCCCATCCTGCAGCCCGGCAATGGCGAAGCCCTGGCCGAGAGCGTGCGCCTGCTGTGGCGCGAGCAACTGCGTGATGCTCCGTCACCCCTGGTGGTGGCGCACACCATCGATCTCATCGGCTTGTACCTGCGGCGACTGCTGGGGGCGGACGCGACCGACGCCCGCGGCCGCCTCGAGCCGCTGTGGCAAACGGTGGACGCCGCTCCGGCCGCGCCGTGGAGCCTCAGGTCCATGGGCGAGGTGGTCGGAGTCGGTGGCGAGCAGCTGCGACGACTGTGCCACGAGGCCCACGGCGACAGCCCGGTGGCACACCTGCGGAGCCTGCGCATGCAGCGCGCCGAAGCCCTGCTGCGCAGTACGCCGCTCACGATAGCGGCGGTGGCCGAAGCGGTGGGCTACGCCGATCCAGAAGCCTTCGCCACGGCTTTCCGTCGATGGCGGGGACGCAGCCCGAGCGCCCTGCGGACGGCTGGAGCCGACTGACCAAGAGACCGACGACTCTGCGAACCCGAAGCGCCATAATGGGCGGCAAGAGCTCTGCCCCTTTGCTCCATGTCCAGTGCTTTCGGATGCGGCGCGCTGCCAGACGGTGGCGGTGAAGCCATTGGGGTTCCTCGAGTACCAGACGTGAACGGCCGGGAAAGATCCTGCCCTGTTCGTTCAGGTACGGAAACGACCCTGTCGTACTGCGTGCACCAACTCCTCCTGACCGCCGCAGGCGAGGTAGAAATCCCAATCCAGGCGATCCAGATGGGGGGTGATCATCCAGGGTGCGCCGAGGGCCTTGATGCTGTCCCAGCGCTGCTGGTCGGTCATCAGGATCAGGACATTCGGACGTTCATCCCGCTGCTGCTGGTAGAAGGGGATGAGCAGGTCGGTGTAGTCGGCGGACACGGTGGGACTCCACAAGAGGATCAGGGCTGGTAGGCGCTGAAGGTGTCCCAGGCGATTTTTTGCAGGAACTGCGCCGTATCGGCATTGATGGACCAGGTGTAGCGCTGGTTCATGGGATGATCCTTGAGCTGCTGCTTGCGGTCGTCGATCCCGATCTGCACCGGGAAATCATAGGACCACGGCACTTCCATCGTCGTGGGCAGACCCTCAGGCGAGCGGTTGGTGATGGCGGCGGCGAGGCTGCAGGCGATCAGATAGGCGCCATCATAGCCCGGATGGCTGTCTTTTGCGCTACGATAGAGGGCCAGGTCGCTGCGCTGGTCGCCAGCCGCCCAGGCAGCTTCTCCGGCCGGCGCCAGGACCATCTGGTGCTCGCGGGCCACGGCGAGGCAGTTGTCGGTGATGCGTTTCTGGCTCTCGCGATCGTTCTGCGAGGACCAGGTCATATACAGGATCAGGGTCGCGTCCGGGCTGCCGGCGCGGATCTTTTCCGCCAGCAGGCCGGCGTACCTGCGGAATCCCATATCCTCCTCCGGCTTCGCAGCACCCAGCCAGGATTGGATGATGGCGATGTCGAAGGGTCCCTCGGCCAGGACCGCATCGAGGCTGCCGATGGTCTTCTCGCGATTTTTGTGGAGGTTCTCCAGCTGCGCCTGCCGTTCCGCCTCGGTCTTTTTGCTCTTCAGCTGCTGCCGCTCGCTGTAGGTCGGCTCAGTGCCCGCATTCTTGAGCCAGAAGCCCTCCAGGGTTTCTCCGCCCCGGATGTGGGTGTAGGGGGACAGGGTGATTTCTCGCGCCTGGAGCATTCCAGCCAGCAGGTTGGGCTGGCCGCCACCGCAGGCGGTATAGCTGTTGCCGATGAACAGGACCTTGAGGGCATGGTTGTCGGCCCCTGATCCATCCCGGTCCAGGCCGACGATGGCGTCATCGGGAGTGGTTTCCTGATCTGCCTGCGCCTGCAGTGGCAGGCAGCACAGCGCACCCAGGAGAGTGGCGAGGACGGGATGGAGCCAGGTCATGATATTTCCTTCGGGGGCTGTAATCAGTCGAGGTTCTGTATCGAATACGGATACGCCTGGATCGTCTCCCAGGCCAATCGCTGCACTTCCTGCGCCTGCTCGGGGGTCATGCCCGAACCGGCGGAGGTGACCGCGCCGGTGGGATCCTGGTTGTAGATGCAGGCGAAGTGGGTCAGGGCGGAGATGTATTGACCGGTCGGGTTGAGATGCAGGCCATCGGCGAAGAAGAATTCGTTGCCGACGGCGGGATCGACCCCCGGCATTTCGCCGGCGATGATGGCATCATACAGCCGGCCGAGCACCGCGCCGACGGGGATCACGGAGACATGCTGGTCGGGGAACTGCTGGTCCATGATCTGGTAGAGGATCTCCATCTCGCGCAGGTAGTTGACCAGATCCTCGCGCCAGTTGGCGGGCTTGGGAAACAGGGCGCTCTCCCCGCGCCAACCGACCACGGACGAATCGTCGGTGATGGTCGCGGTTTCTTCCGGGCTCAGGTAATCACGCAGATCCACCTCCCAGCTGTCGCCCTCCAATGGCGTGGGGGCCTGGGTCAGGCGCAGCAGGTGGACGGACCCTTCCTGATAGCGGCTGTCTTTCGGCCACTGCATGTAGATCATCAGTCGGGCCTGCGGATTGTGTTCGAGTACATAGCCGGAAATACACGCTCTCCCAGTAGCTTTCCTCGCGCGGATTACGACTGAAGGGCTGAGGGATATAGACATCGGGTTGCTGTTCCGCGATCCAGGCGCGCGAGGCATCGCCACGGTTCTGGTTCTTCCAGATCAGATCGGTGGGGGCACCGGCCATGCCGAAACCCTTCATCTCGGCTTCGATGCCGGCACTGCGGGCGATGGTGGGAATGAAGTCGAACAGGCCGCCCATCAGGCTGTTGCCGGTGTGGACGGTGGTCAGACCCTCGCGCACGTCGATCGCCTGCACGCTGATCTCCGCAACCGCCTGCTGGCTGGGTGCCCGCCACAGGTCGTAGGCCTGGGCCATGATGGAGCGATCCTGGGCGATGGCGAAGGGCTGGGTATAGAGGGTGCCGTGCAAGGCGCTTGGCGGATCCTGCTGCTGGTACTTCTTGTCTGGTGAGAGCGTATAGCGGACGAAGGCGTTCTCGGGTACCGTGATCTGCACGAAAGTCTGCGCCTCGGAGGCGGTCTCCAGGCGGCTGATGCTCGGCTGCGGAACCTGAGAGCCGGGACCGAGGTCGATACCGACATACTGATGGTCCGGATCCATACCGCGAAAAGCGGTGCTGGTGTCCTCATCGAAGGCCTGCTGCCAGACCGCGTCGCCCTGTTCGCCATCGCCGGCTGTGCCGAAGCCCGCGCCCTCCAGAGCCGTCCCGTCATGCTGAAAGCGCAATTCAGCGATGACGCCGTGGCTGCCGGCGGGGCCGATGTATTTGACGTAGCGATAGGCCTTCGGCTCGGACACCGGCAGCTCGTTCCATTGCCCGGCCTGGGGCGCCTGTTCGATGCTGGCGAAGGTCTCGAAGTCGTTGGTGGGACTGGTAAGACTGCCTGCGAATACCCCGCCCACCATCGCCTCCGCCTGATCCGGTGCCGGCTGGAAGCGGATCGCGGTCACCATGTGCGGCGAGACCGGCATGGTCGGACGGAAGGCCTCGTGGGGGATGGGGACGAACGCGTCGCTGCCGGGTGTCTGCCACGACATCTGCAGCAGCGAGGGGCCGAGCACGTTCCAGAACTCCACCAGCACGGGTACCGGCTGATCGGCCCGCAGGCTGACAGGCGTGCTCTGCGCGGTCAGCCCCGCCCGTTCACCGTATTGGTTGATCACCACCGCGCCGCGAATGGTCAGCGCGGCGTATTCATCGGCGCGGATCTGGAAGACGTACGCACCGTCTTCCGGTACCACCAAACTGCCGGTGAACTGCGCCGCCCAGAAGAGATTGTCCTGGTCGGCGATCAGCGGGGAACCCCCGGCGAATCCGGCCGGATCGGGGATGGTGCCGCGTTCGATCCATTTCTTCGACCCGATGACGATTTCCGGATGCCGCGGTTCGGGCAGGACCTCCGCCTTGTCATAGTTCATGGTCTTGCTGAAGAAGGGGAAGATGGTGGTGGTCAGGCCACTCTGCTCGGCGGCGGTGACAGGGAGCGCCGTGATGACGATCATCGCCAGGGCGCACAGGATCCGTTGCATGGGGATGCTCCTCTTTCGGAGGCAAGGCCTTCGGGGATGGTTCTGTGACTGAAAAAACATGTTATTCAATATTTATCGGAAAAAAATGGATAAATAGAGATATCATATGTAAACAGGAGAACATGCAGACCGACCAAGGTCCCTGGCGCCTGTTCGGCGAGGGGGGGATTTTGCGCTGGGACGTCCACAGTCCCTTCCTCGACAACCGTAGCCGTGACGGCCGCGGCATCTGCATCCTGCAGTATTCCTTGGAGGGAACGCTGGTGGTGCGTCACGCCGCAGCAGGGGAGGTGCTGGTGCCGAAGGCGCACGCGGTTCTGCTCTACCACGGTCAGGCCAGTGCCTACGGGCTGCATCCGGAGCATCTGCCCTACCGATCCCGCTGGATCAGCCTGTCGGGGGCTGGCCTGGTGGCGGTGTGGGAGGATCTGATCTCCCGCCATGGTCTGGTGCTCGGGCCCGATCATCAGGGTGAATTGGCGGTGCTACTCGAGGGGGTCGCCGCCGCCCGCCCCGCCCGCCATGCCGATCCCCACCAGGCCTGCGAGTGCATCCATAGGTTCGTCGCCGCCCTGGACCGCTTCGCCGACAGTCGGACGGCGTCCGGTACCGCAGTGGAGCGCGCCTGTGCCATGCTCATGGCCAATCCCTGCCACCCCTGGTCGCTGCAGCAGATCTCGCAGGAACACGGCTGCACCCGCACGCATTTCACCCGCGTCTTCCGTCAGCGCACCGGCTTGACCCCCAGCGCCTGGCTGATCGCCCGCCGGCTACAGGCGGCGGAACTCCTGCTGCGGGAAACCGATCTCGGCATCGCCGCGGTTGCGCAACAGAGCGGCTTTGGTGGCGTGCACAACTTCGATCGGCATTTCCGTCGGGCGCACGCCTGCAGCCCCAGTCGCTGGCGACGATCGGATTCATGACCGCTCACATGGCGGAGTCCGATAGCAGGATATCCTATAGTGAAGACGGCACGGACAGCATCCGCTGCAGCATGTGCCGAGCGAAGTCTGATCAGGCGTCCGAGCGCGCGATCAGCAGATTGGCCGAACGACGGTAGGCGTGCGGCGTGGTGTGGAAATGGTGGCGGAACTGCCGGGTGAGGTGGGCACGATCATGGAAGCCGCAGTCCAGGGCGATGTCCTCGATGCTGGCGGTGCTGGCGAGCAGGATGGCGGCGGTGTGGCGCAGGCGTTCGATCTGGAGGTAGCGCGAGGGGGCCATGCCCAGGCTCCGCCGGAAGGCGTCGTGGAAGCCCCGGACCGACAGCCGGCAGCGGCCGGCCAGATCCGTCATGCGCCAGGCCTGCGCCGGGTCGTCCGCTATGGCCAGCAGCGCCGGTTGTATGGGATCGCGTCCGTCCAGGAGGCTGCGCAATTGATCCTGCTGACCGGCCTCCAGGAGGGCGAAGGCCTGGCCCAGGGCGGCCGCCGCAAGGCCACGACCCTGGAGGCTCAAAGACAGGGGATCCACCGCATCCTGGCCGCGCAGCACCGCCGCCAGCAGCGGTGCCGTCGCATGAAAACCCTGCGCCGGTAGGGAAAAGGGTTCCGGAAATAAAGCCTCCTGCACCGTCAGAGGCAGCGGCTGCAGCTCCAGATGCACAAAGAGGTGCCGCTGCGCCACCGGACTGACGCAGTGGTAGATGCATCCCGGTGGCACCAGATGGATGGCATCGGCGCGCAGCGGCAGGACGCCACCGGTGTGCTGCAAGAGGGCGCCATCATGCTCGTTCCAATACAGCCGCCAGAAGGGATCACCGTGGTCCAGCCGATGCCAGGGCCGTGGATCCGCTTGCAGCTGCACGCAGCAGAGGCCGTGGATGCGGATGTGGACCTGCTCGAACAGGCTGTTGACCGCGGTTGAGAGCACCAGCGGTGGTCGTGCGAGGGCTGTCAGGGAGATTGCCATTGCCGATTCGTACCCTCCTGGTGCCGCTCTGTCCATAGCATGCGCAGTACCGACGAGGTATGCTCGACTCATGAACCACCATGCCGCTTCCCACGCACCGCATCTCTTTCCCCAGCTGACGCTGACGCGAGCCAAAACCCTGCTCTCCCGGGTGCGCGATATCGTCTGGCAGGATATACCGGGCGACATCCTTCTGCAGGCGACAGCGGTCAGCGCCGATTGGTGCCCGCCTGCCCAGGTCTCGGAACTGCCCCTGGAGCCGACCCGGCTCGGTGAAGCCCGTGGCCGCCGCTTCGCCTACGTCTGGTATCGATTGGACCTGCCGGAGCCCGCCGAAGCCGACTGCTGGCTGCACTGGCAGCATGGCGGTGAAAGCACGGCCTTCATCGAGGGCACCGCCTGGGCCGGCTTCGATCGCCAGCATCATCGCCATCGCCTGCCAGCCGAGGCCAGCTGCATCTGGATGGCGGTCATGCACATGAACGACCGCGATGCCCCGCAGGCCTGCCGTCTGCAGCGGCGCAACGATCTCGCCTGGCGCTGCCAGTTGGATCTCGAGGTGCTCATCGACCGCGCCACCCGGACGCTCGAGAACCTGCGCGCACCCTTCGGCAGCGGCTACGAAGGCAGTTTCTCCTATCGGCCGCCGCTGGACTGGCTGGCGCGGGCCGACCGGGTGCTGCTCGGCTGGTTGGAGCGCGGTGCATCGGCCTGGGAGCAGGGGGGGCTGCAGGCGCTGGCAGCGGTGCTGGCCGAGGCCCTGGGCGCCCTGCCTGCCGATGCCGTGCAGATGCAGCTGGTGGCCACGGCCCAGGCGCACCTGGATCCCATCTTCCTGTGGCCTGAGCACGTCGGTCACTTCAAGACGGTGCACACCATGGCCACCGCCGCCCGGTTGATGGAGGACTACGAGGACCTGCACTTCCTCTTCAGCCAACCGGCCCTGTACGAATGGGCCGCCGCCATCGATCCCGGCCTGGGCGAGCGCATCGACCAGCGCCTGCGCGAAGGGCGCTGGGAATGCGAAGGCGCCGCATACGTGGAATTCGACAGCAACCTGCCCTGCGGCGAGGGCCTGCTGCGCTCGTTGCTGATCGGTCAGAAGATCACGCGCGAGCGCGCCGGTGATCCCGGCCGTATCCTCTGGCTGCCGGACACCTTCGGCTTCAACGCCTGTCTGCCGCAGCTGATGCGCCTGTGCGGCGTCGACGGTTTCTGGACCACGAAAATCCACTGGAACGCGATCACGCATTTCCCCTACACCAGTTTCCGCTGGCGGGGCAACGACGGCAGCGAGGTGATGGCACATCTGGCCCAGCATCACATGGGCTACATGACCGACGGCTCGCCGCGTCAACTGAACAATATCGAGATGATCCATCGCCAGGCCGACGTGCATGGCGAGGCGGTGGCCCCCGTGGGTTTCGGCGACGGCGGCGGTGGCATCAGCGCCGAGCAGATCGAGCGCGTGCATCGCTGCGCCAGCCTGCACGGCACCCCGCGCACGCGTTTCGGCCGGGTCGCCGATTTCTTCGGCCGTCTGCAGGAACGGAGCGCGCAGCTGCCCAGCTATGACGGCGAGCTCTACCTCGAATACCATCGGGGCGTGCTCACCAGCCGCCGCAATATCAAGCGCAGTTATCGGGCCCTGGAACGCGCCCTGCAGAGCTGGGAGGCGGTGCGGGTGGCGCGTGGCGGCGGCGCCATCGACCAGGGGGCCTGGAAGCGTTGCTGCCTGATGCAATTCCATGACATCCTGCCCGGCACCGGCATCGGCCCGGCCATGGCGGACTGCGTCAGCGAGATGGAGCAGCTGGCCGAACGGGCCTTGAGTACGGCCACCGATGAGCTGGCGAGCGACGAGGCGGAGTCCTGTCTGTTCAATCCCCTGCCGCAGCCGCAACGGGTGCTGTTGGCGGATGGCCGGCTGCTGGAGCTGCCGCCGCTCGCCGGCCGCGCCCTGGCCAGCGCCGCGGCGGCGCCCACGCCAGTGCAGGCCGATGCCGGTAGCCTCGACAATGGTCGGGTGCAGCTGCGTCTGGACGAGCAGGGTTGCATCGCGGCGCTGAGCGTGGATGGCCACGTCATCCGTCAGCAGGGCGCTTTGGCGGCACCCTGGCTGTGTACGGAAATGCCCACCGCCTTCCCGGTCTGGGAGATCGAGCATCAGAGCCTGGGCGGTGGCCGGCTGCTGGACAGTCCGGCGAGCCTGCGTCTGGAGCGGCATGCCGATGGCAGCGCCAGCCTGCATGCCGAACGCCCCTGCGGCGGCCACAGCCGCATCGTCACCAGCTACCGTCTGCAGCCGGAGGAGGCGCTGCTGCGTGTGAGCGTGGAGGTGGACTGGCAGGAGCCGGAAGCCCTGCTGCAGCTGCATTTCCCCACCGCCTATCGCGGTCACATGGCCCGCTTCGGCTGTCCCTTTGGCAGCGTCTTGCGCACGCAGCTGCCCGGCATGCCACACGAACAGGCGCAGTGGGAGGTGGCCGGCAGTCGCTGGGCTGCCGTCTGTGACGACGGCGAGGCCGATGGCCTGTTTCTGGTCACTCGCGACCACTACGGCTTCAGCTGCCGGGAGGGCACCCTGACCTGCAGCCTGGTGCGCAGCCCGGCACCTCCGGACTGCGATGTCGGCGAGCTGGGTCGGGTGCTGCTGGGCGCCGGCGATGCCTACGGCGGCCAGGAGGTGGAGGCCATGCTCACCGACCTGGGCCGGCATCGCTGTGAACTGGCCATCGGCCGCTACAGCGCGCATGCACCGGTCGCGATGCACCCGGCAGCCCTGGCCGACCGCCTGTTTACGCCCTGCCTGCCGTACCAAGGCGCCGCCGTGGCCGAGGTCCTGCACGGGTGTGACGGCGATGCCGCTGACTCCGGCGCAGGGCGCGGCTTTGATGATGCAACCTGATGTGACCACACTG
>CAYONM010000064.1:0-16308 GCA_964405325.1 uncultured candidatus Brocadiaceae bacterium | reverse complement strand
GGGCGGCAAAAGATCAAGTGAGACGCTACCTTTATTTATTGACGGGCCCTAAGTGTGCGATGTGTCGTGATCGTGGCATTCGTCTTGGATGGTAGTGCCCGTCTGGCCTGTGAAACGGTGTCGTGTACTGGTTTCGCCGTTGCTTGGCCAGCGTTGAACTGACACGAGCAGCCGGTCAGTCCGGACAAGAAAAAGCACTCGTTCGTGTGGGGTGATACAGCTTCGCCTGAAAGGAGCAGAAAAGTCGGTCTTCGTCTCTTGAGAGACTCGGTGTGGTTGACTAAGCTACGACATCTTGCGCCCACAAGAGATCCTCTGGAGTCGACTATGCGTATCGTCCGAGCTTTCACTATGATCGAGATCACGATTGCGTCTGCCGTGCTGGCGATCGCCATGATCAGTGTGTTGAGCAGCATCGTGACCTTGGAGACGGTCAACTCGATGTTGGTCGAGGACCGGAAGGCGCGGGAGATCGCTCAGGCTTTGCAAGAGCGCTTTCAGGGCGAGGAATGGAATCGCTTGGGTTTGGTGCCGTGGTCCTGGCATCGGCGTGAACCGCCGAGCGATCCGATCGAGGCTGCTCGGCAGGCTGCATTGTCCTATCCGGACGAGATCCTTGCAGGGGACCGAAATGTTCCATTCCGTCATCGCCCTCTGACCGATGGCGGTGCACAATATGATACCGAGTCTATTGATTACAGTAAATTCACGTTGGATGAGTTCGGTCTGCCGTATTTCAAGGATAATCAGGAGGGGGCCTATGGCGTTGTCGACAGTAATGCGGTGGCGCCGAAAACGGGTGCTTCGTTGGATAAGGATACGGTAGCCCTGCATGATACCTATAAGCGCTATAATTGGCTGCAGTTTCTTAATATCCTTGATGGCCCGAGTGGGCTCAGAGATCTGAGGGTGTATTTCGAGTATTATGACATCAATGCGGTGACTGGACTGTTGAATGATGCAGAGTGGCGGAATCGGCGTCAAGACCCATCGAATCGTTTGCCACAGTCACATCGCCTGCTGAGCTTTGCGGGGACGACGAGCTTGTTCAATAATAATGGTGCTGCTGTGAATATTATTGTCACATGGACCCGTCGTCGAGGCGGTGAGAATCTGCCGGCTCGTTACGAGTTGCTCTGTGTCAGGAGGAAGTGAGATGAGAAAGGCCTTTACCTTGCTGGAGATGGTGATCGCCGTTGCCATTTTGGCGGTGGTGTTCGCATTGACCATGAGCACGCTGGTTGGCATGCGGCATTATTTCAGCAATGCCGCCACTCGCGCATCGCTGGAGGCCGAGGGCAAGATGGTGCTGATGGATATGGCGGAAATGCTGAATACCAGCGCTTGGGTGTTGCCTGGCTATGAAGAGGTCACTCAACGTCAGAAGATATTGGATTCCTTGCGCGGCGAAAATGGTGATGTCGACCGCAGTCTGCTCTATTATCCTTGTGCTCTTGGCGAGCTCTCGCATTCGGCATTTACTCATTGGCAGGCCGATCACTATCGCGCTGATCCAAAAGAATGGGTTGAGGATGTCAGTCGGAAACGTCATCGAGGGGGCAGTCAAACACTGGTATTTACCATGGTCGACCGATACGGTCCGAGCCCTACGCCTCGGACAGCTATGCCGCGCATCAACTTCAATGCGGCGAGTGCGATTCCTATGTCGGATTTCGCCCTGGACGATGATGCTTTACCGAATCTGACGCATCTTTCGTTTTCGGTCGATCCATTTCGCCGATTCAAGACACATTTGAGTGTGGAGCAGGATACGCAGGGCCGGTTACGAGAATATTGCTATTATCTACAGGAGAACGACCAGCACGATGGTGGACAGCTCTGCCTGGGCTATGCACATCGTAATCTGGACACTGGAGCCGTTCAGTCCGTGCAAGAACTAAGGGTCCTGTCGAATCGCGTGGACCGATTCCGGATCGATACCTATCGTACCACGATGGGATTGGCGCCAGATCAGGTGCGCATCACGCTCTACATGAGTGATGTCGACGCCCATCCCATGCGGGTCTATCATCGGGTCGAGATGACCGTGGCCATGCGGAGTGCCAACGGCTTTACGGAGACCCAAGACATCAAGAGCAATCTGGGGATCCCCGGTGCTTATCCAGTCAACTAAGGAGCATTGACATGTCTCGTACAAAGCATCGTAGCGGTAACGCTTTGATTCTGGTGACCGGCACCCTGGTCTTGGTTTTCAGTATGATCTCGTTGGCTGTAACCACGTACTGGGGGGATCGCCGGATCGAAGACGGTTTGAAAGCGCGGCAGCAGGCTACTACAGCGGCGGAAGCGATAGCGGTACTCAAAGAAACGCGCTTGGCGAGCATTGCTGCGACGAATGAGTTGGCCGATCTGGTGACCAATCCGGACGCTGGTACCACCAACTGGCGGGGTGATGCGGTGAAGGCCGCTTCACCCTGGGAGGGGGTCGATTACTTTGGTGGTTGTCTGGTCCGTTGGCGGGTGGAGCCGGTAGTGGTAGTCGGTACGGACCGTCAGGGTGATGCCGCTTGGGCACATAATCCGCCCTTGCGGACCAGAGATCAGAACGCTGCTGCGGAAAACAACGCGGAATTCTACCATTTTCGTGTGACGGCTGAAGCACATGCGCTCAAGGATAGGATGGTGCTTAATAGCAAGACGTTGAAGGAAATGGATCAGGCCAAGCGGCTGCCGTGGCAGGAAAAAGGTGTCGGCACTGCGCATGTGAATGTGCAGGCCCAGCGTGTAGTGCAGCTCAAGTTGGCGTCGATGTTCAAATACGCCTTGTTTTATGCGGCCAAAGGGCGAGATGGTGATATAGAGATACATAACGGTCCAGCGCAGCGGATCCGTGGTGAGGTACATTCGAATGGCGCTATATTCTGTGGTGGTGGTGACCGTCCGACTTTTTCGTCCAATACTGATTCGACAGCCAATTACTCTGCGCTGTCTGGCAGCTATAGCGATTCTGGCGGATCGTTCCTGGTTGGAACCAAAAATAATCCAGAGGTCATGACCGCGGTCGATGGAGTGTTTGCGGTGCATAAGTATCAACTGTTGATGGCGCATCGTGATCCCAGTTATGCTGGTGATGGCTATGTCGACGAATTGACAGCAGATCAAGATCTGGCTTTTGCGGTCTGGGGTGGCAATTCCCAGTTGGAGCCGTTGCCAAACGATCCGCGTTTGTTCATTCCCGAGAAGCATGATATTAGTGATTTTAACAAAAGCCGAAAAGTAAATGATGTTTCGATTGTGCCTGGCTCGGATAGTCGATTCCCGGTGAATCGGAATCAGCGCCATGGTGGTGCGGTGCGCGATTCGACCAATGGTGGTGCCTTTGTGTCGACGCCGTTCGACGATGGTACCAAAGTGCGCGATCAGCCATTGGAGGCACATCGTCTATTCTTGGAAGGTACCCAGATCTGGACCTTAGATCCGGCCAATCCAACGAATGTATCGTACTGGACGATCCTGCCGAATGCGGGCAATGGCGATGGAATCAATCAGGATGTCGACTTTGGTGGTTTTTTTGTCAACGGTCTCAGTGGCGTCGAGCCGAGCGATGCGCTGTGGCAGACCTGGCGTGATGACCGACAAGACGTGTCTCTGCCGTACGCTTCGGAAGTTGCCATTTCCTTGCCGACGGCACCGGCGTCGTTGGAGCTGACGAAGAATCCAGGTCCTTCCTCCCCACCTCGACTTCGTGACTTTGCGGTAAAACTGTATTGGAATGTCGACCCTCGGCAGAATGTTGTGACCCTGGCGACGAACCTGGGAGTGGCGCCAAAAACCGGTGTCCCCAATGGCTGGGTGCCGGTCGATGCCGCTGGTTTGCGGCAGTATTACCAGCGTACCTCTGCCAATCAGACCGACAACGATTTAGGCGACCTCATGCCCGATGCCCAGGTGTCTGGTGGTCGAGCACTTCATGTCATCGACGGCAATCTCGATACGAGAATCGCCTTGGACATAGTTGATCTCTTCGATCATTCGTCCAGTGGGGCCGGGACTTTCAATTTTAACCCGTATTCGACCGGGGCTGTGCCACAGGCGATGAATGCAGGATTGGCTCGCCAAGATGGAATTCCGGTCACGGATCGACGGTCGCTGGTTCGCGGAGTTGCGACTGCTGTGGCAGATGGCGTATCGGATAATGCGGTGATGGGTCCCTTTTTCAGGAAAGCGCTGTATGGAGATCCGGATATCGACCAGTATGCGGGCAAGATGGGGTTTGTGATTCGAGAACGGACTTTCCAGGTGCTTCCTCCGCTCGCTGGCAGTACGACTCGTCGAGCGGTGGATTCCTCGTATGTAGCGACTGAGGCGAATCTGGTTGCTATCCCTAATCCATGGCAAGGCATGCCATGGCGGCCGTCGATTCGGGATTATTCCGATAGAGATGTCTGGGCGACCGATTATGCCAATTATCTCCAGAGCCAGTATATGGTTTCATTTGGTCCCTACGATATGACCGAAGATTTCTTCAGGGAAGTTCGTTCGCAGTTGTCGACTTCGACCGAGACCAATGACCGGGCTGCTTTGGAGGGTATGTTCTCTGAGCAGGACCTTATCGAGCGGCGCAAGCAGCTGACCCTGCACTATGTTATTTGGGATCTCGATGATAGATTGGGGAACACCGCTTGGAAAAATCATCGTGTCAGCATGTTGACTCTGAATATGAAGAAGCTCCTGGCCTATCTCGGTAGTGAGGATGCTTCGGTGGCGGATTCGTCGTTGAGTGGCAAGTTGGCGTCAAATTTTCATGGCATGATTTTTGTTGAGCGTCGACGTCGGAGTGAAGGGTGCAGCCCATGGAATCAGCCGAACTGGTCACGTTTATACAATTTCTCCTGGTATCAACCCAATAGCAATGCCTGGCAACCGCCGGCCGGCGTGACCAAGGCCAGTGCCTGGCTGAATAGACCGTCGGGGTATTTCCAGTCACCTGGCGGAATGACGGTCAATGTCGCTGGGAATACGTTGCCGGCAGGATTCGACTGGCGTGTCCCGGCTGGCGTGGACATCCTTTTCCATTCGGCTGTGCGTTTGCATAAGGCAGAAGATCTTGATTACGGGCAGTACTACGATGATGGTACCTACGAGGCGAAGCGTGGTTTGACCGTGGTGACGCCCAATCCGCTGTATCTCTGGGGCAATACCAACGTGACGATGTATGCGGATTCAACGGGATCAGAGGCGCTTGGGACGCGCGCAGAGCTTGTGACGGCGACACTTGATGATGGTCCGCTGATGCCAACCAACGTCACCAGCATTGATAATACAATCAAGTGGAATGTGGCGGGTAAGACGTTCCGGTATTTGGAAACACAGCCAGATGATGAGTTCAACAATGACCCGAATGCCGAGACGCGGGAGAATTTCCATTTGCCGCCGATGGCCGTGTTTTCGGATAATGTCAGCTTGCTGAGTCAGGCCTGGGAGGATGAAGACCCCTTTGGTGACCCGACGGCAATCAAAAATCGACTCAAATCGGTCCCCTCTGCGGATGATACCTGCGCCTTCACTTCCATCATTACTGGTAATGCGCCGACACGGATGGATGGTCGTAATTATGTGATCATGTCTGGCGGACAGCATAACCTGATTCGTTATTTGGAGAACTGGAAGAAGCAGTATCATCATACTCTTGCTAGTGTCGTTTGTGTGGGCCCGGCGCGCTATAGCATGGGAGCGATGGGGGCGAATAAAAGAGAGGCCGGTCTGATGGGTAATCAAGTCTACAGACCACCAACACGTGACTTCAACATGAATTCTGATTTGTTCTCGTCCGCAGGTCAGCCACCTTTTACTCCGTTTTCGGTACATGTCTCGCGCATTGCCACGCTGTTGGAATCGCTGCATCGTTAGTAGTCCCTGTCAACGCCTTGAATCCCCGTCATGACCGGCCTATGATCTGCCTCGCCCCTGCTGTGTACGAGGTCCGTCGCAGGCCCTCGGGCGTTGATTCCATGACGGGGACTGATTCCGGAATCGGCCATGCCGTGCACGGGCAGTCCCCACCTTACCCCCTGACGCACCAGGGTAGCCCGCGGATACGGCACGAGTGGAGGCGGTTTCTTCAGTATCCCATCGCTTTGACGGTGGCACGCGCCCGGGCCTTCAGGTCCGGGCTCGTTGTTGACCGGGCTCCTTCCGGCCGGTAACCATGCGACTACCAGACACCCCTTATCTGACGGCCACCAGGAGAACCGGCATGAGCCTGCGCCAAGATATCCTCGATCTGTTGCGCGAGGAGAGCTACCCCATCAATGAGGTGATCACCGACGCCTTGGCCGACTTTCTCGCCATTGTCGAGGATGAGGTAGAGAACATGGAGCGGGATCTGGTGCTTGATGAGGATGTGATGGAGGACATCGACGAGGAAGATCTCGAATAGGGTTCTGCCGAGGGTCAAGGGGGCTTTGCCCCTCACCCACACTGTCGGTCTCGTTCGCTAGCGCATGCGTGCTGGGTGGTGCATCGCGCCTTTTACGCTCAAAACCGGCCGCTCAGTCGGCCGATCTCGCGCGCATTCAGCGTGGCGGGAATTAAGGATCAGGTGAAGCTGGCTTTGGGAAGCCATTCGGCTCCGGCTGATAGCCCAGAAACTCGTCGCGAGTGGAGGGCTCGCGAGCGATGACATCGGCGTCGAACATGCGCAGGACATCCTGCACCAGCGGGTGCTCCTGGGCTTCACGGTAACGGCGCGAGCGGATATCTTCGGCGCTGCGTCCGCGATCGGCGCGACTCAGCAATTGGCAACCGATCTCCGGCACCCAACCCAGCTGCTGTCGGAATAAGCGCTCGAGCATGGGGCGTTTTGCACCGTCGAGGGCGAACCACTCGCGGTATTCCTGTGGCACGGCGACGCGCAGACGGTGTTGGTCACAGTCCAGGATTTCGGCCGCTACCAGGGCGGCGCCGAGGTCGGTCAGCCCTTCATCAACCGCCTGGCCGACCAGACGGTCCCAGTGTTCACGCAGATTCAGTTCTGCCGCACTTGGTAGTGGGGTGGCCGGGGCGCCGGTCGGGCGACCCGGCCCGGTTATGGGGGGCTGGTGGTTCCCGCTTGGGCTTCCAGGCGCTGCAGGTGTCGGATCACGTTCTCCACGTCCAGCACCTGGTCCAGGCGGGCGATGCGGATACAGCTCAGTTCCAGCTGCAGTTGCGGATCGACGTGATGTCGGATCGCCTGCTGTGCGCCGATCAGGATCTGACAGATGCGCAGGAGCTTTTCGATGGGCAAGGCGGCAGCCTGGTTGCAGGCGTGCTCGGTGATCAGGCCCAGTCGGGCAGCGGCTTTGGAATCGCGGCCACAGGTGCTGATCAGCATCAGCTGCCGGTAGTGATCCAGTAATTGCTGCAGCAACGAGTCGGCGCCGACGCCGGTACCCAGTAGTTGATCGATCCGGGTCAGAGCGGCAGGACTGTCGCCAGCACCGAGCAGGTCGGCCAGTTGCTCCACGTCTTCACCGCGAGCAGCGGCTAGCAGCAGGTTGACGTCGTCCTCGGTGATGTGTTCTTCGCAGATGGCCAGCAGCTGGTCCAGCAGGGTCTGCGCGTCGCGCATGCCGCCGTCGGCGGCACGGGCGATCCGGTATCGGATGGCTTCCTCGACGGTGACATCTTCACCAGTGCAGACTTCGCCCAGGCGGCGGACGATGTCGTCCAGATCGATGGCGCGGAAGTCGAAACGTTGGCAACGTGAGAGCACCGTCGGGATCACTTTCTCCACCTCGGTGGTGGCGAAAATGAAGCGGACGTGCGGTGGCGGCTCTTCGAGGGTCTTCAGCAGCGCGTTCCAGGCTGAGGTGGTGAGCATATGCACCTCGTCCAGGATGTAGATGCGATTGCGTGCCATGGTGGGAGCAAAGGCGGCGGCGTCATTCAGTTCACGCACGGCATCGACGCCATTGTGGGTGGCGGCGTCGATTTCGGCGATATCGGGATGGCTGCTATCGGCGATCATGCGGCAGTGATCGCAGATGCCACAGGGCTCGGTGGTGGGACCCTGTTCACAGCAGAGGGCTTTGGCCAGGATGCGTGCCATCGAGGTCTTGCCGACGCCACGGGGGCCAGTAAACAGGTAGGCGTGATGGACTCGATCTTTGCGGATGGCATTGGTCAGGGTGCGGGCAACGGCTTCCTGACCGGCGACATCGGTAAAGGTCTGAGGTCGATACTTCCGGGCGAGGGCCAAGTAACTCACTAATCCACCTTCCAATCACGTTTGATCTCAGACAGCAGCCGCAGGCGTTTGTTGAGTGTGGTCCGGGTAATGCCCAGCAGATCGGCGGCCTTGGTCTTGTTATCACGACAGACCTCCAGGGCCACTTCGAACAAGTGCCTCTCCCATTTGTCGCGAACCAGTTGATACAGGTCGCTCCGTCGTTCTTCCAGGCAGCGATGGGTTTCTTGGCCCAGATACTGCTGCATGGCTGGTTCCAGGGCCCCGGCCTCGGCTCCGTTCCCTACTGGCTGGGTGGGTTCGGGAAGACTCGCCCCATCCAGCTCGGGGCTGGTGTACGCCATCAGTGCCATGGGGAGCAGATCGCTGGTGATCTCGCCACGCGGGGCCATGACCACCATTTTCTCGACACAGTTTTCCAGTTCGCGGACGTTGCCTGGCCAGGGGTAGCGTTTCATGGCGTCGATGACGTCGCGATGGATGTGTTCGATGTATTTCAGGTTCCGTTGGCCATAGACGCCCAGGAAATGCTCGATCAGCAGCGGGATATCTTCTTGTCGTTCCCGCAATGGCGGCATATGCAGATAAACCACGTTCAGCCGATAGTAGAGGTCTGATCGGAAGTGTTCCTGTTGGACTTCCTTCTCCAGGCTGCGGTTGGTGGCGGCGATCACCCGTACGTCGAGTTTGCGGACCTGATGATCACCGACCCGGACGACTTCCAATTCTTGCAGGACGCGGAGTAGGCGGACCTGCATGTGCGGACTGATCTCGCCGATCTCGTCCAGGAAGATGGTGCCGCCGTTGGCGGCCTCGAAGCGGCCCTTGCGATTCGAGACGGCCCCGGTGAAGGCGCCTTTGACATGGCCAAACAATTCCGATTCCAGCAGTGATTCCGATAAGGCACCGCAGTTGATGGTAATGAAGGGCTTGTTGCTGCGCGGGCTGTGATCGTGGATGCGCCGGGCGATCAGCTCTTTGCCGGTACCGGTTTCGCCTTCGATCAATACCGTTGCCGAGGAGGCCGCCACCCGGCTGGCGGCAGCCATGACGTTTTCAAAGCTGCCAGAAATGCCGATGACGTTGCGATCCGAATACTGGACGCGGATTTCTTCGCGTAGCTGGTAGTTTTCGTCGATCAGCTCTTCTTTTTGCGTGGCGATGAATTCTGCCACCGCACACCATTGCAGGAAGAGATCGCTCAGCAGCGCGGCCACCGCCTGGGGACATTGTTCGAGGATCAGGATGCCATAGCAGCGACGGCCAACCCGCAGCACGCGCACACGGTGATCACCCTGGTCGTCCTGCCGAAGCTCGGCCTGCCGCAAACCATCGGCATAGGCGGTCTCCTCGGTTTCGTCGCTGCTGGGCTGGCCCTGGCTGACGACGACGTAGATGCGATGGCGGTTGGTCAGGTAGAGTCGAGCCGAATGCAAATATTCCAGGCTGTGGACCAGACGGAGGCTGGCCAGGACCGAGCTGCGCAGATCCAGCTGTTCCACGCGGATCTCCGTCAGCGTTTCCAGCAGATCGAGCAGGTCTTGGGTGACAGGGTCAGCCTCAGGCATGGCGCGCCATGGTAGGCTGGACAGAAAATGCGCAAATGGCTCATTCGGCATGGCCACACGCGCGTTCTCGTGTCAGTGTGATGATGATGTCCGGAGGTGTCGTCGACCGCTCTTGGGTTCATCAGGCGTATCGTCGACGGTGTGGCGTTCACCGGTCCGCCGACCGGCCATTGCCTTGTGTCGTTTCTGTTGAATTTGGAGCACATGCAGACCACTGCCGTGCATCGTCGTCCGCACAGTGCTATGACCGACCTGTTTGCGCTGTCGGTGCTCAGTCTCATCCTGTTCTGGGCCGGTGAGAGCCTGCGGCATACTGCCGGCATGCCGGCGGTGGCTGCGCCGCTACTGATTCCAGGCATCTTGCTATTGTTGGGGGTTTCGGCTGGTCGCTTGGCGGTCCATGTCGGCCTGCCCAAGCTGACTGGCTATATCATCATGGGGGCCGTGGTGGGGCCGCAGGTGCTCGGCTTTTTGGACAAAGCTCAGGTCGACGCCCTGAAGCCGGTCAAGGAGTTGGCGATCGGTATCATCGCCCTCATGGCCGGCTGTGAGATTCGAACCAGCTGGCTGCGCAGCCGCCTGTGGCCGATTATCAGTATTGTTGGTCTGCAGGTGGTGGTGGTGCCGACTGTCCTCGTGGTTTCGAGTTATCTACCAGGCCTCGGTTTGCCCTATCTGGCGGCCGATCAGCGCGGTGCGGTCCCCGAATTCCCGATTCGTCTGTTGGTGGGCGTGCTGGCGCTGTGTTCGAGTCCTATGGTGGTGGTGTCGGTGATCAAGGAATTAAAGGCGCAGGGGCCGGTGTCGGAAACCGCCATGGGATCGGCGGTGCTCAAGGATGTTGCCGTCCTGCTGGCCTTCTCGGTACTGGTTGCCTATTTGGTGTCCCAGAGTGCCGGAACGGTGGTCGCCGCAGAGCAGGCGGGCCTCCTGGCCAGCGTTGCAGGCCAGGAGTTGCTGGTCATCGCATGGTCCCTGTCGTTGGGCTTGGGTATTGGGTGGGCCTTGTTTCGCATAACCGAACACAGTCGCAGTCGTATCGGTTGGTTGCTGGTGGGGTTGGCTCTCAGTATTGCCCTGGCCGAGGAGGTCTTGCACGTCGAACCGCTCTTCTGCCTGTTGGCGGCTGGTTTTGCTTGTGAGAACCTGTATGCCGGTCGGAGCCCCCGCGGAACGCACGCCCTGGATCAGGCCTTGGAGCGGGTGGCGCTGCCGGTGTTTGTTGTCTTTTTCCTCTTGGCCGGACTCGACTTGGACCTGCGGGCGCTCAGTTCGTCGTGGTTGCCGGTGTTGTGGTTCGTCGGCGTCCGGGCCTTGGCCGTGTGGAGCGCGGTACGGCTTGGCGCCATGCTGGCTGGTAGCGAGCCGACCGTGCGTACCTGGTGCTGGAGTGCCATGATACCGCAGGCCGGGGTCACCCTGGTCCTGGTCTTTGTGGTCGCCGATCAATTCGAAGGTTGGGGTGGCCGTCTGAAGGATGTGGTCATTGCCGCGGTTGCCCTGCACGAATTGATCGGCCCCGTTTTGCTATCGGCAGCCCTGCGCCGGTCCGGCGAGGTCGCCGCTCCCAGTTTCAAGTCGTAAGGATTTCCAGGCTTTCAACGTGCTCGCGGACCAGATCACGAAAGCGGATGGTCTCGCAGAGATTATCCACCTCGTTGCAGCGTTCCCACTCGGTCCAGACGTATTCGATGCCGACAAAGCCCGGATAATTGGTCTCGCGCATCACCTCCAGCACTCGGATGTAGTCAATCGTATTGTCATCGAAGCTGGTCTGCAGCCGGCCGGTGGCTGCGTCGCGCAAGTGGAAGTGGTTGGCGAGGGCGATCAATGGTTCGACCTCGCTGTCCGGCCGGCCATCACGCGTAAAGTGGGTATAATCCAGGGTCAGTTTCAGGCCGAGGACGCTGCCCATGAAGCCGGAGCGGGCGTCCCAGTCACCTGCGCGTACCAGGCGGTCTTTGGCCATAAGGTTATGACTCAAAGCCAGCATCCAGGTGGCGGCGGCTTCGGCACCTGAGCCGGGCCGGCTTGCGTTGGCGGGTGGTGATCGTGTACTCTTTCATCGATGAACGAACTCCCAAGTCCGTCGGCCTTGCGCTCTGAATCCCCTCAGGGCGAGTGCCCTGCCAGTGAAGCAACTGTGTCGGCGTTTCGCGTCGAATTCAGGTCGGTCAGCAAGAGCTTCCATGACCCACGTCGAGGAACCGTGCGAGCGGTCGATGACATCGAACTGAGTCTGGGTGACGGCATCGTGGCGCTGCTGGGGGCCAATGGTGCCGGCAAAAGCACCCTCTTACGATTATTGGCAGGTCTGCTGGTGCCCGATATCGGGCAGGTGCTGGTCTGTGGTCATGAAACCACCCGGTTTGGGGATGCGGTGCGTCGGCAGCTCGGTTACTTGAGCCTGAGTACCGGCTGTTATCCGCGTCTGACCGGGCGGGAGATGTTGGTCTATGCTGCTGGATTCTATGCCATGGCACCGTTGCAGGCGCGGCAGCGGGAGGAAGAGCTGATTGCTGCCTTCGGCTTACAGGACTATATCGATCAGCGTTGTGGGAGTTTGTCTACCGGCCAGGCGCAGCGCATCAATCTGGCCCGGATCCTGCTACCGGATCCTGATGTCCTGGTGCTGGACGAGCCGACCACGGGCTTGGATCTGCTGGCGGCCCGACGTATGGTCGATGCGGTGCAGACCATGCGTCGGACTGGTCGTCTGGTGATTTTCTGCACCCATCTACTGCATGAAGCCGATGAGCTGGCGGATCGAATCCTTATCCTCCGACATGGTCGTCTGATCCATGACGGACCGGCCGACGATCTGGGGCATGGTGACGCTTTTGCACGGACGGTAGCGGGCCTAGTTGCCGAGGAGGGTCGGTGAACCGGCGGCATCTGCTTCTGGTTTTCAAGCAGGACGGTCGCCAGTTGCTGCGCGATCGGCGCACCTTGTTCGTCAATCTGGTGCTGCCGGTGCTGCTCTACCCAGTGTTGGCCTTGGTCGCGGTGCAGACTGTGCAGATGACCAGGCCCAGCGGCGAGCGGTTACCGCGCATCGCTGGCGCCATGCTACCAGGCAGTGTCCATCTGGCTTTGCCGGTCCATGCCGATGCGGCGCGAGAGCAGAAACTGATTCTGGCCACGGTGGAACAGCGCCAGCAGAAGCAACTGCAGCAGTTGGTTGGGAGCGACGCTGATACCGAGCGCAGAGCAACCTTGCACTGGCTGCGACGGCAGGGCTGCTGCCTGGCGCTGGTGGGTTTGAGCGAGACCATCGATGGTCAGCATCGTAATCAGGTGGTGGTGGTCGGAGATAATGCCCATCGCGACTACCAGGTTGCCTTGAGTGTGGTCAAACAATCCTTGCGACAGGTGTCGCAGGAGTTGCGCCAGGCTGTACAGGAGAGCTACGGCATACCCTTGGCCCTGCGTGAGCCCCTGGTTTGGGCGGTGCAGCCTTTGGCGCCACCAGCCGAAGCGGCTCGGACCCAGCTGGCAGGGGTCATTCCGCTGATTCTGCTGCTGATGGCCCTGTCGGGCTCGTTTCATCCGGCTCTGGATTTGATTGCTGGCGAGCGTGAGCGAGGAACCTTGGAAACCCTGTTGTCGTGGCCAGCGGATCGTCGTTCGATCTTTACAGGCAAGCTGTTGCTGGTGATGACAGCCTCGCTGGCTTCGGTGGTGTTGAACCTGCTCAGTCTCGGGCTGACCACCGGGCTGGTGGCGGCACAACTACCGGCCGAGACCGGGGCCAAGCTGACAGGCGGATTGGCCATTGATCCGCAGATTCTTCTGGCTGGCTTCATGATGCTGCTGCCTCTGACTTTGACTCTGGCCACGATATCTCTGGCCCTGGCAGGGATTGCCGCCAGTTATAAGGAGGCGCAAAACTATCTATCACCTTTGCTGCTGATGGTGATGACGCCGGCCATGATCTGTCTGCTGCCACACGTCGACCCGAGTTTCTCGCTCGATCTGCTGCCGGTCCTGGGACCGCTGGTGGTCTTGAAGAACGCCTTGCAATCGGGGCAGGTCGCCTGGGCGCATGCTTTGTTGGCCACCACGTGCAGCGCGGTGGTTTGCGTGGTGGTGGTGCAGTGGGCGGTCCGTTTGCTGGCCCAGGAGCATTTCCTGTATCCGCAACTGGTCCGCCAAGGATGGGGGCGCTTCACCTCCGCTCCCTTTCGTCCTGCGGTGCCGGGTGGGATCGAGGTCTTATTGTTGTTCGGCGCGGCCCTGGGCGTGTTTTTTCTCGCCAGTGGTGTGTTGTCCCAGACTGCGGTGTTCATCCGCGTAACTGGCCCGCTGTTGCTGGGCGTGGCCTGTCCGGCGCTCCTGTTCGTCTGGTTGGGTGATTTCGATCCTCGTCGCGTGTTGAGTCTGCGTGGTGTTCGACCGCTGACCTTGGTTCTGTTGCCGGTGATGGTGCCAATTGGTATGGGGATCGCCATGGCGTTGGGAGTTTTGCAGTTGAGCGTGGTTGAGGGGCGCGAGCAGGTTCAGGTGGGCGAGCAGATTCGTCAGATCCTGCAGGTGCTGCGGGAGCAGGGCGGCATGCCGCTGGTGCTGCTGGCAGTGGCCGTCGTTCCAGCGGTGTGCGAAGAGTTGCTGTTTCGCGGTCCGATTCTGCAGGGTCTGAGCGCCAGCTTGGGTCGGCTGAGTGGGGTGTTGATTTCCAGCTTCCTGTTTGCGGTTATGCACATGTCACCCGCCCGGCTGTTTCCGCAGTTTGCGCTGGGGGTGCTGCTGGCGGCGCTGACGTTGCGCACACGCTCGCTGCTGCCAGCCATTCTGGTGCATGTTGCGCACAACAGCATTGCCGTGCTGATGGATGCCGGCAATCAGTCTCAGGAACCCACTTTCGCATCCGATGATCCGCAGACCCAGCTGTTGGATGAACTGGCGCGCATGGCACCGGCGCTGCAACCCTGGTTGGATCAATATGGCATTGGGGTCGTGTTGGTCATGGCAGGTATCGCGTTGCCGCTGTTCGGGGTTGCGGCGGTGCTTGTTATACGTCTTATGCAGCCCATCCATTCCGAGCCGCGCGCTGCCAGCAGCGAACTGACCTGATACACGGTGTCCCATGACCAGCTATGCGCTTCACGAACGCTCCCTCACCATCGACAGCCGGGTGTGGCCGGCGGCAGAATTCCTGGTAGCCGAGGCCAGGCCGGTCACCGGCGTGGTTCGTGGCGGCTGTCTTTTACTGCTGTGTCTGGTGGCTCCCATTGTGGCCATGATCTGGGCCACATTGGTGACCGGCCCTTGGTTGGACCTGATCCGTTGGCCAGGTGCATTTGTGCTGGGTCCGGGTGCCATAGCCGCCGGGTTGTTCCTGGCCGAACGATGGCCACGGCCGTGGACCGTGGCGGTTGAGCAACGTGATCGGGGTTATCGTTTTCTGCCGGCTCAGGACCAGGGAGCGGCCCAGGCAACGGCTCAAGCGATCAATGACATGGTCACGGTGTAAGCATGCCGATCTCCTGGTAGTAACGCTTGGCGCCAGCATGCAGAGGGGCTGAAAAACCACGAACCATGTTCGTGGGTTGCAGGCCTTCCAACGCCGGGTGCTTCTGCCGAATGATCTCCAGGTTTTCGAAAATCGTCTTGGTGATCAGGTAGACCTCATCGGCGGACAGTCTGGTGGATGTGAGTAGGGTTGCGGTCACACCAAAGGAGTCTACTTGGTCCTGATTCCCTTCAGCACGCGGATAGTGTCGCATGGGGATGCGCGCGGTGCTGTAGAAGGGTTTTCTGCGGATCAGCTGTTCGACCTGGTCGCCGGCAATTGGGACGATACGCACAGGACGTTCACCAACCGTCGCTTCCTTGATATTACCGCTGGGGTGACCAACGGTATAGAAGTAGGCGTCGATACGCCCTGCTTGCAGGGTACGGGGGGCATCGGCCGCTTTGACATCGATGATGTCGATGTCGGTTTTGTCCAGATCGAAGGCCTGCAGGATGTCCAGGCTGTTGGTGCGTTGTCCGGATCCGGGACCGCCGATATAGACCTGCTTCCCTTTTAAGTCGCTTATGGACCTGATGTCTGTGTCGGCGCCTGCGACCAGGGTGACGACTTCCGGATGCAGGCGGCAAATGGCGCGGAGTTCTGTTTGGGGCGCTCCCTCCCACTCCTTCAGGCCTTTGACTGCCTGGTATTGACGGTCCGACTGGACAATACCCAGCTGACAGTCGCCTTGGAGCACCGCATTGACATTGTATACACTGCCGGTGGTGCTTTGGACCATGGCGCGGATGTCCTGCTCCTGCAGGCGCTCGCTCAGCAGGGTCGCGATGATGCCGCCGGTGGGGTAGTAGACGCCAGTGACACCGCCGGTTCCGATGATGATAAAGCTGTCGGACTGTGAGACGTGGTTATCGCTTCCGCAGCTGGTCAACAGAGCCAAGCAAACGGTGAGCACGAGCTGAAGGGGGGCGCGCATGATGAGCTCCTTAGCCGAGTAGCAGTTAAGGGCACCTCTAAAAAATCAGGCACTTCGCCAGACTTGCGCTTTCCGGCCCTGCCTGCGTTGCTGGAACCTC
>CAYONM010000063.1:0-16425 GCA_964405325.1 uncultured candidatus Brocadiaceae bacterium | reverse complement strand
GCTGGAACCTCGAAATAACCCTGCTATTCCTTCAGCCCCAGCGCCTTGGCAGGACCAAAAATCGTCTGCGCCTGGCTCGACCTGAGTTTATAGAAGTACCCTTTAGCGTTTGCCGCGAGCCTTGGGTTTGGCGGCCTTGGCCTTGCTGGTCGTGACCGTCTTCTTTGGCTTGGCTTTTGCTGAGGTTTTTGCCGTTACAGCCTTGGCCGTTTTCGTTGCCTTGGTGGTCTTGGCGGCTTTCACCGTCTTCTGACGACCCTTGGGCTTCATCTCGCTACGAGTCAGCTTGATGCTGCGACGATAAGTATCGTATTCTTCCTTGGTGAGACCATATTCCTGCTGCAGCTGCTCCTGGCTGGCGCCATCGCGGATGGCCAGACGGATGGCCTGGACCCGACGCGCCCGCTCGGGAATCCGGCCGCTTTCCACCTGACCACGCAGGTGTTTGACGTAAGCCGGGCTGACCTGGAAGCGATCCGTGATCTCACGCCAGTCCAGACCCTGTGCCAGGGCTTCCCGGATTTCCGGCGCCTTGTTGATGCCAGCTCGGCGTCCCGTGCGGCTGCGGTCGCGGCGGGCAATGTTTTCCTGCAGCGCCTTCTTGGTAAGGATCTGAATGTTGTTGCTGCGACAAAAACGTCGGAAGTTTTGATAGTTCATACCGAGATCGGCACAGATATCCGAAACGAATTCGCCCGCGCGCGCGCGCTTGCGCACCTCCATGGCCCGCTCTGTGGTATAAACCGATGCAGGTCTTCCGCGCTTCAGAGACAGCGACAGATCATAGTCGCGCAAGATCCTCTTCCACTTGGTATAAGAAATTCCAACTTCAGCCAGAACATCTTGCTGAAGTTCGCCATCGCGCATGCGTCTGATCAGACGTCGCGCTTCGGTCTTGGTCATTTGCGTACTCATGGCTAACACGCTATGAGGTTTTCTGGATCGGCAATAAACGATTGGCACCCGGCACAGGCTTTGTCTGGGCCACTACTGCACGGTTGTTGCCGCAGCGGGTGGATCGTTTTCCCAGCCCACCGCCAGATGGGTTTGTCTCAGCCGTCGACCACCGGCAGCCGTACAGCCATCCTGGTACCGCAGGGTGATCAACTGACCCGGTTGGCAGGCCGTGCCAAACCACTGCCCGACAACGCGCAGTCGACGTCGGAATACACCGGTATTCGGATGGCTCTCGCGAAGCAGGACCACCCGTTCGGTGTGCTCAGGATCACCCAGACCGAGGGCGATCACATCGATACGGTCCGGATCCAAATCCATGTCAGGGTCGCGTACCATGACGTCGATCGGCTGACCCATAGCCACCGCGGCACAGGGCACCGCATCGGGACCGGCAAGAGCCTGCAGTTCAGCATCGGTACCACGCAGATGCCACTCACCCCAGAGTTCTGGTCGGTCCCAGGTTTCAAATACCTTGGATGCGGCCCATTGCCGACTGTTCTCGACTTGACCATCTGGATTGATGCTACATTCGGCCAGCAACCGCATCCCCGGAAGCAACGAACGGCTCAGGGCGGTCTGTGCCAAAAGACCTTCGATCTGAATAACCGGGCCGACCTCACGGGCGGCGATATGACCACGATTGCCATGCAGGTCGGGCAACACACCAAAACGCCCTTGCGCTCTGGTGATACGACGGAATTCCACCAGGGCGACCTCCTCGTCCTGAGCACCAAAAGGCAAGAACACAAACTGATGCGCCAAGGCATGCTGTTCCATGCGCTCAACCCGATCGGCACGCAAGTCGAACCACCATTCCAGGGAGGTACCGGAGTGACCGAGCCGGAATGGCCTGCGGATAATGCGCTGCTGGCGCGGTAGCTGGTACGCAAACCAGATCCCATGCGACGACCAGGCCACACGCACCGAGGGTGCATCGTCCAAGCGCCGCTCGCTATCACCGGCCCAGTGCAAGGCCAAATGCGTCGGTTCTGCCGTCCAATCGCTCAAGTCGCCATCAATACGCGGGGCCTCGATCTGATACGGAACCGGACAGAACAAGCCGCTGGTCGGCTCGTCGAAGGTACTGACCTGATCCGTGAGCTGCCAATCCGCACGCTGCAGAGTCACCAGCCGGTTGGCCTGACTCGCATCGATACGCACTGGTGGCAGCGGCGGCAAATCCTCGCCATGCCAGGCGATCAGTCCGACCTTATCAGTGACCAGGCGTGGCATCGCACGTGCGCGCAGATGCGTCAGGATCTGTCGAGCATCCTGCTGGCCGATTCCCGCCTGGGGAAAATGGTCCAACCCGGTCAGGCTGCCGATCAGGCTACTGCGACGCTGGCGGATATGTTGGTGCGCCAGCTCCATGGTTCCCGCCACTTCCAGCCGTAGCCTACCGATCTGCGCCTGCTCGGGGCAGAAATAGGCAGCGCTGTGCGGACGACAAGACCGGACAGCCTCCCGAATGCCCAAACCCAACTCCGGCTCGATAGCCGATAGCAAGCGCTCCAGGGTGGCGACATTCACCGTGTCGGCCGTCTTCTGGGCCACAGCCGATGCTTCACGTCGCTGCAGGACCTCGGCCTTGGCCAGGTCTGAGTCCAGCAGATCATCGCAGGCCGCTTGCAGTCGGCCCCGCAGCAACCGCCAAGTGGTCCGCGCTTCCAGATCATCACGCCGAGCCTGCATACGCACGGCCGCTCGGATCAGGGCCGCCGGATCGATTGGGCGGTATTCCGCTGCCAACGCACCAAAACGACGATCACTGATGCTGGCCTGGTCCAATACCGCCAATGACTGCAGCATATCGACCCATATTAACGACAGCTCACTCTCCAGGTTCTTGGATGCAGCCAATGGCGCCTCGGGCAGTGACTCCACCTGCTTACGCAAACGATCGGCCACCAACTGTAGGCGATCCCAGCTTTCTGCGATCGGCAAGGGGATGGCCATGCCCAAACGAACCCGGGCCCGCAGGGTCACCGTCAGGACCTCTGCACCGTGGCGACCGAACCAATGCCGAAGCTCATCGGCCATCTGCTGCTGCAGCTTGTTGCGTACCTGGTCATCGGGCCACTCGGGTTCAGGCCACAATTGCTCCATCCGTTGCCACAGGCGCTGGTCGAACTCGCTCCAATCGGTATCGGCGAAAAGCGCCTGTAAACGTAGCGGCAGTTTTTGTTCGCAAGCGAGTAGCAAAGCCCGCTTGGCCGCAGGCTGCTCCGATGACGACCGATCACCCAGCCGACGCAACTCGCTGTCAAACAAGCGGCCCACCTCCTGACACCAACGCTCGTGGATGACTGCGGCCAACTGCGGTGCCCAGAGTTCTTCAACACAGGCTTGGGACGCTTCGGCGATCACCCGCTCCGCTCGTTGCTGAGCGATTTCTTGCAGCTGCGAGCAGGCAGCCTGCAGGACGACCCGCTCACCGCCCACCTCCGTATGGCGACGCAGATCAATGGCCTGGCATAAATCATACACTTCTTCGGCATCAGATATGAAGCCGGTCAGGTATCGTTGCAGTTCGATTCGCAGCAGCTCCGACTGCAGAGAAGCCACCGGCCGCGTCTCGACCTCGAACAGCTGCGGCTGTGGTTGGTCCTGGTGCAGCTTCGATGGCGTCTCGTGCGAACGCACTCCCAGGCTAGAGGAAACCGTCACCACGAGGACCATTGCTGCCAAGCCGATAATCGCCAGCATCAAGGCCGCTCGACTCGCGGAATCCTGCCACCAGGCAAACATACGATCAGTCCAGCTGCTCATGTCTGAGGCCTCCCTCAAAGGTCGAAATCGTGGCATTTCCAGCTGTGCTAAAGCGAGCGCGTCCAAGCGCGAAGCCGTCCGACCGAGCGGCGGTTTTTCGGCGATAATGCGCGAAGCGCGCCGAAAAATGCCCGCGAAGCGGGCAAGTCGCGACGGAGGAGCGTGGGACCGGAGCCCGGCTGGCGGGTGCGACGGATGTCGCGAGGGGGCAACGCCCCCTCTGAGGGACCCGTCATGTCTGATGCCCGCCTTGTAATGACCTGATGCTGACGTACACGACTCCCCATGGCTCCCAATCGAAATGCATGGTGGTGTCGGCAACTGGTCCACCAATGCCAGCTGGCCGGCATGCGGGAGTGTGTCTGTTGCCCCGGTAACCGCAACGTACCCCTGCTGGCCGCCCTCCTACATGCCAACCTTGTCATCCACCGCCACGCGGATGAACGCGCGGCGGCGTTTTTCGCCCTCGGTCGCGCCCTGGCAACCCAGCGACCGGTCGCGATCTGCTGCACCTCCGGTTCCGCCGTCGCCAATCTGATGCCAGGCTTATGCGAAGCCGATGCCCTCGGCGCACCCCTGATCCTGCTGACCGCCGATCGTCCACCGCGCCTGCAGCACTGCGGCGCGCCGCAAACCATGCCACAAGCCGGGATCTTCGCTGATTTCTGCCGCACCAGTTTGCACCTGCCGGAACCCCGCAGCCAAGGCGAGCGACTGCCGGAGGCATTGCAGGATGTGGCCGCAGCCTTGACATCAGATCGGGCCCCCGGCCCCGTGCATATCAACGTGCCGCTGGATGATCCGCTCCCACCGATACCGGACCCGGATTTCCACGACCCCGGCCCTCTGCCGGTTTCAACACCGAGACCAGCCACATCCCAGGCGATACCGGACTGGGCTCATGTCCTGCGTCCCGTGCCGCCGTCCTGCGCGGGAATCATCGTCATCGGTACGGGACACGGCGTCGCCGATGGAGCCCTCCGCCAGCTGGCCGACCAAAGCGGTTATCCGCTGATCGCCGATGCCGGTAGCGGTGCCCGCGCCTGGAATTCCCGGCAGGTCATCACCACCGCCGATCGACTCTGCCAGGATCGCCTGCGTGACCACCGTGCCCAGCTGCTGATCCGAGTGGGGCCAGCCCCGCTTAGTCGAGCCTGCTACCAGTGGTGCGCAAACCAGGACTGCGTTGTGATCCGGATCGACCGGCGACCGGTGGTGGCAGATTTCCTGCATCGGGAATTCACCACCTGTCCGGTATCAGCGATCGGCACTCTGGTCGCGCAGCTGCCGGGCCTGGACCCGGCCTGGCTGCAGCTGTGGCAGCAGGCCGACCAACAAGCCCGTCAGGCAATCGACCACGCCCACACCGACGGTTGGAGCGAGCAGCACGCGGTGGCCATGGCGCTGACACGGCTACCGGACCGACCATTGGTGGTCGGCAACTCGCTGCCCATCCGACATGTCAATATTATTATCAATAAAAGAAAGACCTTGATCCACGCCAATCGCGGTCTAGCCGGCATCGATGGCACCCTGGCCACCGCCGCCGGACGCTGTCGCGACGAAGCACCGCTGGTGATCCTTGGCGATGTCACCTGCTTTCATGATCTGAGCAGCCTGCACCTGTTACGCAGCCATTGTCCACGGGCAGTGGTGCTGGTCTTGGACAACGGCGGCGGCCGGATATTCGACCAGTTGCCGGTGGCCGAAACGCCGGAATTGCTGGAGCTGCTGCACTGCTCCTGCGGTGTCGATCTGGCCGCCATCGCTACCGGCTTCGGCTGGCAGGCGCATTGCGCCGCAAGTCGCGAAACCCTGCAGGACGTCCTCGCCCAGGCAATCGACGGCCACCACCTGATTGTTGCGCGCGGATTTTGACGCCAAAAGCCTGTCCATGGCATGGACAGGCTTTTGATTTTTATCGAAAGCAGATCGCTTCAGGCAGACCCGGTTTCCGAATACAGATATTTCGGTCGGATAATCGGCGTCCCCTTGCCGCCGCGGGCCAGGGTACGGTCATAAATGATCTGAATAGCGATGCCAACCACACGACTCATACCGAAAAGCACGGTGAAATAATCGTGCAGATCCAGGCCGCAGGCGTGCAGTACCGAACCAGACACCAGATCGACATTAGGATAGGGGTCGGATATTTTCGGATTTTCCTTGAGGATCGGTGGTACGACCCGGCGTAGGGACTGCACCATTTGGAAATGCTGATCTTCCGGGCAGATCTCGTCGCCCAAGTCTGCCAACACCGTGGCGCGGGGATCTTCGACCCGCAGCACCGCATGGCCAAAGCCGTAGATCAGCTGGCCATTGCGCAGGCGGGCCTGCACCATGTGGCTGACGGTCTCGTCATCAGCACCACCACCCACGGCCTTGATGAATTCCTCAACAAAATTCAGGCACTCCTGGTTGGCCTTGCCGTGCCGCGGGCCGGCCAGTCCGCACATGGCCGCGGTCAGGCTTTCAAACAGATCCGCCAAACCAGAGCTGACCGCTTTGCCGGAAAAGGCAGACAGATTGCCACCGCCATGGTCGAAATGCAAAATATCGAACACCCGCAACAAGCGGGTCAAATGCTTCTGCTGGGTTTTATCCAAGCCGGGTTTACCCAGCATGCGAACGAAATCCTCCATGTAGCCCAGCTGTGGATCTGGTTCGATGGGATCGCCCCAACCCTCGCGAATGCGATAAATGGCTGCCACTACCGTAGGCATGCGCGCGATCAAGCGCAGGGTGTCTTCCAGATAATCGCCGGTCGTCGCCTTCATGCCCAGGATATTCAGCGTATGGATGAACCACTTCATGGGCTGCCCGGACTTGGGCAGAGCATACAGGGTCTGTATCACCTCGGGAGCAACGGCGCGACGTGCAGCCAGCTCCTGCTTGAAAGCAGCGCTTTCCTTCGGGTTGGGCATGCGCTTGTACAGCAGCAGATGGATCACGTCCTCCGGGTCCTCGTGAGCCAGCTCGTGCACCGGGCGACCGACATAGAACAGACCCAATTCGGGATCCACCTTGGAGGTGGTGCAATAGCCGACCGGAACACCACGAAGGCCGGTTTCCAGGTGGTCCTTGGTGAGGGAAAAGAGGACATCGCTCATATGTGCTCCTGACATAACTGGGTATGCATCCAGAAGATACAGCGATTATTATTTTGGTTTCTCGACCGATGGCAAGATCGAGTGAGGACTGTGGTCTGGACATTGTGTAGGCTTGTCCACGGTCTGCGCCCATGCTGGCGCAGCCATTTTCTCAGATCTGGATCCAAGCTTGGCAGGCGCACTCTGCCGCCGGTGATGCCACGGCCACCTGGCAGGCCTGCCACCGCGGCCTGTGTGCCTTGCAGTCTGATGCCGAGGGCTGGTGGCATGGACAACTAGCCAACAGCGGTCCGGCTCCGAGCCAGGTCGACCTGCTCCGGCCGCTGGTGCGAGCCGTGTTACCGCACCAGGTCGACCACCTGCTGGGCTGGGAGCTGAGCAGCAGCAAGGGCGACCTGGCTGCTTGGCTCGGTCGGCCACCTGCCGTAACCGCAGCCTGGCCTGCCGCTATGGGCATGACCGTGGCGCGCCAGTTGGGCATTCGGCATCTGGTTGGCGGGGCGACGGTCGCCGCCTGTTCCTCTGGCCTGTTTGGACTGCTCTGTGCTGCCGACCACCTCCAACACCAACGCTGTCAACAAGCGGTGGCCGGCGTGGTGGACACGTCCCTGCACCCGATGCTACTCGGATGCTATCGCAATATGGGAGTTGCCTGTCGTGGTCAGGCACCAACCGCCTTCCAACAAGCGACAACCGGTTTCGCGCCGGCCGAAGGGGCTGCTGCCCTGCGGATCAGCACGCAACCAGGCCCATGGCGCCTCTGTGGTGGCGTCCGTTTGGCCGATGCCAGCCACGAGACCCGCTGCGGTGATGCTGCCTGTCTGGAGCGCTGCCTCGCTGCGCTCTGGGAGCTGCTGCCTGAGCCTGATCTCGTCATTACCCATGCCACTGGAACACGCGCTGGCGATGCTTTCGAGCGCGCCGGCCTGGATCATGGTCCCTGGACGCAGGCCCAACGCCTGTTCTGCAAGCCGGTGATTGGTCATTGCCTTGGCGCCAGTGGCTTGGTGGAGCTCTGCGCCGGGCTGGAATCACCGGCGCAGCGGCTCTGGAAGATCAGTCTCGGCTTCGGCGGTCATATTGCCGCCGTAGCCGTCGCACGCAGCTGATCACTCAGGGCGACGCAATGGCGTAGAGCGCCTGTTCACTGCGCAGCAACAAGCGGTCACCGGCCACGGCAGGAGAGGCATCAAAGCGGCTCTCATCGCCGGCAATGACATTGTGTGCCAATATCTGCATTTCTGCATCGGCACTCAACACCCAGGTACCCTGGTCACGCGAGGGAAGGATCAGCCGACCGGCGTTGATCAGCGGCGTGGCGTAAATCGCGGCGCGTTTCTTGCCCTTCAGATGCTGTTCTCCAAGCAACTCGCCCGTGCTGGCATCCACACAGTAGACCTCGCCCTTCTTTTCATGCGTCCAAAACAGCTTGCCATCGTGATACACCGGCGAAGGCACGTTGCTGCCGAGATCGCAGCGCCACAGCACATGGCTCTCGCTCACATCGCCACTGCCACCCAGGCGGATGGCCACCGCCTTGCCCCGGCGACTGCCGATGGCGTAGGCGACCTGATCCATCACCTGGATCGTCGAACAGACGTAGTCATCAATGCCCGCAGCGCGCCAACGCTCTGCACCGGTGGCGGCATCCAGGGCGCGAACCAGCCCCTTGGCACTGATCAACACCACCTCGCCAGCCACGGTCGGCGTGGTCCAACTCTTGGATACATCGGTGGTACGCCAGATCTCGTTGCCAGTGGCCGCATCCACGGCAATCACCGCATCGGCCTCGATGCTGGCGTTGACGATCACCAGGTTCTGCCAACGCACCGGGGAGGTGCCATGCCCCCAGTGATGGCTGCCGGTGCCGATGCTGGTCCGCCACAATGGCTCGCCGGCATGACTCCAGGCCTGCACGCCGGTGGTCTCGAAGAAGGTGTACACGGCCTGCTCATCCACCACCGGCGTCGCCGATGCAAAACCGTGATCCTTGACGAAACCTTTATAGAAGGCGGTATCGGCCAACGGCTCCTGCTCGCGATCCCATTGCACCGCGCCGGTCGCGGCATCAAGGCAGAGCAGATGGTAGCGCAAATCGGCCGGAGCATCGCTGTCGACGCCATAACCAGTCCAACAGGTCACATAGATCCGATCACCAAAGACCACCGGACTGGACGAACCGGGACCGGGCAAGGGTGTTGTCCACTGCAGGTTCTGCTGTTCGGACCAGGTCTGAACCAGCGAGGCATCGCTTCGGCTTCGACCATCGGGACCGAGAAATCGTGGCCAATCCGTGGCCACCAGACTGCAATGACAAACGAGTATGAGCGCGAGACGGCTGAGCATGGGAATCTCCTTGAACAGCGGTAGAGTGTCCGGGGGTAGGAATTTCTTTCAGATGGAACCAGTGACGGCAAGAAAAAACAGCTCCATCAGCAGACACATCCAAGCCAACGGCTCAGGGCCGCGCAAAGCTCACCCCTGGGAACGCTGAACCCCAGCTCGACACTGCTTGCGTCGCCTCCAGCTGGGGTGCTACGGCAGAAAACTCAGGTCAATTCACTGACGGTGACCCAGCGGAGACGTGGCATGGTCCAAGCTTCGCATCGCCCTGAGCGGCTGTCCAGAGACCTCCGTTCGAGACCGAGGGACCAGATCCGGCTGACGAGTGCGATCCGCGTTGCGAGGAGGAGAAGCCCCCCTTCCCGATGACACAGCAAAAAAAACACGCCAGCCCGAAGGCCGACGCGCAGGAGGAGCAAAGCCAAACGTCTCGCGCGGTTAGACGCCAAGACCCTCAAAATGTGCGCGTTCCTTACTTGCCTTGCGCAGAAGCGCCAGCCACTGCGCGACCTCGTCTTGTTGCATGATCACGCTGCGGCGAAAAAAAGCTCCGATGCGCTTGATGGCATCGACGTAGCTGCCCGGCGGCACATAGTGGTGATAATTCACATAGTGATGGATGATGCCCGGCGCCACGTAGATGGTGCCCTTATGATCACGAACCCAGAATTCATTGACGGAATGGATGGCTCCACTGCTCTTGCCGCAGAGCTGACAACTGATCAGCCCTTCGCGTGAACGAATCGGATGCTTCAGGAGCAGATTCAGTTTTTTCAAGACATTCGGCGGTAATTGGCCAGTCTTGAATTTGTCATCATTACCGAGCCAGCCAACGCAAAGCAGGTTGGGAATATCATATTGCTTAGCCAAGGGATGGCTGGCGAAGTCCCGATGCAGCATGGCTCCCTCCCAGTTCGGCTTCATTCAGGAAGCCTGCTCGATTATAGTGGTAGAATGGTAGACATGAAAGGGTAGAATCGCAACACCTGGCACCAACGGACAATACAGTCGGCTCTTACATCGAGGGGCAGGCCCCTCGGACCCCAGAAGCTGAGCCCGCAAAAACAAACTTTTACTTCTCGAAGTTTTTGCGAGCTCAGCTTCTACCCACGCGCGTCAACCGATCCGCGCGGTCTGCTTGCCGATGCGCAGAAGCCCGGCGACTGCCCGTTGATTCAGAAGGACGCTCTTGCGGAACATGCCGCCCAAACTGATCACCGCCGTCACGAAACTCGGCGGTGGCACATAGCTATGGGTATTTATGTAGTGATGCAGCAGCGCCGGCGCCACATAGATTCGGCCACTACTCTCACGAAGCCAATACTCGCTGGTCGAACGGAGACTATGCCTGGAACACAGCGGGCAGGTAAAGCCCGGACCAGGCATGGTTACCGGACTATCCAGAAGCAGATTCAGCTTCTTCAAAAAGCGGCTAGGTACATCTCCCGTTCGAAAATCAGCCTGTTTATCCAGCCAACCTATCATCAACACATCTGGTATGCCGTAGCGTTTGGCAAGAGGATGGACGCTGAAATCACGATGCTGCATAAAGAGACTCTTCCTATCCTGGTAAGCGCATGTCAGACGCGCCGCTGCACACCGACCGGACAGCGATGTACATGCCGCTGACAAACGGGTCAACCGCTTGACACACCCGACATTGGTCATACCTGAAGGTAATGATGTGGATGCCTGGCCTACTCCTCTGCCTGACCATGGCTCATCTCGTTGCAGCAGCTCCACCGGCGCAGGAACTCCTGACCCGGTTCTGTGATGCCTACGTCGCGCAACTGGAGGAGGACCAGCGACCCGACTACGTGCAACTAAGGGCTGGCGTTCCGGTCTATACCGGCACCGTCCTTCAGCTGCTGGATGACCACCAGGAAGCGACCGCTGACACCAGGGTCCTGGCGATTCGGCAATTCCGCGCCGTCCCCATCAGCGGCCAGCGCTACTCCATCGCCGTCAACACCGCCGATCAACGCCTCGTCGGCATTCTGACCCTTGGTCTTACGGGCGACCGTTGGCAAAACGGCTTCGACTCCATGTAAGGTCCACTTTGGCAGGCTGGCAAAGCGGTGCACGCCTAAACAAAGTTGAAGCCGTAATATGAACCGTAGCATTCTTCTTCATCAGCTATGGCTGGTAGGTATTTCGCCAAAGTCGCAAGCATCGGCCCAGTTCGCAGTCATTGTTCTACCCTGCCGATGGATCGGAGACAAAAACTTACACGTGTGTGACGTGTTGGTCTCCTTCCACGAATTCGATCCGGTCCTCCGGCAGGGTCTTTTTTCAGCCATGTATGACGGCTGCTTGGCAAGACCAGTTGAAATGACGGTGCGTACTGGAAAGCGGCTTCGCTTCGCGTCTGATGCCCGCATGCAAGCGCTTTACGTCATCTGTTGCGTCGGCCTGACCCCCGCCCATCTCGGCAACGATACCCCCCATTTGAGCAAACTCGCCGGCCGTGGCCTGGCTGTGCCCCTGGCCAGCACCATTCCGGCGGTCACCTGCTCGGCCCAGGCCACCATGCTGACCGGGGTCGATCCCAGTCAGCATGGCATTGTCGGCAACGGCTGGCATTTCCGTGACCTGAACGAGGTCTGGCTGTGGCGACAGAGCCAGGCGCTGGTACAGGCGCCACATGTCTGGCAGAGGCAGCCCTGGCGGGTGCTGAAGCATTTCTGGTGGTACGCCATGAACACCGGCACCACCGCCACCGTGACTCCCCGTCCCACCTACCATCAGGATGGCCGCAAAGGCCCCGACTGCTACGCTTGGCCACCGGAGCTCAAAGATCGGCTCGTGCAGCAACACGGCGACTTCCCCCTGTTCCATTTCTGGGGCCCGGCCACCAGCATCGCCTCCAGCCGCTGGATCGCCGACAGCTTCACCACGGCGGTCGACCAGATCCACCCCGATCTAGCCCTCTGCTACCTGCCGCATCTGGATTACGACCTGCAACGCTACGGCCCCACCGGCAATCACGTGGCCAACAACCTACGCGATGTAGACAACTGCATTGGCATCATTCTCGAACACGCCAAGGCCAATCGGGCGCGCGTCGTGGTGGTCAGCGAATACGGCATCAGCGCCGTCAGCCAAGCCTGTGCCATCAACCGATTCCTGCGCGAACGCAAACTTTTATCGGTGATCTGCAACGCCACCGGAGAATTGATCGACTATGGTTTTTCCCGCGCCTTCGCTGTGGTCGACCATCAGATCGCGCATATTTCCGTGCGTAATTCCGCGGACATTCCAGTCGTTCGCGAGGCCCTGCAGCAACTACCTGGCATTGGCCGCTTGTACATTGGCGGCGAACGCGCCGACATCGGTCTGGAGCATCCACGCAGCGGAGAGATCATCGCCCTGGCCGAAGCCGATGCTTGGTTCTGCCACGATTGGTGGCTGGACGAGCAGGCCAAACCGGATTTTGCCAACTGCGTCGAAATCCACAAAAAACCCGGCTACGACCCGCGCGAATTGTTTTTCGATCAACACGGCGGCAAACGTCGCGCCGCCCTGGCGCTGCTGCGGAAAAAACTCGGCCTGCGCTACGTGATGAACGCGATCAGCAGCAACCCCAGCCTGGTTGGCGGCAGCCACGGCCTGCCAGCTTGCGACCCGGCACACGGCGCCATTCTGATCGGTGACCAAGCCGACGACCTTGCTGGCCGGAACTGGCATCAACGGGATATCGCGGGCTTGATCGGGCACATCCTCGGCTGAGGAGAACGACCCAAGTCATACCCGAATCCACACGCCAGATAATCGGTCAAACGGACCACAAATCTGGTTTCCCCAGTTCAAGCTCGGCCGCTTGGCAGACCCTTGCCGACCGAACGAGAATGTCGACGCCCCTTTTCCTTCTCTCTCTTCAAGGGGCTCTGCCCCTGCTACTGAATTGCACCATCAACGGAGCATGCCAACTATACCAGGCCAATGGCATCGACGAGGATTGGCGTTGGTCTGATCCTGATGCCACTTTGCTGGAGAAATCCACGGCGATCGCAGTACAGGTGGATACCTGGTACGATTTCGACGCCCGAATCGAACACGGTGAACTCAGTTTTCTGCTGGATGACGGCAGCGGACCGGTGCTGGTATTCGACCGGATATCCCTTGCCGCTCCCTAAGCGTAAAAAACCGGGCGCCGACCGATACGATTGACCCTGCACGGGTTCCGGTTGGCGACCGGTTTATTCTCTCTGACAGAGCACTAGAGATTTTCGTTGATACTGCTCACGTTGAGTTGAGGGCAGCGACCATCCCCGTCATCAATATCGCCCACCTCCACCAGACTTGCTGTGTGCTGTGAGTACACAGGCAAGGCGCTACGGCAGCACCTCCAACCGCACTGACCGGATTCCCGAATCCAGATTCCCCTGTTCATCAGCCCAGAACACCAGAACGCACTCGCCATCCAGGTTGTCAGGAATGTCGAACTCGAAAGCGGCATCGCGCCACTGCTCATCCTTATGGGCCGGCAGCTGCTGCACCGGCAGGTATTGCGCGGCCTTCGGCTGCTTGGCGACACTCGGCATATCGGCGATGGCTGGGGATTCGAGCTTGAAGCGTTCGGTGAAATCACCACCCCAGACGCCAACCCGGAAGCCGACCTTCGGCGTGGTGTACGCGAAGCTCAGACGATAACGCCCGGGCGACGGGGTATCGATGATCTGGGCCAGCAAGTATCCAGACTTGATCTCATCACCGCGGTGATCGACGGTGCGACCCTTCACATCACCCTGGAAGGCGCCTTTACCGGGGCGTATGTGCCAGGCGGCATAGTAGCCGCGTTGGGTGGTGGTAAGCCAGGCATGCTTGGGCATGTCCGCAGGTTCGATCCAGTTGGGGTTGATCATCTGATCATCGGCGAAATCGCCATTGATCAGACGACGCACCGGCAGGGGCTGCGAGCTTTCGGGCGCGAAGACGATGGCGCCATAGGCATCTGTTTCGGTATCGTTGTATTCATCGCCCTGCCACACCGCACGGTGGATTTCCGTACCGGAGCCTTGCTCGACGGCGATATCGAAACCGCTGACGTACCATTCCGGCCAAGCCGCCACGATACCGCGACCGGACAGGGCCCCGGAGCCGAAACGGGCTTCCACATCCCAACCCCCCTCGACTTCCCGAATGCCCAGCTGCAACATGAAGAATGAGGTATAACCGGCCACCAGACGCTCGCCGCCGTTGTTGCCGTCGCGCGTTATGCGGAAATGGCTGTCGTCGTAGTTGTAGATCACCTCGTCGTTGTTATTGCCGTCGAAGAAGAAATGCAGGGCATCGCCTGGGGTCTTGCCGAGAGCACCGTCGCGGATCTTGGCACCGATGAAAAGATTCACGTTCTTCTTGTTGTTCTTGTCCTTTTTCCAGAAGATATCCCATTGCACGGTGGCGGTCGGCGATCCGGCAACAACCTTCTCGAGGCTGCGCGCCTGGGAGAAATCCCAATAGGGCTCGTCGAAGAAGCCATCGTAGACCGGATCCACCGTCTGATCGTACTGGCGCACCATGATGGTTCCGGGTACCGGTTCAGCCACGGTCATAGTGATGCTGCTGGTGGCGCTCTTGGCACCAGCAGGATGGCTGTCCGTCACCTGCACCACGGCTTTATAGCTACCGCTCTTGGCCGGCACGCCGGTGATGAAGCCGGCAGGCGCCACCAGCATGCCTGGCGGCAGCTCGCCCTCCACCAGTTCCCAGGCGAGACGACCGACGCCGCCTTCAGATTCCAGTTTCAGGCTGACGTATTCCGCATGGGGCACGGAACCCAGATCTGTGCTCCTGATGCTTGGCGGCACATTGGGGTCCACGCGCCATGTATAGGCTCGGGTGCTAGTGGTACCACCATCCTGCATCTGCAGGGTAACGGGATACTCGCCAGCTTGTTGCGGGGTGCCGTGGAGGCGACCGGCAGGATCCAGTTGCACGCCGGCCGGAAGCGGCCCGCTATCCGTAGCCAAGGACCAGGTCTGAGATCCCGAGACGTTCATCGCCTCGAGCGGGATGTCGCAGGACAGGCCGTCGACGGCGGTCTGCAGACGCCGCGTGCTGATGATCGGATCGACGCTCATTCTGGCGCCATCGTAGGTCATCAGCACGTCCCAGACCACCTGCTGGAAGACCGCGGCGGTCTCCTCCTCGATGGTGCTGTGGTGGGTGCTGATGTTGGGATAGCCGAGGGGCGACTCGTTGTACATCATCGCCGCCGCAGCCATCATGATCGGGTAGGCGCCGTATTTGCCCGGATGACCACCATCTGAGAACAGCAGGCTGTGGCTGCGCATGTTCGGCACCTGGCCGGCATCGATCATCTCGTAGAGCTCCCGGTAGATCAGGCTGACCGGGATCACCTGAACAAACTGTTCGGGGTATTTCTCGACAATGGCATCGCGGATGGCCTCGTTCCAGGCTTCGGTGCGGCCGAGACGGGGCTCATAACGCTCCTCATATTTGGGCCAGATGGTATACATCAGCACCCGGATGTCGGGGTTATGCTTGCGCCCCATCTCCACGATCTTCAGCGCAGATTCCTTCTCCTTCTCGAGATCGCTGTAGTAGGACTGCAGGACCAGCAGGTCCCAGGATTCGGTCGGCAACTGGGCGCGCAGGTCCTCGCCATCCAGAGCGATGACCGTGGTCAGCGTGGCGCCGGCGACCCCGGCGGTCTTGTACTTGCCCCAGGAATAACCGCGGGCCTCGATCAGCTCTTCCATGCCGGCACTGAAGGTACTGGCAGTGTAACTGTTGCCACAGGTGTGGATCTTCAGGCCCTGCCGCTTGGCGGATTCATAGAGACCCTCGCCGAAGCAAATCGACAGCAGGCACGTGAGGAGTACGAGAACTCGACTCAGAGAAGACAGCATCATAAATCCCTTTCCTTTCGGTTGTGATGGCGAGACCGGGGTCGTCGCCAGATCGATAGGTACGCATGCCGATACAGGAGATGTCTGCACCAGGGCGTCCCCCTCAACTCAGGTCCAGCCAGGCGCCGTCGGTTTTCGCTCCTGTCAAGGCACTGGAACCAAAGAAATAGCAGCGCTATTTCGAGGTTCCGGCAACGTAGGCAAGGCCGGAAAGGCCGGAAGGCGCAAGCCAGGCGAAGCGCCTGGGGTTCCTGAAAGTACGCACCAGTATACCAGATAATCGGAGATCCGACATGGCTCAGAACACTATTACCTATGCACACGTGCTTAGGGTGCGGAAAGAAATAAACGTTACAGATCGCGCAGAGATT
>CAYONM010000062.1:0-16446 GCA_964405325.1 uncultured candidatus Brocadiaceae bacterium | reverse complement strand
GGTAAGGGTGCGGAAAGAAATAAAGGTAGCAGATCGCGCAGAGATTTTGTCGATCTTTCAAGGCGCGAAGAGCGAGCATATCGAGTATATGTAAGCGATAAGCAACGCAGAAGGGCGGCAAAAGATCAAGTGAGACGCTACCTTTATTTATTGACGGGCCCTAAGGCTGCGATCGTGTACACTGGGCGCTGCCTGGATCCCTCGACTCTCCTCAACGCAAGGGCAACAAGACCGATGGCGGCAAGCCATCGCCATCCAAGGCGACAATCCGCGCTTCGATGGTACCGATATCCCAGTCGATCAGCAGCAGACCACAATTGCGATCGCTCCATACCGTTCCCACCCGATGCCGATTCGGCTCGCCGCTGAAGCTGCGATAGGGGTTGGTCAGACCACTGGTCGTGATGTCCACCAGATCCCGCCCACCCGGCAAGCGGGTCCGGCTGATCTCACCGATATGACGATCGCCACTGATCAAGAGAAGGTTGGGGCTGGGCGATCGATCCAACAGCACCAGCAGGCGCTGACGGGCAGCCGGAAATTGCCCCCAGGTTTCCCAGCGGTGCTCGTGCGACAGGACCTGGATCCCGGATACCACCAGGCAGATACGCGGCGCATCCTGTTGTAATTGCCGCTCCAGCCAGGCCCATTGTTGCGCCCCGAGGATATCCGCATCCGGACCGGGTGCTTCGCGATGATAGCGGCAATCCAAGAGGATCACCCGGATCCGCTGCGACCCGGTGCCGATATCCTCGGCGTAATAGACACCCTGCCGCTGTCGCCGTGGATCATCTGCCGGCACACCGAGAAAATCCAGAAAACACCGTTGACTCAGCTGCTTTGCCGGGAATTCCGCCCCCGCATTGTTCTTGCCGTAATCGTGATCGTCCCAGGTCGCCAAAATCGGTACCTGGGCCCGCAGCCGCATGTAATCCGGCAGATTGAGCAGCGCCTGGTATTTCAGGCGGAACTCGCGTTCATCGGTGGTATCGGCGTAGATGTTGTCGCCGGCCCAGATCCACAGATCCGGACGCAGGGCCAGCACCTGCTGCCAGGTATCCGCAGTGGAGCGGACCTTGTGGCACGAACCAAAAGCGATCCGCATCTCATCAGCAGCTTCCCTCAGAGCGGGGGCTATCCCCACGCTGCTCCGTCGCGACTTGCCCGCGGCGCTGGCATTTTCGCCAAAAAAACGTCGCTCGCTCGGACGAGCTCGCGCTTGGACGAGCTCGCCAACCTCCTGCGAGATCCATACGGAACCGACTGATGAGGGACCCGTCTCGTCAGCACCCCAAACGAGCAAGCAGCTATACAGAAGCAAGAGGCTTCGAAGCATGACGAGTACCTTTTTCGTTTCGTGCCAACGGCCGCATCCGCCGATCACAGACGCCACCGCCACCACAGTAACACACCGGGCAGGCCTCCAAGCAGCAGTCCCAGCAAGACGGTTGGCAAGGCCCCCAAGACGCTGACTTCGGCTGAACGATTGGCGATGGTCATGCAGAGCAAGGGCCAACAGCCCAGAGCGAAGGCACGCAGGCCTGCCCCCACCAGAGCACCGATATGGACAAAGCGCAATAACATCGGCAGCGCCGCCAAGACCATCAAGGGGGTCAGGAACAAATGGCTGAGCCGGGCATAGACCAGACTGCGATGCAGTTGATCGCCCCGATCCCACAATTGCCAAGCGGTTTGCGCGTGCCGCGAAATCAATTCCTGACGCAATTGGTCCGGTGACAGCGAACACGTGAGCTCACCCTCCATTGGCACGTTCTGCTGCACCCGATAACTCACGTCATCACCGCCGTTCCAGGTCACCACCGGCTGCTGCAAATGCCAATCACCTTGCCATACCAGACCGCACGACACTACCAAACCACCGGATAGCGGTGCGATGGCAACCAGTTCCAGCGACGGTGCGCGCGCGCCCCCCAAGCGGCCGCGATGCCCGTACCAGATAGCTTTGGTTTCGGGATCGCGCCAGATACAGGCGGTTTTTTCCTGATTGCCAATGAAACCACTGAAGTGGTCGCTGCGTTCGAGGGTGCGCGGCACCACTTGATCGATCAACAACAGATCGAGCATGGCTGCCAGGACGGCCACCAGCAACAGACCGCGACAGGCCTGACGCATACTGACGCCAGCACTGGTGACCGCGATAAATTCCCGATTCGCCAGGCTCCGCGCTGCCGAAAACAATACCCCCCCCACCACCGCTGCTGGCAGCAGGATGCCGATGATCTCGGGCAGATTGTACAGGTAGAAACCGATCACCGTCAGCAGGCGGTTCTGCCCCTCAGGCAGGTCGTATTTCAGATACTTGTCGAGCTTCAAGGTCAGATCGAACAAAACGTACAGAAGACTCGCTCCCGCCAACAGCAAGGCGGCGTTGCCACTGGCCCGGATCAGGAAATACCGGTCGAGTCGCCGAAGCATCAGCGCCACCTGCGGATGAGAAAGGCCCCCAGAGCGGCGGCTATGGCCAGCACCGGCCACATGGCCCAGGCTGGATGCCAACTGAGTGTCTTGCTGGCACCAGAAATAACCAACTGGCCAGGCATGGAAATTCCCAGGACCACAAGCAAGGCCAAAACCGCATTGAGTGCCGGATTCGCAACCGGCAGACGCAGGGCGATCGCAGCTGCCAGCAAGCACTGGCCCACCACGGCCACCGCCTGATACCAGCGCTGATGCCGCTGCAGCTGCCACTTGCGATAGCTGCGGTTGATATTGCCCTTATGCCGCCCCTCGGCAAAAGCGGCCTGCCATTGGCGTTGCAGCCGCGGTCCAGCCTCCCGCAACTGCCGCCAGGTCATGGTCTCGGGTTTTTCTGCCACCCGCTCGCGCATATCCTTCATGGGCAGATGCTGCACCACTCCTTTGGCCAGTACCGCTGAAGCGCTGGGCGATACCACAGCTGTCTGCCGGAGGTCGGTATCGATGCTCAGCACGCGCAGTTCTTCGCTTTGTAGCGCCAGGTCGTCGTCGAACACCCAGCGCGCCGATGGCGCATAGGCGATCACGGTCCGGTCATCATCGATGGCAAGCCCAAACAAGTCCACCAAACGATTATCCGCCAGACTACGCGCCGCCAAGGTGCGCGCGCCATGATCCTTGACCAGCAAGGGTTGTTTCCGTGCCACCTTGGCGGCCAGGCCCTGCTGGATCAGTTCCTTCTTCGAGGCCAGAAGGTGCAGCATGGTTTGTGGTAAAAAGACCTGATTGACCAGACCGATCAGCAAGCCGGTCACCAACACCAAGGGCCAAATGCAGCGGATCACCGCCCCCGGCGCAATTCCAGCGCTACGCAAGGCGTTGAGTTCACCGGTGTGCTGTAAACGGGTGATCATCCCCAGCAAGCCGGCGATCAACCCCACAGGGAGACACAGCGGCAACGCGAACACCACCTGATGCGGCCACGTGGCGAGCACTGCCTCCAACGGCGCTCCCTTGGCCAGCACTGGCGCGCTGATCACGGCACTGATCACGGCAATGAAAATGGCCGCGAACACCAGCTGGGTCACCAGTACTTGTCGCAGGACGGTCCGGGTCAGCACACGCATCGGCGGCATCGTCGGGGCCGATTCCGGCTGGTCGAGTCGCTGACTGCCGGCGTGGCTACACCGAGGTGCTGCTGGTGGCCTTGGCGATCTCCTCACGGATGAAACTGTGAATACCAGCCAGTTCCCCCAAGACCCCGGGATTGGTGATCATCTCCAACGCCAACGCCGCAAACAGGTGCTGCTTGATGGTTTCGTCCCGGAACAACTCTGGCAGCAGGCTACGCAGCTGATGCCGCAGCACGGTGGCATCAGCCGGTGGCGGCATGCGTTTGGTGGGACCATCCAGACCCTGCTCCACCATCTGTCGATGAACCTCGGCGGTGATCATGGCCTGGATGCCCGATTCCTCGCCGCTGGCGCCCAGGCGGTCGGTGATGACCTGATCAACCGCCGCTTTGAGCACCTTACTGGAACCCTGCATGACCGAGGGCTCGAAACCATCGCCACTGTCCTCATCCGGCAGAGCACCCTGGTCACCGGCTTGTCCTGCCTGGTAGGGAGTGGTCATGCGGCGCTCGCCACGGGCCAAGGCCTCCCGGATCAACTGGACCGTGTCACCACTGCGGCCCCGTAGTTTGGAGAGGTCCTCCAAGACCTGCACCCGACCTGGAGCGCTCTCGGGCATGCTCTCCTGCGTCAGCTCGTACAAGCGATCCCGCTGGGCCTGGCTGACCTCATCATTCGACGCGGCCCGATCCTGGGTGGTGCCACCATCGGCTTCATCCTCGGTGTCGTGGTCCACCAGCTCCCGCAACAGATTATCGAGCAGGGCGGACTCATCATCGTCGTCCTCTTCCACCGCGGTTTCGATCTGATCGTCAATCTCCTTCTCGCCATCACCAAAGGTCACCTGCTCGGACAGATCTTCGTGGGCCACCGGTTCGGTGAGTCGGCTGTCCTCATTGTCCTCGTTGGTTTCATCTCCAGCTGCCGGCGCCACCTGGGGCACCGCCACCGTGGCACCGGTGACCACTTCGTTGGCCTCCAAGGGTTTGCCAGCCAGGCGGTCGGTCACTGGACGCAGCCCCGAACTGCCATCATCGGATACCGACGGTGGCATCGCCGTGGCTGGAGCGGCTCCGGGCTCCAAGGCCGTATCGGCTTGGCTGTCGCGCAGCAAACGAGCCGTCATGCGCTTGGTAAGTCGTCGCGACAACACGCCGGTGACCGTCCCCAGCATGGCATCGATCAATTCCTCGATCGCATCAGCGATGTCTTCATTCACGCGCAGGTACTTCTGGGTCTGGGAATCCAGCGTCGCGATCCCGGTCTCCACCTGTTGCCGCAAACGGTCGCGCAGTTGCTGCATTTCCCCCTGATCGGTGCCATGCTGCTGCACCAACGCCGATACCTCCTGCGCCAAAAGCTCACCAGCTTCATCGGCTGCCGGCCCTTGCTGCCGAATACGATCGGTGAGTTGCTCCAGATCTCGCTCCAGAGCGGGTGCCTGCTGCTGCAGATGGCTGCCAAATGCATGCTCCAGCTGTCCCACCACCTCGGCAAAGCGCTCCTGAAACACCTGTCGCAAGCGCTCACCGATCTCGACATCGACCCGCTCGCCCATGCGGACCATGACGTCGTCCAAAATCCGACCAGCAATAGCACCGGCATCCTCGTTCCGGCTCAAGCAGCGTGACAACTGATGCTCGGTACCGACCGCAACCGATTCCGCAACCGCCTTGTGGACGCTGGAGCTGACATGGAACAGCGCAGTGGGCACCTCGTCGTGTACCGCACTGCTGATGGCACGCTGGATACGACCGGTCAGATCGTGAACCGGCCCCTGATCACCCATGACGCCGCTGATCACAGCCGCCACCTGGTCGCTGAGTTCATGCACCGTGACCGGCCGTTGTTGCTGCAGCGCCTGCTCCAAGCCATCGGCGATCTGGTCGGCAAACTGCTGGTGATCCTCGGCGGCGTGCTCGCGGAAGGCCGCCGCCACCGCCTGGCTGAGCTGTTGCGCCATGCTGTCGTCATGCTGCTGCAAGCGTTGCTGCAACGCCTGGTCCACCGCCTGCCCCACCGCCTGCGCCAGATGCTCCTGTTGCGCGTCGGCTTGTCCTGCCATGGCTTTGCTGATCACCTGTTCGATGCGCGCGGTCTGGCCCTCCTCCTCGGCATGGGGATGCAGACGCTCCCGTAACTGCGCCATTTCGGCATGCAGCTTCTCGATCCGACTCATCAGATTGCCGCCGCCGTCCGGCTTGCCCATGGCCGAGGACACCGCCCGTTCAATGCGGCCGGTCACCCCCTCCTGAGCCGTCGGCACAGGTACGGCCTCGGCCACGGCTTTTTGGATGCGGGCGGTCACCCCCGCATCCGGGGCCTGCTGTGCCAACACTGATTGCACGGCCCGTTCGATGCGCTGCGTCTCATCCGGAGCGGTCTGCTGCGCCTCCAGAATCTCGGAGACAGCACGTTTGATCCGCTCGGTATCGTCCTCTCGATGGCCCATTTTCTCCGTCAGCGCCTTCTCCACCGCATCGCCCACCTGATCCAGCAAGGTATGCAGGCCCACTTCCACTGAACGCCGTCGACCAGCCGAACCGTGGCCCTGGGCCGGCACCGGCCGCGTCACTGGCGCCGGAGCCGGCTGGCCGCCGCCGGAACCACCTTTGGCCATGTTGCCGGCCAAAGCCAAGAGCTCGTCAGCCAAGGAACTGACATCGCCATAGCGTTCGCGCGCCAGCAGATCACGAGCGAATATCAGCTGGTTGTGCAGAAAAGCGGTGTCGATGCCGAGCTCCTGCAGGGCGACCAGTCGATTTTCGACGGTCTCCAGCCTTGCGGCGGCTTCCTGTTGGGCTCGATCGGTCATGTCGAAGCTCCCCATCCACGGGCCGTGGGCCCAAACCCTGGCCCTGCCCAACTCTGGCCCGGCGCTCGCCTTGACAGACGATCGCCCTACTCACAACGCCAGCCGGCAGCGGCTGCTGTCCGACATGGCACCGTATCCAGCATCGGCCAAACCGTTGCTGGCTTGAGCCCCTGTCACAGTGACTCACCGTTCCGGTCATCAGCGGTCCTTCCTCACCAATCAGGACACCTATCATGCCAGCCTCGATTCATGATCTGCAAGCGCATGAACACTTGGCCGTGCGTCTCTGGAGCACCTTTCAGGAGGACGGTCCCGGCGGCCTGACCATTGCTGCTTCCAGCCTACGCGAGGCCGATCTCGCCCTGGCCCTGGAGACGCTGGAAACCGAGCATCGCTTCAAAATCTTCCTGGCGCTACCCCCGGATATCCAAGCCGAGGTCCTGGAAGAGCTGCAACCGGAATTCCGCGACGAATTGCTGGAATCCAGTTCCGATGAGCGACTGCTGACCATCCTGGCTCAGGCCTCGATCGACGACGCGGTCTATTTCCTGGACCATCTCGACGAAGAACGGGTCGAGCAATTGCTGGGCAAGCTCGGCCAGCAGCTGCGCGCCAAGCTGGAAGCGCAGTGGGAACTGCCAGAAGGCTGTGCTGGCCGCATCATGGAACGTCGGCTGATCCAGCTGAATCCATTCAACACCGTGCAATCGGCTATCGACCACATCCGCAAATCAGACAACCGACAAGCCTACGGCGCGGTCTACGTGGTCGACACCACCGGCAAGCTGATTGGTGTCGTCTCACTCCGTGAGCTGGTCTTCGCCCAGCCCAAGGCGACCCTCGGCTCGATCATGAATCACGACATCCTCGCGGTAGACGTGGAGACCGACGAGGAGGAAGTCGCCAAGCTGATGCAGAAATACCACCTCTATGCGATCCCCGTGGTCGACGCGGATGGTCTGCTGCGCGGCATGGTGACCTGGGACGATGCTGCCGACGTATTGGAAGCCGAAGCCGAGGAAGACATCCTGGCCGTGGCTGGCACCGGCGAAGACCTGGAAGACAACGAAAGCATCTACGGCCGTGCCAAACACCGTCTGCCCTACCTGCTGATCACCACCCTGGGTGGTTTCATCATGGCTGGCATGATCGATCAGCTGGGCACAGGCCTGCGCGAGCACAATATCCTGATCGCCTTCATGCCGCTGATCCCGGCCCTGGCCGGCAACGTCGGCATTCAATGCTCCACGGTCACCCTGCGCGCCATCGTCACCGGCAACCTGCAGCCCGACACGATGCGCGCGCGTGCATTACGCGAAATCGCCACCGGCCTGCTGTTGGCAATGGTTTTGTCATGTGCCTGTGGCATTGGCGCCTTCGGGATGATCCTCTCCTCCGGCGGCGAGCACCTCTTGGCCGGCATCATCACCACGGCAATGATCGTCGCCGTCAGCATGGCCGCGGTGTTCGGCGTCTGCGTACCGATCATCTGCGACCGCGTCGACATCGACCCGGCCATCGCGGCGGGACCGTTTATCACCATGCTCAATGATATTGGCGGCATGGGAGTGTATATCGGAACGGCATTTATTCTGCTGCCGTTCTTGGCAACGGCTTAGAATAAACCGTATTTCGTTGCCAATAACCGGTCTTCTATCGGCCGGTCTCGCGCTTCGACACGCTCGCCTGGGCCACCGCTGGCCTGATTCGAATTCAACCTCTGATGGCACCATCTTTCAGTCGCTGACCACTCGCTGCCCCGCCTGCAGCTCCGGATCTGACAAAGCCGTGGCCAGCGCAACAGATGCCGGCAACATGTGTGGCTTATGATGGATTTGCGAATCGTCATCCTGACCCTGCTCAGCAGCCTGCTGCTGGCCGTCGAGCTGCCACCGGCCGAGCGCGCCGTCCCCTTGACCGATCCCTACGACCTGGGCGAACGCCTGGTGCTGATCGACTACCTGCGCGAACAGGGCTACGACATCGAGCCTGGCGCGGCCCTGTCGGTGTTGCGCGAGCATTTTTGGCAGCTGCATAAACCCAATGATGAATTGCGCGATACGGATATTCCTGCTGACGATGTCCTGCTGCTCCGCCTGGATATGGAACGCCGCCGGATCGCCGTGTTGCGGGAACGGATCCAGACCCTGGAACGGGAACTGAGCACGTATCAGGATCTGATCCGGACCAATCAGGACTTGAGCGAACGCAACAAGACACTGGAGCTGCGGCTGAAAGTGCTGGAAGAATTCTCTGGCCGCTTTGCCGAGCAACAGGCGGAAATCGAACGGCTGCGCCAGCAGCTGCGTGCCGACCCGGAACCCGACACTCACCACAGCCGCCCCCAACCGATGGCACCGGTGGTGATCGCGCCGGTGTTGCCCAAGGACACGCCGCCACCGCCACGTCCAATGCAAGCGCTGCCCCTCCCTGCACCAACACCGACACCGATAGACCAGCCGTCGGCAGTGACCGAACCGGAAACCGTCGAAATCACATGGCTCGTCCTGACGCTGCTGCTGGCCGGTCTGGTCGCCGTGGTGTTGTGGCGGCGTTTCCATCCGAAGCCGGAGCAGAACGGCGGCTGGCTGGTGGGGCTGGATGGGGAAGACGACCAGCCGCCAGAAGCACCAGCCCAGAAACCCACCGATTACCAACGCTTCGCGCCGCCTGACCGGCCGTGATTTTGGCACCCTGCGTGCGTTGCTCATCCCAAGCACAGGAGTGCCACGATGAGCAAGGCGCTGATGGCCGTGATCACCCCCCGCGATGATACGGCCGAATCCAGTCGGGCCCCGTCCCGCAACCATCACGAACGCACAACCAGGCGACGAGACGCTCGGTCCGATCGGCCCGATACCAGACCGAAGGATGGCCCGGAAGCCCCGGACCGGAACTTCCGACAGAACATCGACCGGCAACAGCGCACCAAACCTGATCGGGAAACGGAGCCGACCCTGGGCGCAGATCCCGTGCTCCATGTCACCGGTGCCGATCCCGCCGTCGATGGCCTGGTGGACCCGGTCCTGGCAGCGGTCGGTTTTCTGCTGCAGACCGACGCCAGCGATGGTGAAATCGCCGATGGCCTGATTGATCTGGAAGCCGAATTGGCAGCGATGCCGCTAGCCCCGGTTGCCCACGAAACGGCCGAAGGCCAGTTTGTCGGCCTGCAACTGCACCAAGCAGACGGCACCGTCATCACCGCACCGGAGCAGAGCGACACCGGCACCGACATCGCCACCACAGGCAAGGTGGTCGATCCGGCCCTGGCCATGCCAGCAGACCCTGCCAACAAGCCTGCGAGCGAAGCGACCACGACCACCACCAGCGACGACACCAAGCTCCTGATCGATGGCGAAGAGGGCGATCAGCCACTGCTGAAGCTCGCCCCAGACGCGACCTCAAGTGATAGGGGACCGGATCACTTCAATTCCCAAACCGGCGCTGGAACTCAAACCTCCCTGCAGGGGCAGCAGCAGACCCGAAACGACACCAAGGTTGTCGATGAATTCGCGATAGAAGCCGGCAGCAGCAAAACCACCGGCGGCCAGGTCGACCTGTCCAGCCTGAGCCCAGTGGGCGAGGCCAAGCCGCTCGGCAATACCGTCACACCGGCGGCACCGGTCACCCCACCAGCACCGATGACTCCCGAGCAAGCCAATGCTGGTGACCGCATGATCGCCCGGCAAGTCGAGCGAGCTCTGCTGAGCGAACGGCCCAGCGGCGAGCGGGTCCTGCAGCTGCGGCTGACCCCACCCGAACTCGGTACCGTCCGGGTGGAAATCGTTGAACACCAGGGTCGCATCACCGTCAAACTCGGCGCCGAAGACAATGGTGTCAGACACTCCCTGGAACGTGCCCTGCCCCTGCTCCGCCAGGAACTACGCCAAAGCGATGCGCCGATTACCGAATTGACCATGGCCGATCAGTCCTGGTTCGGCCAGCAACATGGCCAGACGCAGCACGAACACGATGGTCAACGGCGTGGCAACCGGGCAGGCCCACGCTTCAGCATCAATGGCATGGAGGCCCCCGATGCCACCCCGACCCGAGAAGACATCCGACTGGGCGGCACCATCAGCGCTGATCAGGTCAATGCTCGTGCCTGAAACGCGTCTTTTCCCACAACACTTAGCAAGGGAATAACACCATGGGTCTTCAACGCGCACTCGATTCCGGCGTCAGCGGCATGCTCAACAACCAGCTGTCCCTGGACGTCTCAGCCAACAACCTGGCCAACGTCAATACTCCGGGCTTCAAAGGCGCCCGCGTCAGCTTCTCCAACTCGCTGATCCAAACCACCTTCGCCGGTTCGGCACCTGGTACGAATGTCGGTGGCCAAAATCCCCGGCAGGTCGGCTTGGGCATGCGGGTATCCTCCATCGATCTAGACTTCGGTCAGGGGGCTCTGGCCGCCACCGGCCGCAATACCGACTTGGCCATCCAGGGGGAAGGATTCTTCGAAGTCACCGACGGCACCAAATCGTTTTATACCCGTGTCGGTAATTTTGGCATCGACTCCGAATCCAATCTGGTGCACCTCTCATCCGGTTATCGTCTGATGGGCAACACCTACCGGACCGACCTCAATCCCGATGGCTCACAGACCATCCAGGATCAAAATGTGCCCATCGCCATTCCCCAAGGCCAGGCCTTTCCACCCAATCAGACGACGGAAATCGACTTCGAAGGCAATCTGGACGCCAGCACTTATGCCTTGCAGGGCACCAGCGTGCAAAGTCTGTATCCGCTCAAGGATGTGCTGACCGGCGCCTCCGCCACCGAAGAAACACCGCTGAACCAGCTGAATACCTTCAAGGATGTCACGGAACCCGCCAATCCGGTGGATCGCGACAAGACCATCTACATCTTCGGCACCAAACCCGACGGCCAAACCTACGCCGGCAGCTTCACCATCGATCCCTGGGCCGTTCCCACCGACAACAATCCCTCCGGCTCGCTGGGAGATCTGGTGGAAAAGATCAACAATACCCTGGCCCAAGGCAACGACCGCTTCGGCACCGCGCGCGTAGAAAACGGGAACATCATCATCAACGCGGTCGGTTCCGGCGAAGCCTTCAGTTTTTTCATGGGAGAAGATGGCGCCCAAGTCGGACCGCCGGCCATCCTGGCGTCTCGCCCGTTCGTCGAAACCGCTGCAACCTTTGGCCCGGCCGGTCATCTGGACGCCGACGGCGCCAATCCGCTGCTGGATACCGCGGTCCTCAGTCAGGCCACTCCCAGTGCGTCGGCAATAGTGGGTGCCACCGGTGAAGGCCTGCTCGCCCCCTCCTTCACCGTTGCCGGTGGCCTGCCGCTGGCAGCGCCCTTTTCCGTCTCGGTCCGCATCAATGGTCGCGAACTGGGTACGATCAATGTTCCGCTCGGCTATGATGGTACCACCCCGCCGGATTTCAGTTTGAACTCCTTTCCGCACATCCAAGAAGGCGATGTCATCGAATATGCGGCGATCGGCTCACCTCCCGGTACCACGATCACCTCTGCCACCTCCATCATCCTGGACTCTGACAACCTGAATCTGACCCAAGACCGCAACGGCGATGGCATCGCCGACATGTTCGAAGAGGATAGCAACGTCGATGCCAATGCCTGGCAATACAGAAATGAAACCAACACCACCTTCAATTGGTATCGGTCCCGTTTCATCCCGGAACTGGTCTCCTCCTCGATCGAGGTCTATGACTCCCAGGGTGGTCGACATACCGTGGAGATGCGTTTCTTCCGCATCGGCACCCGAACCGAGGCCGACTCCGCCGCACGCATCAATTCCTGGGACATGGTCATCGATGTACCGCTCGGCACGGGCGATATGACCGACGACCTGGTCACCGGCATCGAATTCGATCAATTCGGTCGCTACACCGGTTCCATCGGCACCACCATCCACAATACCTCAGTCAACAGCACCAGCTACGTCGGCTCGCCGGCCTCGGCAACGGTCCAGGTGGACTGGGCCAGCACTGGCCCCACCGACCCGTCCACCATGCGCCTGAACTTTGGCGAAGCCGGCTCGGTCAACGGCCTGACCGGCTTCGGCTCCACGTCCACCGCGGCTGCGGTCGAACAAGACGGCTATACTGATGGTAAATTGGACAATATCTCAGTCAGCTCAGAAGGCGATGTGGTCGCGCTGTATACCAACGGCATCAGTCGGAATATCGCCCAAATCCCCTTGGTGACCTTCGCCAACCCCTCCGGCTTGAATCAGCAGGAGAACAGCCTTTGGCAAATCACCACCAACTCCGGCAGTCCGACCAGACGGACCCCCGGGCAAAACTCCGGTTTCGTCACCTCGGGCGCTTTGGAAGGTTCCAACGTCGACATCGCAACGGAATTCACCCGATTGATCACCTCGCAACGCGGTTTCCAGGTGAACGCCCGGGTCGTGCAGACCACCGACGAAATACTCGAAGAACTCGCCAACCTGGTCCGCTGACCCCCCCTTTTTTATCGGATCAGGTTGACCTGCCCGCGCTTTGTGAGCGCGGGCTTTTTCTGGCACTATGCCGCTCGCTCAATAGCACAAACCAGGCGCCACCCAAAACCGAAAGGCTTGACCAATAAACAGACCCAGCCGAGGCCTGGAGCCGCTGGGCGCAACCCTGGACTTCCTCCGGGTCTGCCGCGGCACCCTGGCCGATGCCGGCACCACCATTGACGAATTGTACACCTGGCAATGTGACGGCCCGCATCTACGTGACTTCGTCGACAAGCCCCGCGGTGAACAGCCGACGGCTGGTGCTTTGCAGTAGACAGGCGGACATACGATAGAAAGCGGGTGCCGAAATTCCTCCGGCACCCGCTTTCTCATGAACAGAAGCTGTGGTAGACTGAGAAAGGTTCAGTATAAAATCACAAAGGAGCCAACCCTGCTCATACGCATGATTCTGCTGATCGTCGTGACGGCAAGCCTTGCCGCAGCCAGCCTGCCACCCGAGCTGCAACGTCTCACTGATGAGAGCGTCGCCAAGTGTCAAGCCACTGCCGACACCAAGGCCACACCCGAGATGATCACCGACAAGGTCAACCAGGCGGTCACCCTGCTGGAGAGTGAAGGCACCGCCGCCTTCCATCAGTTTCGAGGCGCAGACAGTCCCTACCTGTTCGCCGGCACCTACATCTGGATCCATCGCATCGATGGCACCATGCTGATGCATCCCATCAAACCACAGCTGGAGGGACGCCCGCTATTGGCCCTACGCGGCACCAAGGGCAAGCAGATCTTCGTGATCATGAACCAGGTGGTTCAAGCTCAGGCCGAAGGCGACTGGGTCGATTATTGGTGGCCTAAGCCGGGTGAGAAAATTGGCTCGCATAAGGTGTCATTTGTCAAGAAAGCCGATGTCGATAGCGAAACCATGGTGGTGGGTTGCGGCACTTACGACCTGAGCGAAGCGAAGATTGCCACCCTTAATCCGAAATGAAGCGTTCAGCCGAGAATGCCATCCATCAGGAACCGCCACGCGTCCTGTCGCTGAACCGAATACCAGGAAATCGTCCGTCAGTCCTTTCGTACCAAGGTCCTGCGGCCGCTCGGCCATCGCCCCGCTCCTCCTGCTGGCCAGTGGCGGCGGCGCCTCTTTTCCATCAGCCAAGCCCCAAACAGCACCCCCCACCAAACCGTCCAGCCGAAAATAATTGAGACCGGCGTGGACCGCTCAGCGGCTTTCAGGGACAATCGGAGCGTAGCGCCACGGCAACTGCAGGTCGATCAGGACCAGAGCGGTGGCCAGCAGCGCGTCACCGGCAGCGGCGCCGGTGACCTGCTCGCCGGGCAACCAGGCCCGATCCTCCTGTTGCATGAAACGCTCACTGGCGGCCTGCATGCGCTCACGCCAGAGCAGCCAGCCCAAACCACCGACGTCGCGCAACACGGCACCGCCCAGCAGAGCCTCACCCGGTTCAAGCAAGGCGGGTGATTCGGTCGGGAGACAATGCAGCAAGCCATCAGCCCAGCCCGCCTCCCCGGCGGTAAAGGCGAGAAACACGCGCTCTTGATCGTCCGTGGCCGTGGCGGTGACCGACCACCCCAACGCCGCCGCCTGTCGTCGGGCCAAGACCGCCCATGGAACGCTCGAGGTATCGAGCGCCGCCACCGCTGACCGGGCCGCCACCTCGAAGCCCTGCTCGGGCAACAGCACACAGGCATCCACCAGGGCCAAGGCCCGGAGCGCACGCGCCACTGAGGTCAACGGCTGATCCGCCGGCACCACGGTCGTCGGCAGCACCACCAAGGCCTGCTGCACCGCCGGACCGGTGTCACCAGCGGCCAGCAAGGCCGCTACCACTGCGGCATCCACCGCTACCGACCGGGCATCTGAATCACCAGCCCAACGGCCGTCGCCTCGACGCTGCGCCCGCAACCAACGGCAACCGGCCTCGGTCAACTCAACCCAGGTCACGCCGGTCTGCTGGTGCAGGCGCTGCGCCAAAGCCGGATCGGCTCGCGGTGCCAACAGACGGGATCGGCCCAAATCTTCCCAGCGGTGCGCGGGTTGCCGACCAGCAACCAAGGCGAGATCGGTCTGATACCAACGCGGTGCCGCGGGCGCTAGGCCAGACCCCACGCCAGCGCGTTCACGCCAGTGGTCGATAATGATGAACAGTGCCAACAAGGCAGCGATATGCGCACCGGCCACCGCCAACCAGATACGCCAGCGCATGGCTGGGTCCAACCGACGCGGGGAACGACGCCGCTGACGCTCGACCTGCTCGTTGACGCGCGGTGCCAGATCGACCGGTCGTGGCGGCTCGGCTCCCTCCTGCAGCAGACGACGCAGGCGCACCAGATCGGGCCGGGCAGCAACCGCGGCCTGCTGATCTTCGTAGAAATCGGCGATCTGTTCGGATTCTTCCCCCACCGCCCGCACCGCTGCCTGCACCCGCTGACACAGCTCCACCGGCTGCGGTGGTTCATGCTCGCGCAGCAACCGCCCCAGCTTGGCCAGGGCCGGACCATCAGGACAGGCCGTCTCCCCTTGCACCAGAGCTCGCCACACCGGATCCAACCCGCTCATGTGATCAGATCCTCAAGCTCAGAGCGCAGTCGACGCACCGCGCCAAACATTCGGCTTTTTACCGTTCCCTCTGGAATATCGAGGATATCGGCGATGTCCTGGTACTTGAACCCCTGATTGTTGGCCAGCACAAACACCAAGCGCTGCCCCTCCGGCAAACGATCCACCGCCTGCTCGATGCGCTGCCGAATGTGCTGCACATCACCGGCATCGGTCACCGGAGCGCCCGGTGCCGGCAGAGCATCCCCCAGGCTGTGCTCGCTGCGGCCCATGGGTGCATCCAAGCTGATGGCCCGGTGCCGTTGTTGCCGCCGGACGTGATCCACCCAGGCATTATAGGCGATGCGGTACAGGAAGGTGCGCGCCTTGGCCTCAATGCGATAGCGATGTCGCGCTTGGTAGATCTTGATGAACACCGTCTGGGCCAGCTCTTCGGCAAGCCGTTGATCCCAGCATTGGTGGTAGAAATAGCCAACCAATTCGTGCTGGAATCGTTGCACCAACGCAGTCAAAGCGGCGTCGACATCCTCACTATCCCGCAAACGCTCGAACAAACGGGCATCGGGATCACACATGCGGATGGCATCTCCTGGCTGGCGTTGCACGGCGGGGGCAGACATGGAAGCACCAACGCAGGGCTTCCGCAAGGGTTCATTCAGACTGCGGACCATTGCACCATTCGCTCTGATTGGCAGCGCAAAGACCACCGAGGTGCCCTCTGATCGATGGGGCATGGCCAGATCCAAAGGACCGACGATAGAAGCTGAGGCTGCGAGAACTTCGTAAAGAAAAAGTTGTTCTCGCAGCCTCAGCTTCGGGGTCCGAGGGGCTTGCCCCTCGATGTAAGGGCCCGTCAATAAATAAAGGTAGCGTCTCACTTGATCTTTTGCCGCCCTTCTGCGTTGCTTATCGCTTACATATACTCGATATGCTCGCTCTTCGCGCCTTGAAGAATCGACAAAATCTCTACGCGATCTGCTACCTTTATTTCTTTCCGCACCCTAAGAGCAAAAACCGGGCGCCG
>CAYONM010000061.1:0-16619 GCA_964405325.1 uncultured candidatus Brocadiaceae bacterium | reverse complement strand
CCTGCAGGATGCCGACGGTCGGCCGCAGATCCTGCTGACCTCGATGCGACCCGTGAATGCGGATCGCTGGCTGATCAATCTGGTGGATATCACCGCCCTGGTGCAGGCGCAACGAAGCGCACGACGCAACGAGGAACGCTTCGAAGAGGCCTTGCAGACGGGTCTGCATGTGCTGTATCGGCTGAATGTGCGACATGGGCACTACGACTACCTCAGTCCCACCATCAAACCGATGCTCGGCTACGATCCCGAGCAGTGGCGACGACACTCCATGGAAGACGTACTGGCGCATGTTCACTCGGATGACCGCCCACGTCTGCGGAGCTTGCTGGAGAAGGCTGGCCGGCATGCCCGCAATGGCCGCTACACCATCGTGTTGGATTATCGCCTTCGCGCTGCTGATGGTCAGTATCGTTGGATGAAGGATCTGACCACCTTGTTGTACGAAGGTCAGGAACTGGTGGCCTTTGTCGGTGCGGTCTATGATCAGACTGAAAGTCGTGAACTGGAAGCGCAGCTGCATCAGAATCATAAAATGCAGGCCATCGGCCAGTTGGCTGGCGGGGTTGCCCACGACTTCAACAACCTGCTTGCCGGAATTCTCGGTAACGCCGAACTGCTGCAAAAACGGATCGACGATGAGGACCAGCATCGATTGCTGGAGCGACTGATCGAAACCACCGAACGCGCCTCGGGGCTGACCGCGCGTCTGCTCTCCTTTGGCCGCAAAACGCCTTTGCAGAGCGAAGCTGTGCATCTGCAGGCCATCGTCGAAGCGGTCGAGGACATACTCGGGCATAGCATTGATAAGCGCATTAAGATTGTGACCCGCATCGAAGATGTTCGTGCTACCACAGTTGGTGATCCGAGTCAGATCCAGAACGCCCTGCTTAATCTGACCTTGAACGCACGCGATGCACAGCCCGATGGTGGTGTAATCGAGATCCGTCTCTCGCATCGGCAGTTGGATGAAGAATCCCTCGCTGGCATGCGTTTACGTCCGGAGCCAGGTGACTATGTGGTACTCGGCGTGCATGATCTTGGATCAGGCATGACGCCAGTGATGATCGATCGTATTTTCGAGCCGTTTTTTACCACCAAGGATGTCGGTGCCGGTACCGGTCTGGGCCTTTCAGCGGCCTATGCCACCATGTGTGATCACGGTGGTGGCATTGCGGTCAGCAGCGAAGTCGGTAGCGGCAGCAGCTTTGAGCTGTTTTTTCCATTCGTTTTAGAAAGGGATGACGATACCACCACCGACGGCAGCCTGACAGTAGCGGGGCAGACGAAGCGCTCGGTGCTGTTGGTCGATGATGAAGAGCTGATCCGGGAGCTGGTGGGCGAAATGCTCACCAGTCTGGGGATCCGATGCTTCACCGCGGAAGATGGCGTTGCGGCCATTGAACAGTTGGAGCAAGGCCTGGAAGTGGATTTGGTGATTTGCGATCTGGTGATGCCGCGTCAGGACGGCCAGGCTACGGTGCGCATCATCCGCGAGCGTTGGCCGCAGCTGCCGGTGATCATCGCCACCGGCTATGGGGATGATCAGCATGTCCAGCAGCTGCGCGCGCTCGGTATCGGGGACCTGATCGCCAAGCCCTACCGCTTACAGTGCTTGAGCGATGCCATCGAGCGGGTGTTGGGGTAGGTAGCAACAACGAGCAGAAACCGGGTGCCGACCGGGAATGAACCCGATGGGTTCCGAGCGGCTAATCTGAAGCTGGCACTGTCTTGTTTACTGCGGTGTGGTCTGCCCGGAGAGATAGATGCTTCCCCAGGGAGCAGGACTGCGCCAGGCATTTTGTTTACCTTTGTCACAATAAAATTGTTCCATCGGCCGGCCATCATTATTGATGGCATAATTCATGGATAACAGACTGCCCGGCTGCATGCTGGCCGGCTGCAGGAGTGCGGCTGGGAGCATGAATTCGATCAGGTAGCCGGACGCCGTCGGCTGCCAGTGGGCCTGGATACCGGGTTGCTGGTCGTATATGCCGAAGGGGACCTGGACGATGGCGTGTCCGGCTTGGCCATCGTCACTGGCAGCGAAGACCACCTGGAGGCTTTGCAGCGTCATGTCGCTGGTGTCGGCGTGATCTTTCTGGAACCAGAATTCCAGGCTGTCACCGGCATAGGGGCTGAGCGCCTGCACCTGTACGTGCTCGTCGTTGATCTGCGCGACGCCACACAGCCCCTGTTCGTTCCAGGCCAAGCGGAGGTTGCTTGCGGCCAGGTTTTCATAGGGAGCTGGAATGGGGGCAATGCCTTGCCAGTCATCTAAATTGCCGTCGATATCGATACTGGATGGCAGATGGGGGATGGCGAACGGCCGTTGGCGACTGCCATCGGCTTGCGCGACCAATTCGCTTTCTGTTTCCAGGCGTGCCGGTGGCAGGCTGGCAGTGTCTGCTTTTGGCAGGAGCAGGCGATGTTCCCGGGTCGCCCCGAAGGGTGGACAGGGTTCCACCTGCACTCGTTGGAAGCGTTGTGGGCTACCGCTGCCATGAGCAGCAACAAAGCTGTCATAGTAGGGAACCTGAATGTCGACCCAGGTGGCCAGGGTTTGCAGTTCAATTGGATTCAGCAGCTTACGATGTGTCGGATCGTCGACCAGCTTGCGCATCAGTGGCATGCGATGCGAGCCGTATGCTTTGGGTGCACTGACGCCGCCGGCACTAGAGTCGTCGCGGATCAGGATGTGGTCGAACATCAGTTGCCACCACGGGTGCTCGGGCGCTTCGCCGCCGCCTTTCACCCAACTGCCGTCCGGACCGTAGCCGACATAGGGGCTGACGGCCCCGGGGGCGATGCCGAACAGACTCCGATAGGATTGCAGATGGCCGACTGCATCGCGTTGGGCGCTCAGGACCAGGCCGGCCTTGGCCTGATCGCCTTGATGACAGCTGACGCAATGCTGATCGAAAATCGGCTGGATGTGTTTGTCGAAACTGAGCAGCGTCTGATCGCCCCATGGTGGTGGGATCGGTCGTTGCGGTACGGCGGTTATGGTGTTTTGCGTCGGATGGACCACCGAGCCTTTGGTTTCGTGGCAGCCGATACAGCTGCGGACTTCTCCCGGTGCGAACTCGACGTGGGTGCGCATATGCCGCAGGCTCATATGGTTTTCATCCAACAGATGAAAGTACAGATCCATGTCCGAAGGAACGGTGAATGCCGCCGAGCCATCGTCGGCCACCGGTACGGTGCCGATGACCCGAACGGGACCACCGGTACCATAGCCGTAGCTCTCGCGACCATTGGCGAAGGGATGGTATTGCAACCCGGGTTGGCCCGGCTTGCGTTGCCAATGCAGCATTTGGCAGACCCGGATGAATTTCGCCGCACCGCGTTCGATGCCGGGTAGATCGGCATAGACGTCGGCCACAAAGAGCTTGGCCTCGTGGCTGGTCGGATCGGTCACATCGGGCAGAACCGGCGGTCGCTGACGCGACCGGACCGGGGTCAGGCAGACCACGCTCATCAGCTGATCGCGGCGCAGCAATTCCTTGTTGCCCCAGACGTCCACATAATAGCCGGCGTAATTGGTACTGCAGGGTTGATCATAGCTGGCCGAGACCAGGAAGGATTTGTCGCTCAGTGGGTTCGGTTTGACATAATAACCACCGGGATAGGGCACGCCACCTTCGGCAACCGCTTGCATGCCGCCGTAGCCTTCGATCACCGGCGAAGTGAGCGGTGTGACATTGCGCAGGGCTTTGGGATTGTTGATGCCTTCGGTGGGGTCGGCGATGATCAAGCCACCCTCGCGCCAGTTGTAGTGGCCGCTGCCGATGGCGACGATTTTCGAGCTGTCCGGTATCGGACGATGATCACGCAAGGCCTGGACCGTGGTGCCACGGGGGATATGCACCCGGAAAAAGCCATCACTGCCGCTACCATCGGGTCGGATGGCCCATAGTGCGAACATCTCGTTGACTCCGCGCTCCTGATAATCCCAGCGCAACCAGCCGATGCGACCATCGTTCAGGGGATAGGGACAGGCGTCATCGTCCTTGCAGTAGGTCAGTCGGTTGGTCTGGCCGTCGGCATTGCAACGGAAAATATTGGTGTGGCCACTGCCGCCGGTGCCGGCAAAGCCCAGGCCGCTGGCGCACATGACGCCGACATGCGCCCGATAGGAGCCGAATGCGATCTCGTCCGAGGGCAACCACGCAGGATCGACATCGTGATACTGACCATCGGTGACCTGCCTGAGTTCATGGCCATCGACTGTGATTTCGAACAGGGTCTGGATGCCGCGGTAAAGCCGGGAAAAGACGATACGATGCGCATTCCAGTGCAGATCCATGCCCTGGATGAAACCAGGTCCCAAGCGACTGGTGTTCAGGGGGGTGGTGGGCCCGGCCGGGTCCAGACCTTGTTGTCGGTGGATATCACCGCCTAATTTATGATGCGGACTGGAGCTGCCTGGTTGCAGGTGGTTCTTGCCCGAGTGGCGGCTGACGTACAGCAGCTGGTCGAAGTCGCAATCGGCACCAGCCAGAGCCAGGTGCCGCAATTGTTGGCGCCAACTCAACCAGGCAGTATGGAAATCCGCTGGCGGCAAGGTGCTGGCATCACGATGGAGTTGTTGCAAGCCGGCTTGCACGGCGTGCAGCTGTTGCTCGAAACGATCGGCTGGGCCGGTCAGGTGTTGGCGAGTCCAGGCTGCTTTGGTCAGATTGCGCTGCAGCAATTCATCCGAGAACGACAGTATGGCTGCTTTCTTGCGATGCGCATCGACGGTGATCAATTGCCGCGCATGATCCATCATCAGATGTTCACCCGAATCGATCTGGAGCCATTGCTGGAACCAGGGCGCGCCGTTTTGGGTGGTATAGACCAGCTGCTTGGCGTTGTCGTTGGCATTGCAGACCACGACGCTGATGCACCAGTCGGCCATAGTGCGGACGAAGGGGTCGGCATGGTCCAAATAGCTGGCTGCGCGTTCGGCAAGCGCTGGTGGCATCGGCTGCAAGCGACGGTAGCCATTGCCAGCGGCCAGATGCATGGTACCGAGGCCTTCGGAGACCACTTGCAGCAGCAGTTCGCTGGCCAACAGATCGGCATCGGGATGTGCGTGTGAGGCCAGGGCATCCAGCAGTGGCAGGATGGCGGTTAATAAACGTTGCGGATCCGGTCGTTTGCTGCCGCGTAAGAAGGGGTACGCATCCACGCTGCTGCGTCCGAACACGTATCCGGCATCAGTCAACATGGCCAGGGCCAGCGCGCGAAGTTCGGCACTGGCCGCTTGCGAGCGGTATCCATGCAGGAGCCGTTCAGCCATGGCCGCCGGTTCCAGATCACCAAGGCGCTGTTGCTGCTGACCAGTCAGAACGATGCTGCTGGGGTCGATGAAGACGTAGCCGATCCGATGACCATTCTGCCGTACAGCAGAAAAGAAATCGTGATAATTCGGGATCGGTTCGGATGCCATCAGCAGGTGGGCGAGTGGCAATAAAAGCAGAGAACGGAGAGATATCATCGTATAGGCTCCGGCAGGATGACTTCGATGGCATTGATCATGGGTGGTTCGGTGCTGTCGGCTTGGGCTTGGAAGGTGATGGTCAGCTCTTCATCGCTGATCGTGACCGGTATGCGGCGGATCACCGGGACGAATTTCCTGCCCTGTGCAGCGGCAAAGGGATCGAAATCATTCAGGATGGTTTCCTCCTCAATGATCACATCAAAACGACGTTTGCCGGGTACATCACTGCCTTCGAAGGTTTCAGCGAAATGCAGGCGCACTTCGCACGGCCCATTGGGTACGGGGATCTTGTAGTGTTCCGGCACGTACCGTTCGGTCAGATAGATCATCGGTGCGGCGGTATTGGCGACGGTCTGTTGCTCCCGTTTGGCTCCCCGGCCGCCGACATGTCCCCAGGTGGGCTTGCCGAAGCGCCGATCGATGAAGATCTGGTCGGCACGCCAGCGCTTGCCCTCGGTGTCGATATAATCCTCGCTTCCTGCGCAGTTGATCCGCAGCACGCTATCATCGTCGAAGGCACTCAAGGGATCATTTCGGGCAAGCTGGTTGTCGGGGCGACCAGGGCCGTAGGCGATTGCGCCACGGCGCGTCGGAATGACCAGGATGCCATCGGCCGTGGCGACGGTGGTGGTTTCTCTTGGAATGCGATCATAGAACAGCAGCTCCTGTTCGCGCCCGGCGCGCATGATGCACAGGTAGTGTTTGGCGGTGCCGACATAGACCTTGCCGTCCGCGACCCACGGCGAGGAGTAGACGCTGTGATGGCGTGGGTTGCCACCGCTGATGTCCTGCACCCAGACCGTTTCGCCGGTCTGCGCCTCCAGGCAGTGCAAGCGGCCGGGTTGATCGGCGATGTAGACCAGCCCATCGTGCACCGCTGCGTTGACCATGGTGGTGGCGACTGCATCCGTTTGCCAGGCCACGGCAATGCCACCCTCGCCATCCGGTTTAAAGCACCACAGCATCCCCGGGCTGAAGCCATACATGTAATCACGACCGATGGCGATGTAGATCCGCTCGTCGACGATGACCGGGGTTGCGATCAATTCCTGCGGTAGCGGTTCGTCGCTCCATTTACGACCCTGGTCGTGTGTCAGGTATATTTTCGGCGTGCCGTCGGGATGGAATTTGTAGGAATCAGGCACGCAATCCACCTTCCAGCGACGCTGCAACAAGTAGGGCTTGGAACCGTCCAGTTGCTGATTGTCGGGGATGGCGAAACCGTGCAGTTTACCGCCGCCATCAGCGAATACGACGAGGTCTTCATCGCCGAATCGGCCGCTGGCCAGAGTGGTCCACTGACCATGCCGGATGATGTCGACCTGACCATCGTCATGGGCCAGCAGGCGGCCGGTCTGTTTGTCGAACACAAGAATAAATGGTGGTTTCTGATCATCTGGTTTATCGGTGGTGTAATTGTGATAGAATTGATCAATGTTCTGATAGGTATGCTTGCAGTCCGGATGACCAGGTTCCGGGCCATGCTCTTTATGATAGAGCGAACAGGGGCGTTGCAGCTGGTGCGTTCCGATGGCGTGATTGCTAGTGATCCAGATCTGATCACCCAACAGTAGCGGTGTGCCGGCATAGCCATGGTCCAGGGTGATGGCCGGAAACAGCTCTTGGACGCGCACCTTCCAGATCACATCGCCAAGGTGTTTCGTCACCGGTGCTCCACCGATATCGGCGGATTCGTCCAAAAATGGACCATCGTTGCCGTCCTGCATGCCCTTGGCGTCGAAGCAGAGCAGCGTGCCTTGGGCGTTGACGGCGTAGAGTCGGTCGCCATCAGGCACGAGTGACGACATGGTGCCGAAGGGCGCTGGTTCGCCTGGATATTCCCAGATCGCTTCTCCGGTCCATTGGTCCAGGCAGTGGAAGGAGCCCTCGTTGCGATCCACTTGTTCGAATACCGGGCATTGGAACAAGCGCGCGCTCGCGCCAAAATAGACGTGCCCAGCATAGATGGTCGGTGTCGAATAGTGATTATAACTGCCCCTACCGGTGATTTCCCACAGCAGATTGTCCTCGCTCAGGTACTCAGGCAGGTTGGTGGCACTGGAGACCATGTTCCGCCCCGGGGTGGCGGCCCAGGAAATGGGCTCCTGGCTGGTCAGGACCAGCAAGGTGCTGGTCGTGAACAACAACAGGCCTGTTTTGATCACCATACGTCCCTCCTAAGTTGCTTGATCGCAGCGAGGTGTCGCCAACCAAGCGTGTCGTACAGCACACAGGACGACACATGTTTCTGCTGAAAAGTACAGCAACTGTAGATTACTCCCAGGCCAGGTCAGACCAGTCGGGCATAATCGCAAGAATCTCTCGTATACGCGTATCAATCAAAGCAGGCCGGGGCATCGGCAGCTTATGGAAACCGCCGGCCAGAGTGAGGAGTATCGTGTCTTACACGAGAAAACGTTTTCTCGATAGCTGTCTTCTTAATGATTATGGCATTTAGATTATCCTGTTGCAGCCGTATGTATGAGGGGGTGCCATGAAACGCCTCGCCATCGCCGCCATGGGCATCGTGTTCACACTCCCATTGACCAGTCTCGTGGCTGCTGATTACGCCTACGGAGGAGTCTTGCAGAAATCGTTGCTCTTCTACGAAGCGCAGCGATCGGGTTCGTTGCCGGCAGACAACCGGGTGCCATGGCGTGGTGATTCCGGCCTCAGTGATGGTAATGATGTCGGGCATGATCTGACCGGAGGCTGGTATGATGCGGGTGATCATGTGAAGTTCGGGTTCCCCATGGCTGCCACCACCACGGTTCTGGCCTGGGTTGGTATCGAGTATGAACAGGCCTATCGGGATAGTGGCCAATACAGCATCCTGTTGGAGAATCTGCGTTGGGTGAACGACTATTTAATTCGTTGCCATGCCGCTCCGAATGAATTCTATGGACAGGTGGGTAATGGCACGATCGATCATGCCTGATGCTTCCATCAGAGGGGGCGCTGCCCCCTCGCGACGTCCGTCGCACTCGCCAGCCGGGCCCCGGTCCCACGCTCCTTCGTCGCGGCTTGCCCGCTCCGGGGGCATTTTTCGGCGCGCGAGGCCAGCCGAGCTCCGGTCGCATTATCGCCGAAAAACCGCCGCTCGGTCGGACGAGCTCGCGCTTGGACGCGCTTGCCTGGGTCAAACCAAATTCAACCTCTGAGGGACGCGTCACAGAGGCGTGATTGTCCATCTGGATCACTCGTACCAATCAGCGAGCGCTCTGCGTATGTCCTCGTCTCAGGCGGACATTTTTCGTTTTTCATGCCTGAGTCACCCTGGCCTAGGATTTTGGCTTCAGGAGTGAGTTATGGACCGACAGCACGCAGTGAGTCGAACCGCCTTGTGCCATTGGCAGCTGTTTGAGCGCAATGCGCATGGGCCGCTGTCCCATGATGAGCTGATCGGCTTGCGGACCCGGTCGGGGAGCTATGGCAGCGAAGTGTTGTTACCGGTACACGAGATCCTCGAGGCGCTTGGCGTGATCGATTCGCCGGCGCGCCGTGGCGGGCAGGAGCCTTGCCTGTGGGTGGCGCAGCGGGACTGGCTGTATCGGTGTCAATTTCCGCACCGTGCCAACGGTGCCCTGCGCCTGCTCTGTGCTGGTCTGGACACCATCGTCGACGTCTGGCTCAATGGGTGCTTGGTGCATGCGCACCGCAATTGCTATGTGCCGATGGAGCTCGAGCTGACGGCGCTGCAGGTAGAGAATGAATTGATCCTGCATGTGCATGCCCCCGAACCCTGGCGCGAAGGCGATGCCTGGTGTCAGCAGCAATTGACCGCCGGGGTCAACCGTCATCGATTGCTGCGCAAACCAGCCGAGGACTTCAATTTTTTCAACGGCCCCAAGCCGAGTTTCACGCCCATGGGCCCGTATGCACCCATGGTGGTGGAATGCATGCCGCATGCCGCGCTGGAGCAGGTGCAGGTCGACGCTCGACCGGCGGCCGATGGTAGTGGCACGGTCGCATTGCGCGCAACGCTGCGTGGTCGTGCATCGGCCGTGCGTTGGCGGATCCATGATCCCGATGGCGAGGTGCTGCACGAACAGACCCAGACTGCTGATCCGCAGTCGGTTCAGGTTCACCTATCGCGGATTCGTTTGTGGTGGCCCAACGGCTATGGTGATCATCCTATGTATCGCATCGAATGCGAGGTGCTGGCCGACGACCAGACGGTACTGGATTCGGCCCAACGGCACGTCGGTTTTCGTGATGTCGAGATGAACGAAACCTTGGACTGCCGGGTCAATGGGGTGCCGGTGCATTTGTGGGGGGCCAATCTGACGCCCTTGCCCGGTGGCAGTCATCGTGTCGACAGCAGCGCCTTGCGGCAGCTGTTGGATCTGGCCGTTACCATGAACTGCACCAGTTTGCGTGCTTGGGGACCGGGCCAGCCCTGGCCGGACGAGTTGTATCAGTTGGCCGACGAACGTGGCCTGTTGATCTGGGCGGAATTCGCGCACACCGGTGGCCCCTGGCCCGATGACGATGAATTTCGTGCGAAATGTATCGCTGAGGCCGAGCACTGGATCAAGCGTTGGCGGCATCATCCCAGTCTCTTGTGCTGGTGCGGCGGTAACGAAAGCTACCTTGGCCTTGATATCGACAAGCCGGGTGTCGAAATCGGAAATATTCGACTGTTCGAGGAAGGATATCGCGATGCGGTGAATCGATTGGATCCACTGCGGTGTTATGTCCCGAACTCACCACACGGTGGGACATTCGGCAACTGCACTCGCCATGGCGATACGCATTTGCGAACCTACGAATTCTGGCAGCCGGGCGATCAATTTCCCAACTTGGTTGGCGAAACCATACGGGTCACGATACCTTTGCGTAAGACGCTGGAGCGGCATCTGGGCAGTGATCTACAGTGGCCGACCGAGTTTTCGGGAATCCGTCGACGGTTCGAGGATCCGGTGGTGCCGGAGTCCTGGATCCAGGCTTTGGCGCCCAATCAGGATTGGGTGCGCAATCGTATTGGTTGTATGGACGAGCTGTTCGACCACGCCAATGACCCCGACGCCCTGTTGGACCGACTTGGCCAGGGGACGGCCCTGTATATACGGCGCAGTGTCGAGCGGTATCGCCGTGGTCGTGATACCGAGCATGGACCACGGCGCTGCAAGGGCCACTACTGGTGGAAATTCAACGATACCTTTCCGATGCTCTATGCCAGCCTGGTTGACGATCTGCTGGAACCGAATATGGCCTATTATGCCATGCGACGGGCCTATCGACCGCTGCTCACCAGCATCGAGTACGGTGACCAGATCCGGCTCTGGGTGGTAAACGATAGCGCTACGCCCGTGATTGGAACGTTACGGTTGCAACGGCGTGATATGCGAGGTGACACCATCTACCGAGAATTGCAGTTTCCGGTTCAGGCCGCGCCGGGTGAGAGTGTGTTGGTGGGCGATGGTGATGCCTTTGGCATGTTCTATCGGCGCGATTTGTTGGTGGCGATTCTGGAGGATGCGCAGGGGCGGGAACTGGATCACTGCTGTGAATGGCTATGCCCGGAACGGCATCGCTGGATAGCCGGTGAACCGACGGTGACCCTGCGACAGGACGGTGATGAGGTAGTGCTCAGCGCCACCGCCATGGCTGCCCGGGTGCAATTGACCGGACGGGATCCCGGCGGTGACGAATTCGGCTGGTATTTCTCAGACAACTTCATCGATGTCATTCCCGATCGTGAGTATCGGGTAGAGATTCTGGGACGGCACGATCAAGGTTGTATTTGCGCTACCAGCCCATGGAGTCAGCATCGTACAAGTCTGTCGTGGCAGCGTCGCCGCCCCGAAAGGGTTGAATCGGCCACCAGGTCGTTCCAGCGCTGAAGCCGGTGGGACGATCAATCATTCTGGTAAACGGCTGGCAAGCACAGTCGTAGAAAGGAAAATTTTATGAAATCAAGTCCGCTCGGTCGTTCAGGGCTGTCCATCGGTCAGCTTGGCTTTGGCACCTGGAGCTTTTGTTCCCTACACTATGGCGAAGTGGCTGAATCCGATGCCCATGCGGCGCTGGATGCCTTCGTCGCTGGTGGTGGCAATTTTATCGACACTGCTGCAGCCTATGGCCAGAGCGAAGAGGTGATCGGTCGCTGGCTGCAGGCCAGTGGCAAGCGCGATCAGGTGGTGATTGCCAGCAAATGCCCGAAAAACGATCCCGCCACCATCCGGGCCAAGACCGAGGAGTCCTTGCGCAAGCTGCAGATCGACTGCTTGGATCTGCAGTTTCTGCATAATCCGCCGGATGCGGTCGATGAGATGAACGAGAGCCTGGATGTGCTGGAGCAGTTGAAGGCCGAAGGCAAGATCCGTGCCATCGGTGGTAGCATCAAGGGAGGTAACGTTACGGACTATACGGTCGAGCTGGCCCGCCAGTATATCAACACCGGTCGTATTGACGCCATCATGCTGATCTTCTCGATCTTCCGACAGAAGCTGGCCGCCATCTTCGACGAAGCCAAGCAGGCCCAGGTCTGCCTGGTGGGGCGCACGAGCCTGGAGTCTGGCTTTCTTGGCGGCAAGTACGCGCCGGGGCATCGTTTCCCCGGCTCGTTTCCGCAAGGTGATCAGCGGACCCGTTGGCCGGGCGACCAACTGGACGCCATTCTTGCCGAAGCCCAGGAGCTGAAGCAGGTGCTGGTCAAACCGCCATATCAGACCCTCGGGCAAGTGGCCTTGCGTTTTGCTCTGGATCAGGACGGACTCGGCAACGTGGTGGTGGGCGCCAAGAACGCCGAACAGATGCAGGCCAATCTGGCGGTTTGCGAGCTGCCACCGCTGCCGGAGGCGGTGCATCAGATGCTGGCCGAGCATTATGCTCAGCGTGAGGATCTGGTCAACATCTAAAGACCCGTCTCTGCCTTTATCGGCCCCTGAATGACCCTTCGTCATGTGGCGAAGGGTCATCAGCTTGTTGGGCGCGGCCTGGACAGCGCTGATCAAGGCCAACATACTGAGGCGCCGGCGTGGAATCGGACCTTGGTTCCTATCTGTCGGCGGTGAGAGCTGTGCCCATGATCGCCATGATTTCGGATATTCATGCCAATCTCAGTGCGCTTCAGGCGGTATTGCGTGACATCGAGTCGATAGGGGGTGTCAACGCCATCTATTGCTTGGGTGATGTGGTCGGTTACGGACCGCAGCCAGCCGAGAGTCTCGATCTGGCGGCACGCGCCTCGAAGTTGATCCTGCTGGGCAATCATGAGCACGCCTTGATCTATGGCGCCTATGGCTTTACCGCGGTGGCACGCAAGGCGATCGAGTGGACCCGCGAAACCCTGGAGAACGCACCGCGCTCCCAGGGCCGTCAACTGATGGATTTGATTCAGAATCTGCCCACCAGTTACACCTTTGACGATGTGATGTTGGTGCATGGTTCGCCGCGTGATCACGTGATGGAGTACGTCCTGGAGAGCGATATCTGGGAGGGCGCCGAGCCTGGTAAGATGGAGGCGATTTTCGCCGCCATGCCCCGGCTTTGCTTCTGCGGCCATACCCATCGCCCCGGCGTATTCACCGACGACCAGTGCTTCCTGCCGGCGGATGAGCTGGTCGATGGCTTTGATGTGTCCGATAGCCGCTATTTGATCAACGTCGGTTCGGTGGGCCAGCCGCGCGACAAGGATCCTCGAGCGTGCTATCTCGTCTATACCGGTACGGCGGTGCATTATCGCCGTGTCGAATACGATATAGGGACCACCGCTGCTCTGATTCGTGAAAACCATCGCCTGAGCGAGCGCCTGGCCTCGCGTCTGTTTAAGGGTGAGTGATACGCATGGATCGTTTGCTGCGCCTCCATTCGTACGGAGCGCCAGCCAACGCCAATATCGCCAGCCACCTGAGGAGTGCCATGCCAGTCGTCGAGTGTGAGGTGGTTCTGACCAACAAGATGGGGCTCCATGCCCGGCCATCGACCCAGATCGCGACCGCTGCAGGACGCTATGCGGCTGATGTGCAGATCGGAAAAGGCGGTATGTCGGTGGATGCCAAGAGCGTGCTCGAACTGCTGATGCTGGCCGCAGAATGCGGTAGCATCCTCAGCATCCGCGCCGAAGGCGAAGACGCCGAGGTGGCTGTTGCGCAGTTGAGCCAGCTGATCGAGTCGCGCTTTGGTGAACTCGACGTCGACGCTTAGGTTCCATGGTACGTCTGTCACTGCTTCGGGAATCGGCGTGTCTGTTCGCAACTGTTGGCGGGAGCGGATTGTTGCGACCAGCCCCTGGAACCTGGGGGAGCGTTGCGACCGCCCTGGTGCTCGTGGCGCTGTGTCAGGTGGTGTCGGCCGCTTGGTTGCAGCCAGTTCTCTTGCTGCTGTCGGCAATGCTGCTGGGCCTTGGCCTTTGGGCGGTGCCGTTGTCGCAAAAACGATTTCGAACAAATGATCCGTCTGAAGTAGTGATTGACGAAGCGCTTGGCATAACGGCGGCTTCGGCCTTGTTCCCAGGCGCTCTGCTCGTAAGCAACGGGCTTGTCTGTATCGGTCTGTGTCTGTTCTTCTTTCGGGTCTTCGATATCCTCAAACCAGGTCCGGTTGCATGGCTGGAAATGGTGCCGGGTGCCTGGGGGGTCATGCTTGATGACCTGATGGCGGGTGTGGCCGCCGGCTGTTGCGCGTTGGCCTGTATCGGCTGAAGTTCTGTATTAAGGATAATGGAATGTCCAGTTACGATGAAGCGTCTGAGCACGAGCCCCACGATCTGTCGGAAGCCGATGGTGATGGTTCTGGGTCCGGCAATTCCAAGAAGGAGAGTTCACGCCGTCGAGCCATGCACGGTGGCGGGACGTTGGTCAGCGGTTCGTCGCGGACTCATTCCCGCCTCGATCGGCATCACCCGACCGGCAAAATGAAGACGTTCGGTCTGCGCACCAAGTTCATGGTGTTGATGGCGGCGATTTCCGGTATCGGGCTGATCGCACTTGGTGGCGTCATGACCAAGTTTGCCAACGACTACCTGTTCGGTCAGACGGTCCACAAGGGTATCGAAATCGCCAAGATGGCGGCGCAGGTTGCCGGTACGGTGTTGGAGCCGCGAACCGGCACCGACGAGTTCGGCAATAAGGTCACGGTCAAACTGCAGCGGACCGAGTTGGAGGAACTGCTCCGCTTCCATCTGCAAAATGCGCGTGAATGGGGATCAAGCGATCGGTATTCGGATATCCTGGCGATCCAATTCGACGGTGGCGGGGCTCGTATTTCTGGCTTCACGCCGATCGGCGATCCGCAGGATGATACCTCGGCCCGTGGCGAGAAATACAACCGTGTTTTCATCCCTCGCCTGGACGCGCAGCGCCTGCCGCCCGACGTCGAGGTGTACGAGTTGTTCAAGCGGGTGGAGGGACGCGGTGAGATCCCCGTTTATCGCTTCCGTGTCCAATTGAATCAGACGTTTCCGGAAAAAGGCTATAGCGCCGGATTTATCCTGGTGGATATTGCTGGTGATACCGTTCGTGAGGTGGCGATCCGCCTGTATTTGACCATCGGTATTGTGACCGCTGTGATGATTGTGGTGGTTTTGATTTTGGCCTCGTTGTTCGCATCACGCATCACCAAACCGTTGCGGCTGCTGGTCCGCGACATGCAGATTGTGGCCAAGGGAGATCTGGATCATCACACGCGGCCGCATTCCAACGATGAGGTCGGCCTGCTGGCGAACGAGTTCAACCGCATGACCTGGGATCTGAAAGAAGCGCAGGATATCCTGGTGGAACAGGAAAAGGCGGCCTATGAGCTGTCATTGGCCAGCGAGGTCCAGCAGCATCTGTTGCCGGCCGAGACCCCACAGATCCAGGGCTGGGGGGTGGCCTCCTACTACAAGGGCGCCAAGGCGGTATCGGGCGACTACTATGATTTCATTCCCCTTGGTGGTGGTCTGTGGGGATTCATTATTGCGGATGTATCGGGCAAGGGGATTCCGGGTTCCATGGTGATGGCTGTCACCAGGACCATCATTCGATTGGTTGCCAACAAGCATCGCGCCAATGCCGCCGAAACCCTGAAGGAAACCAACCGCCTGATCGCACGTCAGATCAAGCGCGGTATGTTCGTGACGGCGTTCTATGCGGTGCTTGACGAGGAGACCGGGCGGCTGACCTTCGCCTCTGCGGGCCACAATCCCATGGTCGTCTATCGAGCCGCCCAGGGCCAGCACGAGTTGGCCTCGCCCAAGGGTATTGCCATCGGTTTCAATGAGGGGCCTTTGTTCGACAAAAACATCCAGCAGTATGTGACGACCTTGTTGCCAGGCGACTCCTTCGTGTTGTATACCGACGGGTTTCCAGAGGCCATGAATGTCCATGATGAGGAATTTGGTGATGAACCCTTTTATGAATCCATCGAACGGCACGGACCTAAAGGCTGTGAGGGTATCGTTGATGGAATTGTCGACGATGTTGCGCAACATCGTGGCCAAGCCGCGCAATCGGACGACCTCACCGTGATGGTGATCGACCGGAAAGCCTGATTCGTCGAGGGAGCAGCGTGCAAGAACAGACCACCACTTTGACCATCACCAACGACACCGCCTGTCTAGCGCCGGTGCGCGACATGGTGCAGCGGGCCATTGTCGAAGGACATTGCCCGGATGAGTGGGGGATGCAGGTGCAGTTGGCTGTTGATGAAGCTGTCACCAACATCATTGAGCACGCCTACAGCGGTGTCGGCCGCGGCCTGGGCACCATTACCCTATGTCAGACCATTGCCGTGGATCGCTACCAGATGATCATCGAAGACAACGGCCTCAGTTTCGAGCCGCAGACGCATGGTGAGATCGATATCCACGAGCACGTGCGGCGAGGTCGCAGTGGAGGTCTGGGTATCTTCCTGATGCGACGTATCATGGACGTGGTTGACTACAGTTTTGAAGCCGGTGTCTGCAATCGCTTGCTGCTGATCAAATATATGTCCTAATCGCACGTTCATCGCACGACCTTTTCCAGCCGTCTGGTCACGGCTGGGATCGTCCTTTTAGAAGCTGAGCCAGCAAAGACTTCGAGCAGAAAAAGTTGTTTTTATGGGCTCAGCTTCTGGGGCCCGAGGGGCTTGCCCCTCGATGTAAGGGCATCTCTATAAACTCAGGTCGAGCCAGGCGCAGACGATTTTTGGTCCTGCCAAGGCG
>CAYONM010000060.1:0-17240 GCA_964405325.1 uncultured candidatus Brocadiaceae bacterium | reverse complement strand
GGATCGACAAAATCTCTGCGCGATCTGCTACCTTTATTTCTTTCCGCACCCTTACGGCAGGTCGGAGACCTCCGGTACTGCTTCGGTGACCTCCACCACCAGGCGTAGGCCGACGAACATGGTCTGCATATCGGCGTCTAGGCCGACGCGGTTGGTGGCGCGTAGGGCGCTGGCTTGGTCGGCCCAGCTGCCGCCACGAGCACTGCGGGCCTCGCCTTGGCGGCCGATGGGATCGACGCTGGCATTGGCTGGGTAGGGGCCATAGGCGTCCTGGCACCATTCCCAGATATTGCCATGCAGGTCGTACAGGCCGAGCGGGTTTGGCAGACGTTGGCCCACCGGTGCCGGGCCGCGGCTGCCGTTGTACACCGCCAATTCGCCCAGGCGCTCGATGTCCAGCGGACCGTCCAGGGCGATCCAGTTGCCGTCATATCCTGAGCGACAGGCATATTCCCATTCCGCTTCCGTGGGGAGACGCGCCTGCACCCCGGCGATGCGTTCGGACAACAATTGACAATAGGCTTGGGCCTGATGCCAACTGATGCGTTCGATCGGGTGGTCGGGGGAGCGGAAGCGGCTGGGATTGTTCGGCATGAGCGTCTGCCATTGCGTCTGGGTCAGTTCGTGTTCCGCCAGCCAGAGGCTGCGGCTGAGTCGAACCGGAACGTGGCGTTCGTCGGCTTCGCGACCAGGGGCGTCGTCGGCCGCGCCCAGGATAAACCGGCCGGCCGGAACATAGCGCAGCCGCAAGGGAATATCGTCGAGACGAAGTTCCGCCAGCAGGCCGAATTCGTCACGGCGGTAGGTGCTGGCCCAGCTGGGTTGATTGGGGCCTTGCAGGATCCGAAGGCGCTTCTGGGCTTGAGCGGCGTCGGTGTCGGCACTGGAAACCAGGGCGATCAGCTCCGGCACCTGTTGTTCGGCATCGGATGGCAGGACGTAGGCGGTATCCAGCGCTTTAGCGGCTTGTTTCAGGGTGGCAACCCGATCGATTTTGGTTCGCCAACGTTGGACGTTGGCTGGGCGTTCGCCAACGAGTCCGATCAGGGTCTGCAGGTCGGGCCTGGCATGTGCCGGCAAAGGCGCGACCAGGTCGACTGGCTGCAGGGCTTCGCGCAGATCGTCGATGCGTTGTATTTTTTGCCGCCAGCGTTTGATCTGGTTGTCGTCATTACCAACCAGCGTGGCGAGCTGATCCAGTTTCGGCGTGGCCTCCTCGGGAACGGGAGCGGCCTGATCCAAGGTGGAAAGGGCCTGCTGCAGCTGTCGGGCCTGGGCGTCCTTGTCAAGCCAGCTGCGGGTGGTCTCGTCGTCTGAGCCGGCGAGTTGCACCAGTTGGCTGAGGGCGGTACGCATTTCTGGAGTGATGGTGATCGGGTTGTCAAAGTCGGCACAGCGACGGCGCAGTTGATCGATGCGCTGCGCTTCGGCGGTGATACGGGCCTCGTAGCGGCTGGCTGTGGCGTTGTCTATTGCTTCCAAAGCGATCAGGTCGTTCAGCGCTTGGCGGCAACGCTCGCGCTCGGACACGGTTAATGCAGCGTCATCATCCAGACGCGGAATGATTTCCCGAGCGCGGTCGCCACGGCGGCGGCTGGTCTGCAGTTTGGTGCGCGAGGCGACTACCAAGTCGTTGTCGGCACCGACTATTGCTTCCAGTTCTTGCAGGGCGGTCTGAACGCTGTCGTGTCGCGGTTCGGGGATCAGTTCACGATCTTGATAGGCGCGCAGGGTGCTCTGCCAGGTAGCAAGGCGGGTTTTGGAACGGGCGATCAGTTCGGTCCAGCGCAGCAGGTCCGGGTCGGTGGGCGGGACCAGGGCCGTGAAGGCGTTGAAGTCCTCCTGGATCGCTTGTTCGGTGGCCGGTGCAATCACCGTCTGATCAGCCAGCTGGATGCTGAGCAGATTGCGCAGGCGGGTGATGTGCCCACGAGAGTCGCGAAGTTTGCTGCGATAGCGTTCCAGCTCCGGATCCTGGTCGCCAGCCAGCTGCTTCAGCTCTGCCATCCGGGCGCTGAATTCATCCTGCTCGCTGCCGGGGATCACCTCCTGCGTGGCGGCGGTGTCCAATTGTTGGCGCAGGGAGGCGATGCGTTCCTCGGTGGCCTGCAGCTTGCTTTGAATATCGACCAGGAGCGGATCGTCGTCGGCAACGAAGCGGCTATAGCGAGTCAGCACGTTTTCGGTTTCTGACCGCCGCTCGGCGGGAATCAGGCTGCTGGCAGCCAACTCGCCCAGACGGGTACGCTGGCGTTCGATTTCGGCATCAGTGATGCGGAAGCGTTCGCGGACCTGGTCCTGCAGGGTGCCGGTGGTGCCAACCAGGGCCTCGTAGGCCTGTAGTTGGGTTTCGGCGGTCTGTCGCGGACGATATTCCAGCAGACCGGCTGCGGCTGCGGCACGTAATTGCTTTTCATATTCGAGGATGCGATCGATCTTCTCCTGCCATCTGGCAACGGTGGTATCGTCTTCGCCGATGATACCGGCGAGCTCGTCCAGGTAATCGCGAGCGCCGTCCGGAGCGACCGTGGTTTCGTCCAGCGGCGCCAGGATCTGGCGCAATTCCGCGGCGCGGTCTTGGCGCAGCTGGTACCACAGCATGCCGCCGCCACCCAGGAAAAGGATGGCGATCAGGCTGGCGGCAATAGCCCAGAAATGCCGTTGGAACCAGTTCATGTTGGCGCGCATGGCGGCATCGGCACCGGTGCCGATTTTGCCGGAGGCGAACACGGCTACCATGGGCGAGTGACCGATTTGGATGCGTTCCAGGTCCTGCACCAGGGCGCCGGCATCGGGGTAGCGCTCGTCCGGTATTTTTTGCAGGCACTTGATGACGACTTTCTCGTAGTCCTCAGGAATCTCCGGATTCAGGTCGCTGGGCAACTTGGGTTCGGTGTAGCAATGCTGGTAGATCAGGGCGTTGGGGGTGGCCGCTTTGAAGGGTCGCTCACCGGTGAGCAGTTCGTAGAAAACCACGCCCAGAGAATAGAGGTCGGCACGGCCATCGGTGCTGTCACCGCGACCTTGTTCGGGCGAGACATAGCTGGGGGTACCAACTGCGGTGCCGGTCATGGTCAGGGTGTGTTCGCCAACCACCTTGACAATACCGAAATCGGCGATTTTGACCAAGCCATCGCTGGTCACCATGAGGTTGGCAGGTTTGATATCACGATGTACGATTTGGTTGCGTTGCGCCTCCTGCAGGCCTTTGGCCGCCTGCAGGATATAATCACCCGCCTCGTAGGCGGTGAGTTTCTGGCCTTGTTTTTCGCAGTCACGGATCACATCCGAGAGTTCGTGGCCCTCGACGTATTCCATGACGAAGTACAGGTGGTCACCCTCCTGGCCGGCGGCGTAGACCTGGACCACGTGCGGCGATTGCAGCAGCGACGCGGTACGCGATTCCATTTCGAAGCGTTCGCGCAGGGTGGGGTCGGCAGACATGGCTGGTGGTAGCACCTTGATCGCGACCCGGCGATTGAGCGACAGCTGTCGGCCCTTGTAGACGATGCCCATGCCGCCTTCGCCGAGCACGGCACCTACTTCGTAATCGCCCCAGTGCATCCCGGTGCAGGGGCCCTGTCGACCGGCGGTATGCCACAGGCCGTCGGATTTGGCTTGGGTTTCTTTGGCTTCGCGGGCCGCGCGGGCGGCGGCGGCCTTGGCGGCACGCGCTTCGCGCATATCCGCCGGGCCGGCCTGGGTGCGTTCCACGCCCTGCCAGGGTTTGCCATCGTCGGTGTCGACGTCATCACCCTGATCCAGCAGAGTGCCCTCGTCGCCCTTCCAGGCGGCGCCAGCACTGTCGTCCAGAGTACGTTCCTCGCCAAGCCAGGTCTGTGCGGTGGACGAACCCGGTGGTACCGGTTTTTCGGCCATGGTCATTTCATCACCGGTCCAGGTGCCAACGGTCTGGTCGTCAGGTGGCGGTACTGGAGTTTCGGCCATGGTCATTTCATCGCCGGTCCACGCTGCTTCGGCGGCCTTGGACGGTGCGGGGCGCTGGTCCGGTGCTGGTGGCTCGGCGTCTTCGTCGAAGACGATGCGGAAGACCGCATCATCCTCGAATTCGCCTTCTTCGGCATCGAATTCGCCTTCTTCGTTGTCGTATTCGTCGTGATCGCTGTTCTGAGTCATGTTACTGGTCCAATAACGCAGGGATATCGTCCCAGCGCCAGGCGATGCCGATGCTGGCGCCCAGGCCGGTCTGGTCGATGGTCAGGTCGAGGCCGTTGCCGCTGATGTCGGTGCTGGTGCTCTGGTAGTTCAGCGTGGCGAAGGTGGATAGTCGGCGGCTGACCGGAACCTGAAGGCTGAATCGGACGCCGTAAGTGAAGCCATCACCATCGCCAGAGATGGCATTGAAGGCGTCATTGGTGGGGATGTCCAGGGTTGCCAGGCCATAGCCGGCGTAGGGGGTCAGCATGACCTGGAAACGGTCGGACAAGGCCAAGCCGTAACCAGCGAGCAAACGGGCGCTGATGCTGTGCATGCTGCCATCGCCTGCATCCAGGCCGTAGAGTTCGTAGCCACCTTCAATGCCAAAGATCAGACCGTGTCGCGAGCCCGTGCGTGCCAGGGAATACGTGGCACCTAATTGTAGGCCAATGCCTGAGGAAAAAGCATCCGAGTCGCTGCTGGTGGTGTTGTTGGCGCCGGTCAGTTCGTAGTCAAAGCTGGTTGGTAGCAGGGCAATACTGGCATTGAAATCACGAATCACCAACTCGACCGCTGGTAGCGCGGCAGACAGCAGGCAGAGCGTGTAGGTGGGGAGACGGCGCATGGAATTCCTTTTCCTACCTTAGCGGGTCGGACAAAGCGTCTTGGTCATATGGACCACAGAGGACACAGCGGCACGGAGAGGAGTTTGAAGGGGGCATGTCATGATGGGGTCCTGTTTGCAAAACGAACAATTGTTGTAACTACTCAGGCCTACCGGAAATCACCTTTTTATGATTTTCTCACAGAGGCGCAGGGGCGCAGAGGCCTGGTCAGATAGGCAGGTTCAGTCAGCGGGCTGCAAGGCATCGTGCATGCAAGCCTGGCACCCACCCTGTTCAGCGATAGGCATACGCACTGAGGCAGTAAACCCTGGCCCGATTCGCCAAACCTCTGCGAGAGACTTCTCCCCGTGGGGCCTGAGTAGTTACCAATTGTTTTCCCATGTCGCTCCTGTTGCCTGCATAGCAGCCTTGGCATCCCTCCTGCGTGTCGCCGTGGTAGATTGGAGATTATTCACCACGGAGACACGGACGCAGGGAGAGAAGGTATCGTTTTTGGCTTGTAACATGGAGTTAAGGGCACCTCTAAAAACGCAAGCAGGACCGGAAAGCGCAAGTCTGGCGAAGTGCCTGAGTTTTTCGAGGTGCCCTTAAGTCCTCTGTGTCTCTGTCTTCTCTATGTACACCAATAAAGACGGTCCGGATATGGCTGCGTTGCGGAAACCTCGAAATGGCGCTGCCATTCCTTCGGTTTCCGCGCCTTGCATCCACCGTACGATCCTGCACCTGCCCCACATGGTTGCTTGGACACAGCACTAGGGATCGACCATCAGTACCGGTCGCATGCCGACGAGTGGGTGTGGGAGGGTGGCGTCCAGGTCTTGGCGATTGGCGGCACGGGCCTGAGCGAGCGGATCGGCCCAGCTACCGCCACGGACCGAGCCATCGGAGGTCAGCTCCCAGACGTTGCCGTGCATGTCATATAATCCGTAGGGGTTGGTATTGCGGGTGCCGACGTTGCGCGGTCCGTCTTTGCCCTCATTGCTGATGGCCAGCACGGCATGCCGTTCGATTTCGATGCGCGTGGCGTACTGATTACCCCAGGCGAACAGGCGCTCGGACTCGCCGGCTTTGCAAGCGTATTCCCATTCTGTTGGGGTCGGTAGGCGCAGGCTGCCGCCTTGCACCGAATATCCGGCCAGGGCGGTTTCGGCCTGTTCCAGGCTGATGCCGAAGGCGGGCGGCAGGCTCTGGCCGGAGACGCTCTCGACAATCTCCGACGGGATCTCGTCCCAGGGTGTGCTGCCGGCAAGGCGTTGCCATTGCGCCTGCGAGCATTCGAATGCCGCCAGGTAGAAGCGACCGACCGTGGCATTGCTCTGCAATTCGTCCTCCTGGCGGCCAAAAGTATCGGCGGCCTGGCCCAGGGTGATGCTGCCAGCGGGAAGGGCTTTGAACAGCAGGTAGCGATCACGATAGGAATCGTCTGCAATATTGTCGATGCCGCTTTTGGTGGAGAGACTGCCGGATTCCAAGTCCAGCAGCAGGTAATCAGCGGTGTTGGCGCCCAGGTCCTGTTCCAGCTCACCGCTGGTGTCGTCACCGGTCAGGCCGCCGGAACAGCCGGTAAGAATCAAAGCGGCAGCAGCAAACAGGGCAATCGCCTCTGCGCTGCTGCGCTGTTGCGAGAGATCAGTCCAACTGAGCATTAGCCGTCTCCTTGTGCCGTGGCTGCGAATACGAGTAGCATATTCTGGTGGGTACTGGTGCCGGAGTTGGAATCGCTGACCAGGATGCTCACTTTGAGATATTTATATTTTCCGGAAGTAGAGGGGAGCAGGGCGGGATCGTCCAGGTTGACCGACCAGGTCAGGGTGGTACTGCCGTCGGCAGCGGTCTGCACACTCATGCCCGTGGGGACCGTACCGAGCAATTGATAGCTCAAGGTGCTGTCTTCGCCGAGCGAACTGGTGTCGGTGGTCAGATTGTACTGCATCTGTTCCCCGTCCTGGTAGCTCATCGGTGGATCGGAGGTGATTTCCGGTGTGTCGTCATCCGCGGATGAAATATGGACACTGATGGTGGCGGCCGCGGAACTGGCGCCGGCGTCATCGGTGACGATGTAGGTGAAGCCATCGCCACCGGTTTCATTGGTCACCGGTTCGTAGCGGAAGGCACCGGCCGTGGCATTGGTGATGGTGACGGTGCCTTTGGCAGCGGCACTGCCGATGGTGAAGGTGAAATTGGTGGAGTCGGGATCAGTCACGCCGAGGGTGCCGGTGACAGCAAGATTGGCGCTGGTCAGAATGGTGGCGGCACTGCCAACTGGCGCATCGTTGATCGGCGTCACCTGCACCGTTTTCACGGCATCATTGGTGCCGTACAGGATGCTGTTGCCCTCAGTGTCGATGGCGCTGAAGTCGCCAAAGCCGCCGTCGCCGTCCTGCATGCTGAACAGGATCTCCCGTGAAATGGCACCAGGGTTGTCACCATCGTGGACGTAGGCCAAGCGGCGCAGCAAGGCGGTCAAATGGCTGGTGGTGAAGGCGGCGGTGGCAGCGTTGCCATCGTCGCGGAAATCGATCACAAGTGGGCCATCGCCCTGGCCACCGGACCAATTGCCAATCAGGGTGCCGCCGTAGAAAACCTGGGTATCATCGATGTCGATCTGATCGGGGCCGGAGCCATGAGGGCTGATGACGAGCTGGTCGTCGGTGGGGGTATCGCTGCCGTCAGCCATGCGCAGCGTCACGCTCAGCTGGCCGCCATCAAAATCTGGGCTGTCGCTGTCGGAGACGGTGACGCCGGAGTCGGATTGCAGCAGCACGGCGCTGTCGTTTTCGGTATAGCTGACGCTGCTGCTGCCCGGTAGGCTGATTTGGGGTGGCGCCGAGGAAAAGTCGATGCCCAGGTCGACCACGCTGGCCGGGGTACGGGCGCCGATGGCATCCACCACCTCCACAGCGAAGGCGTCTGAGGAACTGGTGCCGCCCTGGTGTTGGTAGATGATGCTGCCGGTGTCGAGTTCGGCCTGGGTAAAGCCGCGTTCAGCGCTGGTGCCGTTTTTATCATACACTCGCACGCTACCGTCGTTCAGGGTCTGCTGGAGATTGCCGGAGGAGGGATTGATCTTCAATTCGTAGCGCAGCGTGCTGTTGTCGTCCTCCACATCGCTGGCGCTGAGTACCCCCTGCAGCGAGATGCTCTCTTTTTGCGCCACCAGCAGACTGCTGGCGCCACCCGGATAGGTGATGCTCAGACTGGGAGCGTCGTTCACCGGTACCACATCAATGGTCAGTGATCCGGAAACGGTGGTGGTGCCGTCGTTCACACTGACAGCCAGGCTGTCGTCCTGGTCGTTGTTGGTGCTGGGGAGGTAGGTCAATCCGGCCAGAACACGATTGGTGTCGGCGAGGTTGGCGCTGAATACGACGCGGGCATCCTCGGTGCCATCGCCTTCGGCATAGGTGACGCCGGCAACCTGGACAATGGTCAAGCTGCCGACGGTAACCTCCAGAGTGGTGGTGAGGGTATCGCCATCGGCTTCGCTCGCTGCGATGGCCGGTAGCAGTAGCGAGCTGTCCTCGTTCACCAGTGGCGTTTCGGGGAAACTCAGGCTGGGGGCATCATCTATCGGGGCGACCGTTACGCTGATGCTGGCGTTGTCGATAAGCGCGCCGCCGGTGCCCACAGCACCGCGGTCATTCACGCTCAGGTTGACGGTATCGGTGCCGTTCCAGTCGGTGGCACCAGTGTACTGCAAGCCGGCCAGAGCAGCGTTCAATTGTGCCACGGTGCCCTCCATCACCACGCTGCTGCCACCGTTGCTGGTGGCGTTGATGAAGCTGACGCCGCTTGCCGCATCCACCAGCAGGTTGGCCTGATTCAGGCTGCTGAGGCCGCATTCCAGCAATTGCGTGGTGGCGTCATCGGTCAGGTTGACCCCGGCAATAGCGAGGGTTTGCTCCTCGCTGGTACTCTGGCTGCCGGGAACCGTCAGCACGGGCGCGTCGTTGATGGCTTCGATGGCCACCAGCAGGGTGACCCCAGATAAGACATCATCATTGTCGTTTGGCGTAGTGACATCATCGAATACGCCATCCCAGCCACTGTCGCGCAGGGTGATGTCGATTCGGGCGCTGCCACCACGGCCAGCAGCCGGGGTGAAGGTGACATTGCCGGCGTTGCTGCTGCCATCGTAATTGCTGGTCAAGCCGGTGATCAGACTGGCATCGCCATCGAAATTATTGCCAGCACTGGCGACCGCATCCAGGCGCAGGCTTTGATTCTCACCTGCTTGGCCGGTACTGAGATTGCTCAGGTTGATCACCTGCGTACCGGCGTCCTCCGCCAGATTCAGCGGACTTGGGGTGTCCAGGGTGATAGTGGGGGCGTCGTTGACCTGCAGGTTTTGCCCGTTCAAAACGATGTTGGCGAGATCATTGTAGTCGGTGTCGGCGGTCAGGCCCTGATCGATACGCAGGGTCAGGGTGAAGGCGACGTTGCCGTTATCGGTGTTATCCGGATCGACACCCCGCAGGGTGATCGCTTGTGCGGTTTGCCAGTCACCCGGTAGGAAGGTCAGGGTGTTATCGCCATCGATCACCACCTGGTCATTGGGGCTGGCTTCGGCGATCAGTTCCACTTGGCCGCTTGGCATGGTGTCGAGCACCACGTTCACCGTGGCGGTGCCGCCGGCTTCGGTGGTCTGCAGGCCCGATGGCGTGCTGGTGCTGATACCGGTGACATCGTTGTCGATGATGGCAACTTCGATATCTGGAATGACCAGGCTGGTGCCGCTGTCGTAATTGCCATTGCTACTGCTGGCGCTGTGGCTGATGAGCTGGTAATCCACGGTGCCATTATCGAGGAAATCGGCGGCAGCACGGACAAACACGGTTTGCGTGGTCGTATTGTCACTCAGCGCCGGCAACGTGGCGGTGTTGGCCCAGGAGCTTTGATTATCGATAGATAATTCCAAGCGACTGCCGCCATCCAGAGCGATGGTGACCGCGGCGGAGGGCGTGGTGGCCAGGCGGACATCGTAGCTGTCGATGGCATTCGCCTGGCTGGCATCTTCGTTGACCTGCGTGGTGCCGTCCGATTGCGTCAGTAGGACATTTGGTGTATCGACATCTTGGTTGACCAGTTCCACGTCGGGCACATCGAGATTGGTGTAGTTGCCATCGACGCTGAAAGTATTGGCCAACAGGACCTGATAGCTGCGATCCCCATCGGCGGTACCGTCGGCCAAACCGGTTACCGTGACGGTGACACCGGTGTCCCAGTTGCTGGCGTCCAACACGATGGGATCGATATCGATGCTGCCCTCGGTGGTGGGGTCGACGGACGCGTCGATGCTGACGGCGGCTGCCGGCATGGATTCCAGGCGGACCGAAAATTGCGCGGAGCCACCGGCCTCGGTGGTGCTGAGACCGAAGGTGGGTTCGACCAGGACGCCGACGGGAGTGCCGGTGCCTTCGTCGATATCTTCCGAGAACACTTCGACGTCCGGTACCTCCAGGCCCTGATAGGGGCCGCTGCCCAAGGAGCTGCTGGCGGCGGTGGTGGTCACCAGGTAGCGGACATCACCATCGGCAACCCCATCGGGAACGCCGGTAATGGTCACGGTGGCGCCCTGGCTCCAGTTTGATGTGGTGAAACTGACCTGATTGGTCGACAGGGTGCCTTCAGAGCTATCGCTGCTGGTCAGGCCGATGGTGATGGTCTCACCGGTGGTGGGTTCGGTGAACAGGGCGATATCGAAGGTGGTGGTGCTGTTCTCGGCCAGGAAGGTGCTTTGTGGGCTGATTTCGATGCCGGCGACATCGTCATCCTGGTTGACGAAATCGATCGGTGTCACCGGTAGAGCGTTGTAATTGGTGTCTATGGAGCTGATGGTCATGGTCAGTTGCAGGGTCTGGTCGCCATCGGCGATCTCATCATCGACGCCAGAGACATAGGACCATTGCTGGTCCCACCAGGTATCCGGGTTGATGGTCAGCACCGTCTGGTCGAGTTGGCCTTCGTCGGTGGCGCCGCCGTCGCTGGCCTGCAAGGCCAGGGTGATGGAGACATCGGCACTGGGTCGGGTGTTCAGACCGAAACTCAGGCTTTGGCCCTGATAATCCTCGCTCAGTACCAAACTGCTGCCGGGGGTGAGGGCGGTGGCCGTGTTGAGGATCTGGTTGTTGTTGTCGTCCCAGACGATCAGACCGGCAACGTCATTGTCGATATTGCTGAAGGTCGGCGAGGTGACACTGCGGGCGTTGTAGAAGGGATCGGAGGAGGATAGATCCAAACGAGCGGTCACGCTCTGGTTGCCGTCGGCCTGCTCGTCATCCAATCCGTCGATCCAGACCGTGACCGGGTTTTGCCAATCGCTGGGTGCGATATTCAGCAGACTGGGATACAGCACGGCCTCATCACCGGGGTCGGCCCACAGGCTGATATTCACATTCGCCTGCGGTTTGCTTTCCAATTGCACCGTGAAAGTGGTGCCACTGCCGTCCTCGCCGAGCTGATTGCTGGCTGGGGTGATAGTGATATCGGCAGTATCATCACCATCATGGGTACCGTCGCTGCTGCTGTCGTTGATGTTGAAGGTCATCGATTGGGTGGCCAGAGCGTTGTAGGCGGGGTCGGTCGAGTTGACGAAAAAGCGCAGGCGGCCTTGATGGAAACCCTCAGCAATGGCGTCGTTGGCAGCGCGGACGCGGAACTGAACCTGGTCCCAGGTGGAGGTGCCGCCGCCGGGCAGCAGGCGGGTGTCGCCCAATTGCATGGTGATGGAAATCGTGTTCGGCGCAGCGACCCAGATAAAACCCGCATCAGGATTATCATTTGGGTCATCCCATTCCACCTCCAGCTGCGGATCCAGGGCGATGGTCACGATGGCGGAGGTGGCCGCAGCGATATCCGGGTTGTAGGGTACGGTGCTCAGGGTGAATCCGGCAATAATGGCATTGGCATTGTCGAAACCAGTGCTGTCGAATTCTTTCAGGTCACTGCTGGTCGGCAGTTGCAGATCCAGGCTGGCGGTGTCGTCGTCGACGCAACAGGCTTGCACCGGAGGGACGGTCAGGCTGTGGTATTCCTGGGAGTCGGTGGTCTGTTGCAGGGTGGTGGTGATGTTGAAGAACTGATCGCCGTCGTCATAGATCTGGTCGTCCTCCTGACCGATCAGGTAGACGATTTGCGGGATGTTCCAGTTGCTGACATCGAAGATGAAGGCAGGGCTGTCTATGACATCATAATCACCATCATCATCATCATCATAATCATAGGTCAGCCTTGCTTCTTTGGGGGTGCTGGGGTCGTTGATGGCCAGCCAGCACTCGACGTTGCTGGTCGGTTCGGTGGCCAGGTAGATATTGAAGGCGCTCAGGCCGCCAGATTCGGTGACGGTCAGTCCGTTATTCGGAGATATGATGACAGCCGGGGTGTCGTTATCGTGTATACGAACCGGCATGCTTCCGGCGGTCCAGCCGCCTGCGTCGACGACGTGGCTGATGGTGACCAGCTCGGTGACCTCGTAGATGGCATCGTTGATGGCCTGGACGGTGATGGTCTGCGGCGTGGCCCAGTTGCTGGTGTCGAAGCTGATGCTGCCGCTGGTCACCCAGTCGCTGGCGCCGCCGCCTGGCAGATCGATCAGGACGTCGCTCGGGGCGGACAGAGCAACGGAAATGGAGTCACCTGGGTCAGTCGATAAGCGGACCGAATAGCTGCTGGAGGCATCACCTTCGGTCACGTCCAATTCGGTATTGCTCTCGGCATCGATGAGAATCGCCTGGGTCCCGGGGTCGTCCACGGTTACCGATACGGTGCTGCCGGGGCCGCTGTCGTAATGAGAATCATCGCTGCTGTTTAAGGTGAAGGCGATGGAGAAGTTCTCCTGGCCCTCTTCGATCGAATCATCGTCGGCGCTGACCCCCACCAGAAAGCCGGTCTCCCAGTTGCTTTGGTTGATAGTCAGTTGGGTGATGGGATTCAGGTTGGTATCCAGCAGGTTCACTTCGTTGTTCGGGTCGACCTTGCTCAGATCCAGGACAATGTCGCCACTTGGTTCGGCGGTCAGGCCGACGCTGAACCAGTCAGCTCCCTGGTCCTCGATCACCGCCAAATTGGTCGGGGAAACCACGTAACCGGCGCTGTCGTTGTCGATGATCTGCACCTGGATGCTGCTGGTATCACCGTCATAGGGATCACCAGCATTCGCGCTGGCGACATGGCTGACGAAGGCATCGGGATGGCTGGTCTCGATATCATTATCGTCGATCGCGGTGATCGCCACGGTCTGCTTGGTGTTCCAATTGTTCTGGTCAAAATTCAGGCTGATCGATGAGAGGGTGATTTCGTCGGGCTCGCTGACATCGCTCAGAAGGATGCTGACGGGTCCATCCGGTCTGGTGGCCAAACGCACCTGATAGGTGGCGGTGACGGTGTTGTCCTCGTCCACCTGGAGCACGGTCGGCGAAAAATCCGAGAACACCAGGCCAGCCGTATCGTTGTCTACGGTGGTCAGCAGGATGTCGCTGGGATCGAGGCTGCTGTAGGTGCTGTCGCCGATGTCGATGTCGACGATGATGCGGTGGTTGATGTCGCCATCGTCGCGGACGTCGTTCACGACGGATACGATCAGCTCCTGTGGGAACGACCAGTTCCCGGAGGTGAAGGTCATACTGGATAGGTCGACCGTTGCCTCGCTGTTGTCGCTGGGGGTGAAGGCCAGGATGACCTCGCTTTCCGGTTTGCTGTCGAGCTTGATGCTGTAGCTCAGCTCACCTCCGATGAACTTGTCGGCACCTTCGACGAGGTCTCTTCGTGTCAGCGGAGATGGGCTGATAGTGACCCCGGCGGTATCGTTGTCGATATTCAGCAGACGGATATCCGGCGGCACGATGCCGATATAATCCGGATCGGTGGTGCCGGTGTTTTGCGACAGCACCAGGTCGTAGTATTGATCGCCATCGTCGATCAGATCGTCCTGACCGGTAATGGTAATGGTGCGGTCCACGTCCCAGTCGCTGGAGTCCCAGCTGATGGTGCCGGTGTTGCTGGGGTCGTCGACGCTGCTGGCCAGGCCCTCGCTGGTATTGTAGACCTCGTAGCTGATCTTCACCGTGTCGCTGGCATTTTCCGGTTGGGCGGCCAGGTGGATTTTAACCTGCGCAGTATCGCCGGTTTCGTCGGTGCTGGTGTCCACCTCGGTGATCACGAAACCGGCAGTATCGTTGTCGGTAATGATGGCATCGGCCGAGGTGTTGCTGCTGGCGAGGCGATAGCCATCGCCGCTGAGGAGGTTGATGCGGACCAGTTCGTCCTGCTCATCGTATTGATCGTCCTGGGCCTGCATGGTCAGGGTGGTTTCGTGGTTGTAATGATGAATGGCAATGCGGTTGTCGGTAATGATGGTGCCGTCGCTGTCCTTCAGGAGGTAGTCACCGGCGGCGGCCGTACTGCCGGCGAGATTGAAACGAAGCCAGATGGTACCGGTGTGGTGGCTGTCTCCCTCACCAACGCGGCTGATGCGGAATCTCGCGGTATTGCCGGTGGGGTTGGACTCGGCAGCGGTCTGGTCGCTGACGTTGATTTCGATTTCCGGTTGCCAATGGGCGGAGCTGAGCACCGGCTGGGGTTTGGAGTCGGCATTGCTGTTGCCCAGGCGGCCACCGCCACCACTGCCCCAGGCCCAGACGCGGCCGGCAGCATCGATCGCCAGGCCGTGCTGATAACCGGCACCAGCGCTGGCAAAGGGTGGTAGCGGGTTGCCGTCGTTGTCCACGGTCAACAACTGGGGTGTCTTCTGGTCGCCGGAGACGGTCAGGCCCAGCTGGCCGAAGTCGTTATCGCCCCAGGCGGCAAGGCTGCCATTGCCGCGTAGCGCAAAACTGCTTTGGCCGCCAAACGCCAAGCTCCGAATGGCGCTGGTATCGATGAAATTCGGTCGTTGGACGGTGGAAATAAAATCACCGCGACCCACCTCACCCTGGCTGTTGCCGCCCCAGGCGGCATATTTGCCGAGGGTCGGTGTGCCCTGATGATACAAGCCCGATTGGAGGGTACGTGCAGTGCTGAGTTTTTCGGTTTGGATGGCGCGCAGGCTGCTGCCGCCCGTGCCATTGCCGAGGCTGCCCTGGGCATCCGAGCCCCAGGTCCAGACGCTGCCCTCAACCAGGCGAGCCCCGGAATGGCCCCAGCCGCCGGCGGCACAAGTAACGCCAGTGAGTGGCATGCGATCGATATTTTCAACGGTGGTAGGCAGGCTTGCGTTGGCGGTGCTGCCATTGCCGATCTGGCCATCCTTGTTGTTGCCCCAGGCTAGCAATTGGCCGTTCCCAAGCACGGCCAAGGAGTGGTTGCGGCCGGCGGCGATGCTGATCACCTGATCCAGATATTTGCCATCGCTGGTAACCGGATGCGCGGTGGGGAAGGTGCCCAGCGTCTCCTGATAGCCCACCTGACCCACCCGGCCATCACCCCACGCATAGACAGTGCCGTTCACATCCAGGGCCAGGTTGTGGTTGGCGCCAGCTGCAATGGCCATGATGGCGTCCAGTTCGACGCCGTTGGCCGTCATTACCTGGACCGGTACCTTGCTGCTCACACCAGCGTCGTCACCCAGTTGGCCGGTTTCGTTGCTGCCCCAGGTCCACACCGTGCCATCGGCTTTCAGGGCGATGGAATGGGCGTCGCCGCCGGTGACCTGCATGATGCCACCCAAGTTCCAGTGCACCGTGGCGGAGGTCGCATCGATGGTGACATCGGTGGTGCCGTTGCCCAGTTCGCCGTGGCTGCCATCACCAAAGCCGTTGATCTCGCCCGAGCTGCCCAGTATGAGGGTGCGGTTGCCACCCAAGTTGGCCGGGAGCTGGCGGCCTTCACCGCTGGAACCGGAAACCAGGCTGAAGGTCGTGGTGCTGGTGGTTTGGCCCAATTGTTTGCTGCTATTATCACCAGCGGTGAAGACCCCGGCATCGACCGTCAATACCGCGCTGTGCAGGGGGCCGGCAGCGACCGCGCGCACCGGTTGCGTAAGGCTGAAGCTTTTGGCATAGGGGCGGCTTTCATCATTGCCGCCGTTGCCGAACTGGCCCTGGGCATCCGAGCCCCAGGCCCACAGCGCCCCGCTGCTGTCCACCGCTAGGCTATGCGTGCCGCCAGCGCTGATGGCGCGGATCTGGCTGAGATCGGCGCCGCCAGCATCTTGCACGAGGATGGCCTTCTTAAAGTTGCCAGTTCCGGTGCCATCACCAAGCTGGCCAGCGGTATTGATGCCCCAAGCCCAGACCGTGCCGTTTACCGTCAGAGCCAGGCCATGTTGCGCGCCGGCGCTCATCGCAATGGCATTGCCCACGGCCAGCGAAAGGCTCCCCTGGACCACTTTGGTGGCGTAGGTATCACTGGCGCCGCCATTGCCGCGCCACTCGCCTGCTTCGCCCCAGGTCCAGACATCACCATCAGCCCCCAGGGCCATAGCCCAGGTCTGACCAGCTGACACTTGGAGGCAGTCGTTCAGATCAATATTCGAGTCACTGGCCAACACCACCGGAACCGGATAGCCGATGAAGGTCTCGTCGCTGCCCAGTTGGCCGTGGTCGTTGCGCCCCCAGGTCCAGACGCTGCCATCGGCGCGCAGCGCTACCGAGAACTGCTGGCCGGCGGCGATGGCGATCACATCGTCCAGCCGTTGACTGGCGCTGGTTTGCACCGGCACCGCTTCCATCTCGAAGGATCCGGCGTCATCGTTGCCTAATTGCCCGTAGGCATTGGCGCCCCAGGCCCAGACCTGGCCATTGGCATCGAGTAGCAGGGTATGATTGAAGCCTGAGGCCAGCTGCATTTCGGCAGCAAAAAGACCCAGGGACAGGCACGCGATCAGGAGCAATCGGATCAGCTGCATGGTGGGCCCCCTTTTTGGCCATTGGCGACGGAGTTGGTTTCAGTATCGCTCGTGAAGAACGAGGTGAAACCAGAATTCCCATACGATGCAGTATGACTCAGACAGAAGCAATCGGCAAGTGCCGAGCGAAAAGGTTTCCGGCGTCGGAAATGGAGGGCATTTGCTCGTTATCAGGAAGGGGGAAACGATGCCCTGAGCGCATCAAGACGGGTCCATCAGGGCGCCCGTGGGGGCGCGCGCAACGGGCACTCGCTCTGTTTATTCCCCTGAATACCGGCTCGGCGGCACGCCCATGATCCGCTTGAAAGCGCGGCTGAAGGCGAACTGGTCGGAGAAGTCGTAGCGGTTGGCCAGTTGGCCGATGCTGTGGCCGCCTTCGGCCAGCTCGGTGGCAGCGGTCTGGATGCGCAGGCGTTGTACGTATTGCTGCGGTGTGCAGCCCTGGTGCTCGCGGAACAGGCGACACAGGTAGCCGTGGCTGATGCCGCAGGCTTCCGCCAGGCTGGCAATGTCCGGGCCGCGTGACCACTCCTCGTCGATCAGGCGCTTGGCCTGGGCGAACTGCTCCCTGCTTCTCAAGGCGCTGCTGCCCGGCTCGCGGCCCAGGCGGCGGC
>CAYONM010000059.1:0-17323 GCA_964405325.1 uncultured candidatus Brocadiaceae bacterium | reverse complement strand
TGACAGCCTAGTGTGTACAGGAACACGTACAACCCCCATTTTGGAAAGCGAACGTCAAAGCTAACCGGCGCCGAAGGCGTCCGGTTAAGCGCCTTGTTCGATTTTTCTACACACCAGAAAACCCATCAAGTTTTTTAGCCTTCCGGTCAAACGTAATCACGGTCTCACATCCATTGAAAACATAATCCGCCAATATGAATTGATCGGCTAGTCCTGGGCCTTTATCCGAATAAAGCCCTTTTATCCGAGTGATTAAATCTGGATCCTCAAGAGTAACCATTGAAAGTTGGGAAAAATGATCTAACCCATTGATTACAATTCGGTCTTCAAATTCGAATACAGATGTTAGCACCCATACCGTTTCGAGCATGACGATTTTTGATACATAAGCTTTATTGCCTGATTCATTAATTTTGCTTAAGCGCGCTTTTACTGCACTTGATTGCTTTACGTCATCATTTGTCAGAAATCGGACAATTACATTTGTATCCAGGCCAACTGTCATTAACTACGATTCTTATGAAAAGCAGCAATGGCATTATCCATTTCATCTATACTGACCTTCTTGTCGGTTTTCAGCATGCCCTGGACATCATTTAGTTCAGTTGCAATCGGCTTAACGGAAACCGAACCATCAATATTGACAATAAAATCAATGCGATCGCCAGCCTTAACGCCTAAAACGGACCTAACCCCTTTAGGAACAGTCACTTGCCCCTTCGAGGTAATTGTAGCTACCGTCATCTCTGTCTCCTTACCGTAAATCTTACTGAGAGTAAGGCGATGTACAACCAATTTCTGGAATCGAACGTCAAAGGGAACCGGCGCCGAAGGCGTCCGGTTGACTGCTCAATGGCATTGCACTAAGAACCGCATCAAGAACAAGACATAAAGTGCTTGACAGTAAAAATTTAAATTTTTCGGCCCGAAGGACCGAATTTATGGACATCCTTCACGAGCACGCACTTTTTCAGGTTCTTAACGCATTCCTCGAAGCTCTGCCCGATGAAAAATTCGTGCGAAAACGAGCCGGCGGTGTCTGGTCTCCAGAGCTGACAGCTGCAAGCGATCAGATACCAGAAGGCCGAGGCATCGACAATAGTGAACGAAGAATATCTAGTAGCCAAATCGATTTCCGATGCCAGTATAGTATGGTAAGTCAACGCAACCGACTTGTACAACCGTCTACCGGGGGCGACCAGGCTTTCGACGGGCATGCAAAGGTGGCTGTGGCGTGCCGCGGTGCGGGTGGCCGCGTTATCAACCCGCAAAAACATCAAGTGCCGACGATCACGTCGAATACGCCCCTGTCGCTCTCGCCGCCTAAGGTCTAAGGTCAGAATAGAATAGTAAGAATAGAATAGTAGCCACGCACTATCCAAGAGCTGCCAACAACTTAGCTCGGGCCTGACGTGGCCGGGGGCCAGCAAACAGCCCACAACGATTCTGAACCCACTGCATACCACGCCGGGTCGCCTCAGCCATACGTGCCGCCACACCACCCACAGCCGCGCCCAGAAACTGCCGCCAGCCGAGCATGCAGGCAACCCAGTTGTCGATATCGATATCCAGTCGCCGCAGGATCGGCAACAGATCCGCCGGAATGCTACCGCGCTTGCCCTCGCGGATAATCCGCCCGGTGCGATCGACCAGCGTCAGATAGTCATCCAGCGAGAGCGGCGACCCATTCGCCTCGCAGCACACAATGGGAGTCAGCCAGCTAGCGCGATCGGCATCGCCGCGCCGGCCATCGATACCAGCCTTGCGCAATACCGCCGTCGCCTGTTCCGATGCGCCCGAACTTCGCAAGCGTGCTGCCGCTCGAACCGCCTTAGGCTGCGTAAATAAATAGTAACTACTCAGGGGCTTCGCCCCTACGGTTCTCGCTTGGCGAGAACCTACCCCTCTGGCTTTGTCGTGGTTCGCCTGAATCTGCGTGCAGATTCAGGCGTGGGCGGATCGGCTACGCCGATTGTATCCGCCCAACACCACTCGGCGCCAGACCCCATCGCTGGCGATGGGGCCCCGAATAAGGCCGGTAACTACTCATGCCCGATGGACCTGAGTAGTTACTATTCTTTTCTAGCTTTCTTTCTCAGCTTTCTTTCTGCACTGTGTCCAGATATATATGTGCTTGGCAGTTATCTTTCTCTATCCCTCAACGGCCGTGACGAAAGGCGCGCGGGCTGCTGCCCAGGCGCTTGCGGAACAATCGGGCGAAGTGACGGCGATCGCTGAAGCCGCAGGCGGCAGCAATGCTGGCGATGGGGCTGGTGTCGCTGCGGAGCGCGGTGGCGGCAGCCTGCAGCCGGCGGTCGAGCAGGTAATCGTGCGGGCTGCGGCCGAGGAGCTGACGGAAGCGGCGGCGGAAATGGTCCTGGCTCCAACCGCGATGGGCGGCCTCCTGCTGGAAGTCGACCGCCGCCGCCGGCTCGCGATCGATGCGGCCGGCCAGGGCATACAGACCGTGTGGATCTTCCCGCTGACTACCATGGCTGCGCAGGGCCAGCAGCAGCAGCTGTTCCAGCAGCAGGCAGGCCTCGGCCTGATCGCCGCTGTGGCCGGAACGCTGCAAGGAGATCAGGCGTCGGAACAGACCGTAGGCCGGTTCCCGGGCCGGCAGCGGCAGCAGACCATTGTCGCTCAAGGGCTCCAAGCCTTGCAGCACCAGGCGGTGGGCACGCGCGCCTGTGCAGGCCACCCAGCAATGCAGCCAACAGCCGTGGGCACTGCGGGGGCGATAGCTGTACAGGGCGCCGGGGTGATGCCAGCAGAGCTGCGGACTCGTGATCCGTTGCAGGGCCCGATCATCCTTGGCGAAGACCATGTCGTGTTCCGGCGTGGCCAGGATCAGCTGTACGGCATAATGCGCAAAGTGCGCCCGATGCAGCCGTGATTGGCAGCGGGGGGCGATGTCGCCGGCCAGGAAGCGCAGGTCGTCGAAATAGTTCATGATGCCCAAATAGGCTACCTCCAACGGGAATGGCCGTCTAGAGCGGGGAGGCGCCCGAACTACAGTGACGGAAAAGGAGTCGAGCATGTTGTGGGAAGCCGAAGGCCAGCTGCGTTGGCAGCGGGATGTCGCCGATCTACCGGCGTTCGAATTGCTGCATCAGGGACCCTGGCACTATCCGCCCGAGGCCCATGAGCCGCGCCTGGAAACCGATCCCTGGTCCATCGTCGGCAACTACGGGCTGACCCTCTTCCCGCATGCCAGCGGAAGCTATCAGCTGCTGCATACCGAACGTGGTTTCGTGCGCCTGAATCACGATGGCAGCGAGCGGGTCACCGGCCGCGCCTGCCGTAGTCGGCTGCGGCTGGACGGTGTGGATCATGATCTGCTCGACGGCTCCGCCGTGGCTCGTTTCGGCTGCGGCTGGGCGTGCTGGCAGCAGCGGCGCGATGGCATCCAGGTGCAGCGCGACCTGATCACCGCGCCGAGCCAGGACGCCGCGGACCGGATACCGGCGGCGATCGTGGAAATCCGCCTGCGCAACGAGGGTGCGCATCCCCGTGAGCTGCACCTGGAGGAAGGCATCGGCGCGCGTTTTCACGTCGCCAATTGGTGCAATCCGCCGCAGGGGCGTCAGTTCTGTCGCTATCCGGTCAGCGCCAGCATCGCCGCAGGCCATGCCCGCGCCGCCTTCCACCCCGCGCCCGAGACCGATCTGGTCTTTGATGGCGATGGCCTCTGGGCGCAAGCCGATGCCCGCCCGGCGCTGCTGCAGCTGTCCAGTTCGGACGCGGTCCTGGAACAGGAGCCTATCGACGAGGAAGGAGTCTGGTTGCTGGCGCGTTGGAGCCTGCGCCTGCAGCCCGGCGAGGAGCGTTGCTGCCGCGTCATCGTCGGCTGGTCGGACCCGGAAATGCCCTGGTCACGAACCCTGGCGCGCATCGACCGCCCGGTCGCCGAATTGCAGCGCGCCTGGGCCGAGCGTCTGCCGTCTTTTGACACGGCCGACGATGCCACCGGCGGGGAACTGCAATGGCATGCCTACGTGCTGCATGCCATGGCCACCTGGGATACCCGCTATGGCTGTACCTTCATTCCCCAGGGGACCCTGTACGAATACGGCGTCGGCGTCGCCGCTGTGACCCGCGACCACGCCATGCACGCCCTGCCGGCCTGCAGCTACGATCCGGATCTGGCGCGTTCGGTGCTGCGCTATCTGTGCCGCCACACCGAACCCACCGGTCGCATCCAGCATACCGACGAGGGTGCCGGTCTGGTGCCGCTGGGCTGCGATCAGAAAAGCGACAACCAGCTTTTCGCGCTGTTGCTCCTGGTGGAGTACCTGGAGCGGAGTGGTGATCTGGCCTGCCTGGACGAGTGTGATCCCTTCTTCCCCTGCGGCTGCAGCGCCAGCGGCACGGTGCTCGATCGCGTCGCGCGCTGGGTCCGCTATCTGCGCGACGTGGTGCACGTGGGGGCGAATGGCCTGGTCCGGATCCTGTTCTCGGACATCAGCGACACCCTGCATCATGCCTTCGACCACCTGCGCTATCCCCAGGTCTTCAACGGCGAGAGTCACGTCAACACCGGCATGGCGATCCACGTCCTGGACCGCCTGGTGGCCGTGCTGGGCGCGCATGCGCCGGCGGCGGAGCTGGTCCGTGCCGCCGGCGACCATGCCGCCGCCCTGCGCCGGGCGCTGGATCGCGAATTGGACGGTCGGTCCTGGTGTCCTCGCGGACGCGTCGGTGACGAGGTCCTGGGCGACGACGATGCCTTCTGCATGCCGCAGGCCTTCCTGATCGGCGATCCCAAGCGCGATCCGGCGCAGCGGCAGGCCATCTGGCAGGCGGTGAAACCCCGCATCTGGGATGATGAGCCCTTCGGCGTGCGCCTGCGCGAGGGCGCCGGGCGGCACCGCTGCGGCATGGTCTGGTACGCCTGGAGCGGGCACTTCATCAGCAATCTGATGACCATCGATCCGGCGGCAGCGCGCGAAGGCTTCGAGCGCCTGAGCCTGCGCCGGCGCGCCGAGCGCGAGCCCCGGCAGTGGATCGGCCTCTGGTCCCAGAGCGATATCACCTGGGCCTACCAGGGCAGCACCCAGACCCCCGGTACCACCCGCATCGCTTACGTAGCACCCTTCCCGCACTTCTGCGCCCACGCCCATGCCTGGCCCCTGCAGATCTGGCTGCAACTGCAGCGGGAGGACGGCAGCGACAGGTGACCGCGCCCTCTGTGGTCTGCGGTTCGGAGCCTCCCAACAAAGAGACCGCCGCTGAATCAGCGGCGGTCTCTGGTGTCAGGTTCCAAGCACGGCATCAGCCGGGGGCCACCTGCATGCCGGTGGTCGGACGGCGCTGCGCGGTGTTTGTGGTGGCTCGTCGCTTGCTTGGGGCCTCGTCATCCGGACAGGCGCCGCATTCAGCGGCTCCGAACAAGCGGATGCTGTCCCAGATGCCGTCGAGGCTGCGGCGCAGCCAGTGTCGGGGGCTCGTGTGTGCGCTCATGAGACGCTTCCTGCTCCAATCTACGTCTATTCTAAACTCCGATCGAAATACTCAGGTCGGGTATTGGTATCCGGCAAGCGAGGGGGGATTCCTCCTGAACTGACACCGATCCTACAACGATTGGATAGAGATCTTGAGAATTGGCTGACCTGTATGTTTGGGTTCCGGCAGTTTCTTGGATCGGCTGTTGGGCGCTTGGCTTCGCGGGCGCTTGAGGCTGGCAGACGCGGGCTGCGCTGGATGCAGAATCGCTGTGGGCTGTTTGCTGGAGAACAGCTCGTTGAACGCGGTTGAGATGCGGGTTTGGTAGGCGGGGATTCCGTGCAAGTTGTTGGAGTGTCAGTATTAGTGCATGGCAACATATATACTTATACGACCATGTTGCATTGAGAGAACACCAGCCCAACGGGGCTGCGTCGGAGATGGCCCGTTAAGCGGTCGCTCGGCGACAGCAGGTCACGGTCACACCCCTGCCCCCCAACACGCTTCGCCGGTAGGTTCGCGGGCGGAATCGCAGGATCTGTCCCCTACCGCGCTTTATTGGAAAACGTCAATTATCTTCGTTCAGCACGTCCAGCTGCAGCAGATGCGATACTTCCGGATCGAGACCGTCAAAAACGACCTTCGCATCCTGCTCTGCACCCAAAACGCCAGCAAGGCTCCAGGCATAACCGACCTGCGATGTCACTTCGATGCGTCGAGTGGGCACATCGTCATCAATGATCCACAGTGCTATCTGATCCGATCCAAGACTGGCGCCACTGACGCCGGTCAACTTCACCGTCAATTGTTCATCACCTTCGTAGACCACGTCATTGACAATATCGATGCCAATGTACCGACTCCCGGATTCGCCATCTTCCCAGGTGACATCGCCTTCGGCTGCTACCACATCGGCACCAAACTCGGCAGTACCAGGGAGCAGGCTCCAATGCACACCCGCCGGTCCAACTGCCCCACCAATCCGGGCAACCTCCAGTTGCGCAGTGCCAACCGTCTCTACCACCGCCAGCTGGACCTGAGTCCAGGCTATCTCGCCAACGCTGCTGCTGTTGTTTAGTACCGACACCGCGATGTCCTGGGTATAATCCATACCATCAATCGTCACGGTCAGGGTAATGGTCGCATCGCCGGTGGCATCCAGCTGCAACACGCCTTCAACGTAGCGTACCTTGCCGCTGCCGCTCAACACCAGGCTCTCGTCGGCAATCAGAGCCTCGTTGTCGGAATCAGCCGTCACGCTGACACTGATCGCGTCCTCGGTACCGGCGATGAAATAGGGCACCGGACCGGTGCTACCGGCACCATCCACCGTCACATCCGGGATCGGCAAGATAAAAGATCCAATGGGGAAATTATTGAATTGTGGCACCATCTGGTCTTTGGAACTGCTGCCGAAAACCGTGGTGTTCCAAGAATTGGAAGACATGATCGTATTGTCGGAGGTGTGGCCGGAACCGAAGTTATGCCCCAATTCATGCGCCACGAGGATGCTGCCCTTGGTGGTACTGCTGTAGCGGCCGGTACCCACCGCTGGAGTCTGCGTGACCCAGGCCAAACCGACGATGCCGCTGAAGGACTTATCGTGCAGAAGCATGCTGTCATGACAGCCGACGTAATTGCGATGATTTGACCAACGGACCACTTTCTGCGAGGTGATCGGCGCACCGTAGCGATCATGCAGCAACTGCCCAAATGTCTCGAGATCGCCTTGATAATCACTCTGTTCATCAAAGCCATCCGCGACCACCGTCGCCAACAAACTGACATCCAACTGCTCCAAACCGGCGGTACCATCGAAAGCATTGTTCATGAAAGCTATATGGCTCAGCGATTCGGCAGCCATGGTATCATAACCACGGCGGGTCACCAAATCGGGCGAGACGAAAATACGCAGGGCGAATTCGATGATATCATCGTGATTGATCGAAGCCGCCAGGGGCTGCCAAGGCTCGGCGGCCTGATGGAAGGTGTGATTGAAAGCCGCCTTCACTGGCCCGGTCTGCTCGGGTTCGCAATCAGGACAGGCGACCACCTCCTGCAATTCCTCCACCGTATCATAACTAAAAGCGTACTCGCCTGCACGCTTGGTCGTAATGGACCAAGCACCACCACCCTCGGGATCCAACACCGACAGGGCTATAGCCTGACCGTGCCGACCGAAGCTGACATGATCGCGTTCCACACCACTCAAGCGGCCACTGGCGCTGATCCCGTTTACCCCCGCCGGACGCAGGTCGTCCAACTCGATCACTCGATTGGTGCCGTCGGCCAGCGGCAGCTGGATCCGAACCGGCTCTTGCTGCCAGATGGGATCGCTGGGATCCAACAAACGGGGGCTCAACGCAATGGGTCGGCTACCATCGGCCAAGGCCGGACCAGCCCAGGTGAAAGCCGGGACAGCAAGCGCAGGAGCCGAATCAACAGCGAGCGGAGCCCGGCTGGCTGCCTGCTCACTGACAGCCGGTGATGCAACCGGGTCCAGGTTGGTTGCGGCCCGACTGGTCAGTGGTGGCGCTTCTAGACGTGGCTGCCACACCTGAATAGCTGACCGACGCCGGCTCTGTTCCGACCAAAGTATGATGACCAAAGCACTTAGGATGATCAGCAAGAAAAGTACGCGGCGCATGGGCAGCCCCCTTGTCAGGGCAAACGTTTTCTTTAGCTCTTACTCTACTGCCATTACACCAACAATGGAACAACTAAACGCCATCAGTTGCCTAAGGTGTATGCTTTTACCGCCGTTGGATGAATGCCCGGTCTGATCAACATCCACCCCGACAAATACGGCCGGGCGATCACGACCATCTCGTCGAACATGGCATTCAGGCGATCGGTGGGGAGTAATCAGTCAGCAGCCAAAAAGGATATCGAATAACGCAGTATCGTGCGGCCGATGCAAGGCGCGATGACGAAGATGGAGCAAGGTTCCGTCGAGAAAAGCTCCTATCCCTGTTTTGTCACAACGACGCCAGCGGCACTGCTCCTCGGCCGACCAGGCCATCGCGCACCTCGGCGAAAGGAACCTGCTGCGGCAGGACCTCGTTCCGCGCCGCCAGAGCGGCGCAAATACCGACGGCTTGGCCCATGGCGGCAGCGTCGCCGGTGACGCGATAAGATGCGGACGACCAGCCCCTGCTGCTGCAACGTAACCAGCACTGGCACCCCTACTGCCAGCTGGAACGCCGGACAACCCAGCAGCGCTGCTGGGACCACTGCAATACGGCCGTCCACACCGCCGTTGCTCGGCAACGGCAGCCCGTGGCCACCTCCTGCTGGAAGGGTGTTCGGGAAATCGCGCTGCCTTTGCTGCACGACAACGTCCATGTCGCAACGCTGTTCGTCGGCGTCTGGCGGCGAGTACGAGCGCAACCGCAACTGAGCGGAGTGCCCCATCACGCTGCGGTTCAAGCCACCTGGCAGCACCTGCGACCCTGGGAGACCACCGCGGGTGAAGCCCTGACCGCCCACCGCCAATGGCACCCCCCATTCCGCCGCCAGGTCTACTGGGGCCGGCTGGGAAACGACCTCTGCCGACAGAAACGTAGCCGCGCCGCAGAGCAACACGGACTGAAGAAAAACCACCATGTGGTGCATACCAACCTCCTGCCATTCGTTTTCGCGTTATTTCCAACAATGAGCGCATTCGGTTGAGTATACGACAAATCACTGAACCTGGCTACACTGTTGCGCCAGCAGATGTGCCGTTTTGCGTCAACCAGGCGGTCCACCGCCCTCGTGATGAGCCAGCAGCCAATAGCCGCTCAGGCGTTTGGCGAAACGTTTGGGTTTGTCCCACCACACACGTTCACCAATGGGAAGCGCCTGCTGCAGCAGGCGTCGCTGTTCCCGTGCTATCGCGTGGCCCCAGAGCTCTGGCTCGATCATTTCCTGCTGATCGATCTGACGCTGCAATTCACTCAGATCATGATGATCACCCAGCAAACCACCTATGCTATTGAGTTCCGAAGCGATCGCCTTCATCGGCTTTTCCCAGGCCAATTGCAGCAGACGATGATGATACCACAGGTCCTTGGTGCGTTTACGCCATTCATGCGCCAACACAGCATCATCGGGGTGCTCCCGTACCGCCAATAAGGCCTGGCGACCACGGCCGTAGCAACGCGTCAAACCGGCGATTAAAAGCTTTTGTTCATCCCACCTCTCCACCGCTTGGCACCAAGTTGATACGCGCTCTCGAGCGGCCTGCAACGGCTCCATCACCCGTTCATGAAACCACGCCTCGCCCGGATCGGACTGTTGAGCCTGCGCCAATTCCTGCTGCAGTCGGACGCGGTCTCTCGCCTGTTCGAGTTGCGGCTGTCGACTCAGCAGGGCCTGCAGACACGCGACCAGCGCATCCTGATCACGCAACTCCCCTAAACAACGCGCGATGGTACGATACCCATCATTCTCATACTGGTAGTACTGGTCCAGGGCCGGACGCAACAGACGCAGCAGGCTGCGTATCTTCTTGATGTACTTCCGCGCCGCATGGATGCTGGCCGCTGGATCATCCCGCTGCTGTAAGCAGGCGATGGAGCGATCAACACACTCGTACACCACCTTGTTGGCGTTTTTGGCCAACCTGCGGTCGCTCCTGAATCGATAACTCATGAACACCCTCCGAGCGTCCTCATCTGTGGGACCTTGTCTTTTGCACCAACAACCTATTCACCTCCAGGTACCATCGCAACCAGCGCCCTGAAGCCTTGGTCGCGATGAGATCGCTGCGCAAGCCTGACCGAATTTCCATAGTCCCATCAGCGCCAAAGGACAGGCTCTTCTAATTCTCAACCCGTCATCAACCAAGGAGTCTGATCATATGCGTATCTTCGTGCTGTTGTTTGGTATGACCGTGCTCACCGCCAGCGAATGGTCGACCATTCGCACATCGCCAGAGGAGCAGGTCCGTATTTTTCATGAGATCGCAGCCAAGAGCATTTTCTCCTGCTACGATACCGATGGCGATATCAGTTTCGTCTGCTTCAACCACTCCAAATTCGCTCCAAATTCGCCGATAGCGATCGATCGTCGGAACGGACGGTAACAAACGATCCCGATGCCGATGGCGAAACCACCTGCCCTCTTCCATTCTCCACTGCTGGCGCGACTGGTGAAGCTGGTCGCGAGCGCACTCCCCAACACCCAGGACGCGACCAGCACCGGTATCGACGCGATCACCGTGACCTGGGCTGTGTCGGCGATGCCATCCGGCAACACAGGTGCGACCGGGCCAGCTGGCAGAATCTGACGCGCCTGAACGCGCTCACCCGCGAAACCGCAGACCCTACTCGAATTGGATCGTTATCAGAAGGGCTGTCGCTGCCCTTATTCGCCAGGCGCGGGGCTGCAGCCATAATGCCGGCGAAAGGCCTTGCTGAAGGCAAAGCAAGACCTCTCTCGCAGAGGCCAGATCGAGACCGCGTGCGTCAATTCACCCCGGCACTCAATTGATAGGCATACTCCGTTTCCGGCTGTAAACCGCGGTCGCGGTAGAAGGACTCTTTTTCTGCCGGCAACAGCAACACCATCACCCGATTGGCTTGGTCACTGGCCTTGCGTTGCACGGCATACCAGTCCGCTTCATCGACCGCGGCCCAATCCAACAGCACCTCATCGTGCGAGGTGGCATGGGCCTGGAAGGACAATGGGATCGGCTTCGGATACCCATACTCGTCGCTCCAGCTGACACCGGCAGCGGCAAAGGGGCCCGGTCGTGGCGTGGCATCGTAGGCCTGGCCCATAGCATCCGTATCAATCGCGCTGATCCCCTGCTGCGGCACATGCGGATTGATGGTGTCAACGAAGCTGTCATCAATCAGACTGGTGGCGATCTGCTCACATTCGGGCAGGTCGTGCAGACTCAGGGCAAAGCCCTGTTCGTCGTAGTTCAGCTGGTCGACCACCGCGGCCGTGGTGGTCAGGCTATTGGCGTCACGCGCACCATCCGGGCTGGCACCGGCGGCGAACACGTTCCAATCACACTGGTTGTCGTAACTGGTGGCGCTGTCTGCAGGCAAGCTGAGACCGCGATTCGAGAAGATATTGTTGAACACCCGCAAATAGGCCGCATGACCGACCGCGTCATCGATCTTGTCCGGCGTATGCGGTTGCAGATACGGGGGTGAGCGCAAGGGCTTAACCAGAGTCCGATGCACGAATGGGCTGTCATGGAAGAGATTATGCGCCACCAGAACACCCGTACCGTCGGTAATCCACAAGGGCGAATCGACGATGACGTTGCGGTCGAACATGACCGGACCATGATTGGCCTCGATGAAGACGCGGGTATTGTTGATAAAGACGTTCCGGGTCACCCGACTGCCCTGCGCACCCCAGTCCAGCCATAAAGCAGAATACTGCGAGCCACCGTTGTTGATAAAATAATTCCCTTCAACGTGACTGTCGGCACAGTAGGAAATCAGCTTCAGGCCTGCCTTGCCGTGACCGCCGGCACGCATGGTATTGTTGTCGACAAAGGCGTTTTCGATGAAGGTGCAAAAGGGCGCTTTATAGCCGATGGCACCGGTGGTGCCGTTGCGCACGAAGCGGTTGCCGCGCACCAGATGCCGACCGCGCACCTCCGGAATACCGTGCACCTCATACTCTGCGGCCCCCTGGATACCGAAATCCAGACCGATGGATTTATTGTACTGCAGTAGATTGTGTTCGATCAACCAATGATGCCCACCGGTGGTGCTCAGGGCACCGTGCTGGGGCGATGATGATGATTGACTGAAAAAATCATCGTAATCGTTGGCGGCATGCTCGATGGTGAAACCGCAAACGGTGATATAGCCGAGATTCCAGACCGTTGGCGCAAAGGCCTGTTCGCGCACGGCTATTTCGGTCAAAGCGACATTGGGATCGACACCAGCGGTCTGGATGACCAGGCGCAAGCCATCGCTATCCGGTGCCCACTCGCCGGCCTGATCCACCTCCGCCGGGGTATTCACCTCATCAAATCGCACGCCATCGACAAACACCTCGCCCAGACTGCGCTGGCGGCTGTTGTCGGGCAGCTTGCCCTTCTCCATGCGTTCGAGATAAGGATTCCAATCGCCGAAACGCGCCGCATCCAGCACTCTCTCCCAGCGATCGCTTCCCAGATCGGTCCACTGATCGATCTCGTCACTGCCGCGCAGGATGGGCACCTCGCCGGGTGCAGCCCGATAGACGATACGATTATCCGCATCGCTGCCACCACGCGGCGGCGCCACGTGCTCCCGGTAGATCCCGGTGTGCACCAGCACGGTATCGCCCGGCTGCGCTAATTCGGCGGCAGTGGAAATGGTCTGCAGCGGTGTCGCGCGGCTGCCATCGGCAGTATCATCGCCATCCGGTGCGACATGGTATTCGGCAGCCGGCAGGGCCGCCACAATCAGCATCGGCAATCCGACGCGGAGCAACAGGGACATAAAGATATCTCCTTTCTGAATGATCATTCGTTCCGTCGACAGACCGATCAAGACGTTCAGAGATCAGTGTAAAAACTCCACCTGATCGATAGCGAAACGCTGCTGCCAGTCCTTGGCCTGTCGAAGCTGGGTACCAACGACAATGGTACCGATCACCTGTCGATCGAAGCCATCGTCGATCGCCTCGTCGTGCTGATACGCGGCCCAACGTTGGAATTGCGACCAGGGCAACTCGATGCGCTGCCACCCCGGTTGCGCATCGACAAAACTGGTGGAATAGTGCTCGGCACCAGTCGCCGACAGATCCAACACCGACACATTGAAGCTATGGCCCAGGCCGCTGCCACGGAAAGACAGCGCGAGGCCGCGCGCCCAATCCGGCACCACCAAGCGACCATCCTGAGGCTTGCCTATGACATTGATCCAAGGCGGATCGACTCCTGGCTGCAGATGGTCATAGCGGCATTCCAGATAGGCGCCGCGAGCGTTGTTCCCTGGCACGACCTGAATCAACCCATCACCAACACGGTTGTCTTCTTCGATCCATTGCAGCCGCGGCATATCGAAACTCTCGATGACATCAGCAGCAAAGACCCGGCAATGACCATCGCGCAACAGAGCACCAGATCCGGCGCCAATCACGGGCCCATCGGCATCGACGCGGACCCGACCGTCCCAGACCCGGAGGTGAATGCCATCGGCTTCGATAGCGACACGAAACCGGGTGCCCAGGACCCGAAAGCGATGGTCTCCGGCCTGGACGACGAATCCCTGTTTCTTACGCGCTTGCACCCGACAGGCCACCGCCCCCTGCTGCAACAGGACCGTATCGGCATCAATAAGCCGGACCCGGGCCAGCGGATCCAGGCGCAGCTGATCACCGCCCGGCAGGCTCTGTTCCAACCCCCCGATATCCGCCACCAGATCCTGCGGCTGGAATGGCTGTGGACGCGCCGCCAACCACAGCAGCGCCAGCACGGCCATCGCCACCAACCCAACCAAGCCACGTCGCCGCCAGGCAGGCCCTGGCAGCTGCATGCGACATCCCTGCCGGCTCTCCGTCGCCGTACGCTGCGAGGAACCAGGCACCGGCAGGCGATTGGATCCAATTCGGCGCTGCAGCAAATACCGCACCCGCGCCGCGATGGACCCCTCGGCCATGATCGCGCTGCTTTCCACCAGCACGCCAACCAACAACTGATCGCTCACCTGCCGCCGCAGCTCCGCATCCGCTTCCAGCCCGAGCAACAGCTCTTGCTGTGCCGACGCATCGCCCGCCAGGGCCATGCTGATCAGGTCCGCATCAGACATGTTCGGCCTCTACACACTGCCGCAGTCGACGCCGGGTATCGAACAGCCGTTTGGCAAGTACGTCGCTTTTCTTACGAAACTGCTGCGCCAATCGTGCCAGCGAGAGACCATCCACATGATGTCGCAGTAACAGGGTCCGTGCCTGCTCGGGCAAGCGGGTCAGGCAGTAGCGCATACGACGCAGACGTTGCTGCAGCCATTCGTCCGAGTCGGCCACCTGTTCCTGCCAGAGCTGATCCAACACTGCTTCGAAACGTGTGCTCTGCCGCTGATTCTCCCGGCGAATTTCCAGCCAGCGATTACGCGCGATGCCTTTCAGCCACGAGCGAAAACGTCCCTCCAGACGATAGTCTTCCAGACGTTCGAACGCGGTGACATAGGCAAACTGGACGATTTCCTCAACCTGCTCCGGCTGCCGACAGCGGGCCAGGACGAAGCAACGCAGATCAAACTCGGTCTGATGTACCAGCTGCTCGAACGCCGTCTCATCGCCGCCGCGGTAGGCCTGGATCAACTGATCGGGATCGGACATACCTAATCCATCTCCATAACCGTATTGACGCCTGCACAGCAATCTTACCGTATGATACCCAAACCTTTTCCGAGTAGCAACTTACAGCGATCCAGCCACCGTTGGACAGAACCAGACTAGCATCCTCTAAGATGCGACAGCATAATGCTTTACACACTCTTCGGTAGTAGGATGCCGATTTCGACAATAAGCGACCTGGAGCTTACGAGCACCTCTAAAAACTCAGGCACTTCGCCAGGCTTGCGCTTTCCGGCCCTGCCTGCGTTGCGAAGAATTATGGGACACAGCACGAGCCCCGGATCTTCTGTTCTTTAATAGCGTCATTTCCGGCGCGTGCTTCTGGGGCCTTCAGACAGAGCCCCTCGGACCCCGAAGCTGAGCCCGCAAAAACAACTTTTTCTGTTCGAAGCTATTGCAGGCTCAGCTTCTAGACGCATATTCCCAGCATTATCATTGCCCATCGCCGCTTGCTCTTCATCAAAGCCCCAACAATCCCTGAGCATGAGCATACCGAGCAACGAAGCACTGCGTCAACGCCACCACGCCGCCGCCGAGGCCCTGGCCGCCTCCTCCCGGCGAGTCGCCGAATTGGGGTATGTCGCCTCCCACGGCGGCAACCTGTCCTGGCGGGTGGAGCCTGACGTCATCCTGATCACGCCCACCAAGGTGGAAAAACGCAACATGCGGGCCGAAGACATCGTCATTGTCGATGACCAGGGCACCGGCATCGCCGCCGCCGAGGGCCGCAAGCCCACCGGCGAGACCCCGATGCACGTCCGCATCTACCAGAAGCGGCCCGATCTGACTGCTATCACCCACACCCATCCACCGGTCCTGACCGGTTTCTCCTTGATGAAGAAGGAATACCTGGCCCGGCCGCTGCTGCCGGAGGTGGTGCTGGAAGTGGGCCCGGTGCTGGCCATCGACTACGCCGAACCCATCAGTGAAGACTTGGCCAAGCAGTTCGACCAGGTCTTCACCCGCTCCAACGCCTGGCTGATGCGCAACCACGGCATCACCCTGGCCAGCAGCGAGGGCATCGAGCGCGCTTGCGACTTTTTGCAGATGGTCGAAGCGATGGCGATCTCGGTGCAGACCGCGCTGTCCTGCTGCGGCGAGGTGACCGAGATTCCCCGTCATGAGGTGGAAAACCTCGAACGCACCCTGGCCACTCGCAACATGCCCCGGCCCGGCGATCCACGCGAGATCAGCAATCTGCTGCAGTTGTACGACTGGGCGTAACGCTCGTCCGATTCGAGCTTCGCAGCCAGCCCTCTTATAGCCCGTGTCGCCAGTGCCGACACGGGCTATTTCTGGGCGTAGTGATCAGATCCGAACAAAACATGATCGTCTCGGGCTAGTCCGCCCCCGCCGCCCGCCTACACTCTCTGGATGCTGGACACCTGGTCTTTTCGACCAGATTCCAGCAAAAGCGGTGGAGGACAGCCATGTTACAGGTCGGAATCATCGGATGCGGCGTGATCGCCCCCACCCACGCGGCCGCCATCGCCCTGGATTCCCGCGCCGCGCTCCGCTGGGCCTGCGACCAGGACGAGGCCAAGGCGCGTGATCGGATCGAGGCAGCGCGCTACTGCCAGGACTACCGCCGGATCCTGGACGACCAGCGCTGCGACCTGGTGGCCGTCTGCACCCAACACCCCAGACACGAGCAGATCGTGCTGGATGCCCTGGCCGCCGGCAAACACGTCATCTGCGAAAAGCCTCTGGGCGTGCATCCAGCCAGCATCGCCACCATGGTCGATGCCGCACGGCAGGCCGAGACCCGCGGCCAGTTTTGCGCCGGTATTTTCCAGCATCGTTTCCAGCCCCAGATCCGCCGCTTGCAACAGGCCCTGGCCCAGGGCGATTTCGGCCGCATTCGCGACGTGACCATGAGCTTCACCTGCAGCCGTGACCAAGCCTATTACGCCAGCGCCGATTGGCGCGGCAGCTGGCAGGGCGAAGGCGGTGGCGTCATGATCAACCAGGCCATCCACACCCTGGATCTGGCTCTGTGGCTGAGCGGCCAGGCGCCTCAGGCCGTGCAGGCCCGCGTCAGCCGCGAATGGCTGGACTGCATTGAGGTTGAAGACCAAGCCAGTGGCACCATCCACTGCGCTGATGGCGTGGACTGCCACTTCCAGGTGAGCAACAGCGCCGATGGCGGCTGGAACTCCCGCATCGTGATCACCACCAGCCTCGGCCGGATGGTGATCGGCCCCGACTACCGCCTGATCGAGATCGAGCATCCCAACCAGGCCCTGCTGGCAGAACTGCAAGCCACCGATGCCATGCGCCCTGCCGATGTCCAGCTGCCGGGCAAGGCCTGCTACGGCCCCCACCACGCGCTGCAGTACCAGGATTTCTTCAGTGCCATCCAGGCCAAACGCCGACCGCAGGTGGATTTTGCCCAGGCGGCCATTGTCAACCAGGTTGTCTTGGCATGCTACCACAGCACCGCCGGCGAAACATCCGTGACACTTCCTTTGCAGGATTACCGGCGACCACAGCTAGTGCTGTGTCCCGTAAATAGCTGAAAGCATTCGAAACGCCGTAGTGCAGATACAAGGCTCCGGGCAGACCGCATGGTCTTCCG
>CAYONM010000058.1:0-17341 GCA_964405325.1 uncultured candidatus Brocadiaceae bacterium | reverse complement strand
CAATGGGAGACCTTCCCGAGCCAGCGGCCACCCACAGATTCGGCTGAAGAGGCTTATTTTCTTTCCGCACCCTTACATCGAGGGGCAAGCCCCTCGGACCCCGAAGCTGAGGCTGCGAGAACAACTTTTTCTTTACGGAGTTCTCGCAGCCTCAGCTTCCGTTTTGGCCTGAGTCGTGGCGTGTGGCGCTTATTGCTGAGTCAACAAGCCCATCATCCAATCCTTACCGGCCATGACCCACTCATGAATATCTGGCCAGAACCACCAGATGCTGCCGGCGATCAGGCCCAGTGCCACCAAGCGGAACAGCCAAAGCAGGCGCACTTCCCGCCGCCAGGCGGCACGAACGGCGGTGTTGTGCGGTTCGGCATCGCGGCGCAGGGCTTCGGTATCGGCACCAGCCGGCAGCGGATGGGCGTCGGAGCCGGTGCGTTCCAGGTGTTGGCACCAGGGGCATTTCCGGTTGCTGACATCGTAATAATGCCAGGGATTGACGGAGCAGATCACCAAGCGCTTGCCGGCATGATCCAGGGCCTTGAACCAAGTGCGGGCAGACGGCCGTTTGCGCGGTTTACGGTGACCTCGCGTCAGGGCCCGGCGCATCAGGCGCCGTAAACGACGGTTGAGGGTGCGCAGGGGGACGCAGCGGGGGACGGTTTTGATGGGCGAGCCGCGTCTGTGGCGATGGTGACCATGCAGGATCAGATCGTTGATATCCGGCGGATCGCCGGCACCAGACCAGCGGCCAGTGAACGGCGAGTCACCCAGCAGAAGCAGATGGATCAGCACTGCCAGGCCGAAGCGGTCGGCGGAACGCTGACGCGGTTTTTCTGCAAAATTCAGGCCGATGCATTCGCGCGGGGTGTAGCCGGCGGTACCCACCGGGCAGTGGAAGCGTTTGGTCAGGGTGCGCACCTGGAAACTGTCGCAGTCGACCAGTGCCGGCAGCGCTTGTCGGTTCACTAGGATGTTGGCGTCTTTGACGTCGCCCATCACGTAGCCGCGCCGGTGCACGCAGTCGAAGATGGCAGCGATGTTGCGCGCGGCCTGGTGTAGGTAGCGCCAATTGAATCCGGTGTGTTTCTTGCGCAGGGCCGGATTGGCGATGTTGATCAGGGTCACCGCGTCAGGAATTGCCGGCATCAAAAAACCGAGGCAGCGGCCGCTACCATCCAACAGCAGATCCACCGGCCAGGCCAGGCCATGGTGGCCGGTGCCGGCCAGCGGATCGCGTGGGGGGCGTTTGATCATGGCTTCCAGCTTGGGCCGGTAGCGCTCCTCGTGGCCGGTGTCGTGGTAGAGCTTGGCCAACAGGTTGTTGTCTTCGGTGCGCCAGATGACCCCTTCACCCGAGCGACGGAATTCCTCGGTCAAACGGATGCCGCCACCGGAAGCGCGCGCGACGACTGTGCTCATGGCTCACTCCTGCTGGCAACGATCAGGCTGCAGTCATCATCGGTGCGAGATTGTACTGCTTCTGAAGACAACCATGTTTCCAGTTCTGCATCGGCATCTTTTCGATGGTTGGTGCTATTGATGAATTGCTGCAGCGGATTGAAGAATCCTGGAAAGGGGCAGTGTCCTGGCTGTTGCAGGGCCAGGTGTTCCAGGCCGTCACTGGAGCAGCACCAGGCTGTCGGCGGCTGTGGCAATTCCAGCAGCGTGGCGTGGTCCCAGGAATCGTCCTGCGTGATGAAATGGGTTTCGTTCAGGTAGCCATCCTGCTCGGCGCCCGCCAGGCATTGCCAGCGTTGATCCTGCTGGTAAACCACGAAACCGTCGCCGATCTGCAGCCCAGCCCAGCGTTTGGGGGTGGCGACGACGGCCTGCAGGGTGCAGTGCAGGTCGCGCAGGGAGCAGTCGTTTTCCTGCGCCGTCTGTTGAAGTTTGTGTTGCAGCGTGCGTACCAGATCATGGGCCAAGTCGGTCCAGTCGTTGTTCAGATCGGCAAGTACCAGGAAATCGAGACCCGCGGCCACGGCCTGCTTGGCTCCCAGCCGGGCCTGGCTGGCCGAGCCGGCGCCATCGGCGAGCAGGCAGATGGCCCCGTCCTGGTCGCACCAGGCCAGGCACGCATCCTGACAGGGCAGGTTCTGGCGTTGGTGCAGACGGCCGCGGCAGACGGCGCTGGCCAAGCGCCAGCTCACAGGGTGGGCGCCTCGCCCCAACCGCTGACCGGCGGCAGGGTCTGAACGCCGCCGGCGTCGATGGTACTGGCAGAAACCGCCTTCACCGAGGCCGATAGCCATTGGAACATTTCGGCAAACTGCATGCCGCGCAAGCGCAGGGGGGTGCGCTCCGGCGGCGAGATCTTGGTCAGGGTCTTGAAGTCGGAGCCGCTGACGCCAACGGCGTAGAACAGGAATTTTTTGTGCTTCTCGCCCTCGTGTACCCGTGCTGCGGCTTCCTGCCAGGGGTCGGTGGGAGCGCCATCGGTGATCAGGAAGACCCAGGGCCGGTAGTAGAGGATGCCATTTTCCTTGTAGGCGCCTTTGCGCGCTTCCAGCAAATCCAGGCCCTTCTCGATGGCGGCGCCCATGGCGGTGGTCCCCAGGGCGCGCAGGCGGGGTGGGGTGAATTCGGAAATGGTGGCGAAATCGTGTACCACTTCGACATCGGATCCGAAGGTGATCAAGCAGACTTCCACCCGCAAAGCGGCGAGTTCGTCTTCCTTGACCTGTTCGCAGAACTGCTGCATACCACGATTGAGGGCTTCAACCCGGCCCTCCTTGGACATGGAGGACGAGACATCTACCAGCAGCACAACGGGGCAGCGGGGTTCGGGATTGTCAGCGAATGATACCGAATCGAGGGACATGTGGTTCTCCTTGCCAGTGATGCTGTTACTAAGCATTTACACGCAGTGTGTGCCAGGGCTGCTAGGCTGGCAAGCAGTGACACGCGCTCCGGCTCGCCATCCGTCAGCTTGCTGGTAGCGTACCCACTTCCCTTCTGTCCCGTGAAAGGATCATCATGCGACGACCACTCCTCATCCTGATCATGCTGCTGGTGGCAATACAGCTGCCGGCAGCAGTCGGGCTCACCACCGTGCCAGATCGCGATGGTGTTCGGCTGACCATCTACAACGCGGTTGATCTGACCCTGGTCCAGGAGCGACGCAGTCTGGTGCTGCGGCCTGGCCTGAACCGGATCCAGTATCAGTGGGCCGGCACCCTGATCGACACCACCAGCCTGGAATTGCGGGCCCTCGATCATCAGGACCAGGTCACCATCAGCGACGTGATCTATCCGCCGGGTGCGCCAGCCACTCTGGTGTGGCAGGTGCAATCGGAATTCGTTGGTCCAGTCCGCTTCGAGATCAGCTATTTCACCTCCGGTCTGAGTTGGAGTGCCGACTACAGCCTGCTGGCCGACCAGCGTGAGACTTCCGCCGAGTTGCAGTGCACGGTGGCGGTGGTCAATCAATCGGGTGAGGATTATCCCGAGGCCGAGGTGCGACTGGTGGTGGGCTCGATCAATCTGGTGGAGCAGATTCGCGATCTGGCTAGCGGTCAGATGCGCGAGCAGCGCCGAGCATTGGATCGCGATGAAGTGCGCAAATCAGCGCGCGATGCAATGATGGCAAATGGTGTCGGCTTGGCCGCGCCGGCACCAGCCATGGAAATGGCCATGGAGGAGGCGCCAGAGGTGGTATCCCGCCGCCTTAGCGATTATCACATTTTTTCCATCAGTGGCACCCAGGCGGTGCCGGGTGGTGGCACCACGCGTTTCATCGCCATCAGCAGCGAAGAAGCCTTGGACTTGGAGGTGTTGTATCGCGTGAATCTGGGTGATGACATGGTGCAGAAACTCTATCGATTCATCAATGACGACGAGCATCACCTGCCCGAGGGGCCCTTGCCCGAAGGGCATTGGCACGTGTTGCGCCAAGCCAAGGACGGACAATTGAGCTATTCTGGTGGTAGCCATCACGACTACGTGCCACCGGGGCAAAAGGTGGAATTGCATCTGGGCGAGGATCCTGCGATCATCATCGAGCAACATCTGCTTGCCCGCCAGCAGAGCGATTTCCATTTCAATAATGATGGCCGTGTGGACGGCTGGATCGAACACCAGCGTTATGATTTCCGCCTGGTCAACACCAAGCCGATCCCCGTTTCCTTGGAATATCTGGTCCAAACCGGTGGTGGGGCCTGGCAGATTACCGACTTGGTGGGTGAACGTCGCAATGAGCACTTGTATCGGCATCGCTCCCAGGTGGCTGCCGGTGTGGTATTGGAACTGGGGCCTTTTGTGATCAGCAACCGCAAGGGTTGGCAGGGGCGTGATCTCCCCTGGCCGCCGGTGCCACCGCTGCCCACCTTCCCCGCCATTGTCCGTGGCGAGTAAAAAGGAGCCTGACATGAAAAGAACCATTATCATTCTGATGATCGCCGTCAACTTGCACGCCGCGGTCAAACTCAGCACTCTGCCCGAGCGCGATCAGGTCCGCATCCGTTTCGAGGATACCGGTCATGTTCTGGTATCCGAGCAGCGCGGACTCACCTTGAACGTTGGGTCTAATCGCATCGATTTCACCTGGCTTGGCGTGGCAATCGAACGGGGGTCCATTCTGCTGCTGCCGCAGAGCGGGGTTCGCTTTAATGTTTTGCGCACCACCTATCCACCAGGGCAGGGCAACAGCCTGCAGTGGGAAGTGTCCGCCGCACAGGCCGGGCCGGCGGATATCCGCATTGCCTATCTGATGCATGGGCTCCAGCGCGAGGTGGCCATGCGCGCGGTCATCGCTCCGGACGAACAGCATCTGGACCTACGGGTCGACCAGCGTCTGCGCAACAATAGCGGCGAGCGGTTTGAGGATGTGGTGCTGTCGGCGCCCTTCGGCGAGCCACGCCAGAATGACTTGGATAACGGCGAGGTCCGCCGGCAATTGGTCCGACGATTCGCAACCGTGCCGTTCCAACGGCAATATACTTGGGATCCGCGTAAATATGGCAACGCCGTTGCCGTGCATGTGGTGATCGAAAACAGTCAGGCTGGTGGTCTGGGTGCTGGTCAGTTGCCTGGTGGCAAGGTGCGTCTGTTCCAGGCCGCCGACGATGGCGAGGCTTTCCTCGGTGAGGACTGGGCAGAGCCCACCGCCTTGGGTGGTGAGCTGCGTCTACGTCTGGGTGAGAACCGCGATCTGACGGTGCGACGAGCGCAGCTGAAACAGCAACAGGTGGTGCTCCAGCGCGATGATCGTCGCCGCCCGGCCTTGTGGCATGTGGATCGCTATCTCCGTTTCGAAGTGGAGAACTTCACCGATGGTCCTCGTACGGTACGGGTTGTGGAATCGGCCCAGGGCGATTGGGAAGTGCGCGAGCCGCGTCAAATCCTGGAGCGCCGTATCGCGCCCGAGGAGTACGAGTCGGTGCCGGACGAGGCCATGGCGCCAGTGGTGCTGCAGCGCGAAAGTGGTAGCGAGCTGCTGATCGAAATCACCGTGCCACCAATGCGCCGTGGCGTGTTCACCGGGGTGCTGCGGATCCGCAATCTGCATTGAGGTACGTCTCAGACTGACCCCGTGCCATTCGTAAGGAAGTCAACAAGGGGCCTGCATTGCAGGCTTCTTGTTGGTATACTGCCGAGAGGAGCCTGCTATGAAGCGGACAAACCGGGGGCCGCCCGAAACCCAGTCAAGCCGAGGTTCTCTTGGTCGAGGATAATTCCATCAATCAGCAAATGGCCTGTCTGATCCTGGAGCGCGCCGGGGCTCAGGTGCAGGTAGCGGACAATGGTCGCGAAGCGCTGCGTCGGATGGACCAGCAGCCTTTTGATCTGATCTTCATGGACTGCCAGATGCCGGAAATGGATGGCTACGAGGCTACCGGTGAGATCCGAGCGCGGGAATCACGCGGTGATCGCAAGCGGGTGCCGATCATCGCCATGACGGCGAACGCCATGCCTGGTGATCGTGAACGCTGTTTGGCCGCTGGCATGGACGATTATCTGTCCAAGCCGATCCGTCGCGCCCAGGTATTGGAGATGCTGCAGCGTTGGGGGCCGGGTCGGGCATCGTCACTGCCCTGAAGTTGTGCTTGTGTCAGTCCAGACCAAGACGATGGCCGAGTGTTCATCCGTGGAACGAGCCATCAATTTCGGGCTTCAGGATTTCGGGTGGCTGACTTGGCCGCCTTCGAGAGCAGCGTTCAGCCAGGAAACAGCTTCCGGCGGGAAGGGGATCAGACGACCCCTTCCTGTTGGTGGAGCTTGAGGGAACCGCCCTGAAAGGGCTCAATTCTAGCCACCCAAAACCCTGAAGAGCCCCCATTTTTTCAAAGCCTCTGCCGGCGTGGCTGCTGGGCGGTGATTGCAGATGGTCGCAGTCACTGCTCATGAGGCCATGCTCAGCATACCACCTGATTGGAAAAGTCGCGAGTTCGCTCTGGTCAATACAAGGGCAGCAGTCGTCTGGCCTCGTCCCGTCGTGGGCCGGAGTAGCCAGCGCTTTCGATCAGGCTGCGCAGGATCGCGCCGTCGGCACGCCGGCTGGACGGATCGCCGCCCCAGGCGCGCAGGCAACGGCCCAGGGGCCAGCGCTGGGCCAGGGCCAGACGACAGGCGTCTTCCAGTGGATCGCCCAGGGCGACATTCTCCCAGTCGAGCAGGCATTTGCCAAGTCGATTGCCATTATGAAGGTCGCCGTGGATCAACGCCGCTTGGCGATGACGCCAGCTGCGGCACAAGCGCTCGTCCCATTCCATTGCCCGGCTGGGGATGACGCTACGGAGTTTCTGCCGGTACCACAGCAGGGCATCGGCCTCGTGCCGCCAGCGTGGTAGATCGTCGGCACGCAAGGGCCCCCAGCCCTGCGTTGGCGCTTCCCATGTATAGAGTGGTGCCACCAAGCGATGCCAATCTGCTGCCTGCCGACAGCCACCGTCATCGCGCAGTGGCCCGAGGAGCAGGAAATCGTAGTCTTCGCCAGCCAGACGGCCGAGCACCCGGGGGCAGGCAATGCCCAGCTCGCGGGCCCGGTTCAGCCAAGCGCATTCCTTGTCCAGACGCCGGGCGAAATTCGCCAGACGAGCTTTGGCCACCACATGGCGACCACCCCATCGGGCATCGAAGACCAGATTCTGGCCACCCGTAACCTGGGCGCAGCGACGCAGGCCGCAGCGATAGGCTTCGGCGATGCAGGCATTGATCATAATGATGGCTCCTGCCAACGGCCGCTGTCTTTGATCAATTGAATCAGGCGGTCACGTGCTTCGGCCTGTGGAATATTTTTCAGCACGGCTTGTTGGCCCCGATACAAAGTGATCTTACCGGGCCCCGAGCCGACATAGCCGAAATCGGCGTCGGCCATTTCGCCGGGGCCGTTGACGATGCAGCCCATCACCGCGATGGTCACACCCTGCAAATGGTTGGTGGCGGCCTTGATATGGGCGGTGACTTCTTCCAGATCGAACAGCGTCCGACCACAGCTGGGGCAGGCCACATAGTCGGTACGGGTAATGCGCGCGCGTACTGCCTGCAGGATGGTGAAGGCTGTTGCGCGCGGATCGCTGGCGGTCGGCAAGAAAATGGCATCGCCGATGCCGTCCACCAGTAGGCCGCCGGTAATCGCTGCCAGGGCCAGCGGATCGGCTTGCCGCGGCAGCGCCAGGCAGATGGGATCGTCGCGTTGGCTTTCGGCCAGGATGGCCGCCAGCAGGCGGTAGGCGCGGGTTTCGTTGAGCGGGCCTGGATTGTCGATACCCAAGAGGTGGCCGTCAGGCAGGCCAGGCAGCTGCTGGCGCAGGAAGGTGTCGGGTGCCTCGGCGGGTATATCCAAGAGCAGTAGTTGCGGGAGGGCCTCGGCGATCAGATCGGCCGGTGGATCGCCGACGGCGTGTTGCCGAGGGGTGATTACCAGCGGCAGCAGGCCACCACCGCAGCGCTGACCTGCCAGTTCCAGGCGTAGGCTGGGGCGACGGGTATAGTGCATGGGATCGATGGCTTCGGTCGCCTGTACCCGCGGTGGCTGGCACCAGCCAGGTTGATAGCGCTGGCGTAGGGCTTGGGCTACAGGAATCTCGTGCACTGGGTCTTCGGTTAGGCTGACGCGGATGGTGTCGCCCAGACCGTCCTCCAACAGGCCGCCGATACCGGCGGCGGATTTGGCCCGGGCGTCTTCGCCATCGCCGGCTTCGGTGACGCCCAGATGCAAGGGATAATCGCGGCCCTGCTCGTGCAGCCGTTGCGCCAGAAGGCGATAGGACTGCATCATCACCTTGACGTTGGAGGCCTTCATCGACAGCACGATGTCGCGAAAACCTTCGCCTTCGCAAATGCCGAGGAATTCTTCCGCTGAAGCGACCATACCCAGCGGGGTATCGCCATAGCGGTTGACGATGCGATCCGACAGCGAGCCGTGGTTGGTGCCGATGCGCAGCGCCCGGCCGAGTTGTTTGGCCCGTCGCACCAGCGGCAGCAGGCGTTCGCGGACACGCTCCAGTTCGGCCTGGTAGTCGGAATCGCTGTAGTCGTGTTGCTGGAAGGATTTCTTATCGGCATAATTGCCGGGATTGATCCGGACTTTTTCCACATGTTCCACCGCTTCAAGGGCGGCGGCAGGCATGAAATGGATGTCCGCGCACAGTGGGATATGCGCAAAGCCAGTCTGGGAGAATTGTTGACGGATCGCTGCCAGAGCCTGTGCGTCCTTCACTCCTGGTGCCGTCACCCGTACCAGCTCGCAACCGGCTTCCGCCAAGCGGATGGCTTGTGCCACGGTGGCAGCGACGTTGCGAGTGGGGGTGGTGCACATGCTCTGCACCAGAATGGGCGCTTTGCCGCCGATATGCGTCGATCCCACGGGAACGGCGCGCGTCGGACGTCTGGACCAGGTGAAGCGGTTCATGGATGGGCATGGTGACCGGGGCGGTAATAGAGCAAGACAGTGCTCGGTGTCAGCGCCCGGGCCGGGCAAAGCTCCAGCGAGTTTCGCCGTCTGCACTGCAAACCCTGGAACGGTCAATCGATCGCCGCGAACACGGTATGGAATGAAATATCGCTGCAGGCACCCCAGAGACGGGGGTGTTTTTTGCGGACGCGTTCGGCGGTGGTTGCCGGGCTGGTGAGGCCGCACAGGAAACGAGCGCCTTGCCGGGGGGTGGCCAGGGAACGAGGAAAATCGCGTTTGGCGCTGCTGAGTGTGTCAATGATCTCCGCCGGGACGCTGCTCGACAGAGCTGTTTCCGGCATGGCTGGCGTGCTGTCCTCGCGACAACGGCTGCAGTGGCCGCAGGGCTCGTGGTCTTCGCCAAAATAGTGCAGCAAGCGTTGCCACAGGCAGCCGGGATCGCTGCCAAAGGCCTGCATCAGTGCAACGCGTTCGATTTCCCGCTGCTCGTGTGCTTGGAATTTAGCTTTCATCTCTGCGATCAGCTGCGGCAGGTCCACCGCCTTCTGCTGCGGTCGGTACACCTTGCGAAAGCCAGCCAGCTGCAAGGCGATGTGTCGCTGCTGATCCAGCCATTCCAGCGCCGCCATGATCCGCTCGCGCGGGGCCTGCAGGCGGCTAATGGCCTGGTCCATATTCAGCGTGGCATATTTTTTCGCCATGCTGGTGCAGCAAAACAGGGTTTTGATGAAGCCCTGGCGGCGGTCGTCCAACTGTGCCAGGATCTGCTGCGATGAACTCAGCGGTTCGAAACGGATATCGCCATAGAAGCTGCCCTGTTCACGGATATATCCAGCCAATTCCAGATGCGTCAGGAGGGTACCAACCACCAAGGGTCGGATGTCGAATCGACGCGAGAGGTCGTAGACCGAAATGTCGAATTCGCCCTGTGCGGCATCGGCCATGATGGCCCGGATCAGCCCCGCCAGATGCTCCTCGTCCGGGGTGTCGCCGTAGGCGAAATTTTCCAAGACGATACGGTCTTCCGGGCAGAGCAGGGTTTCACAATGCGAGGACTGACCATCACGTCCGGCGCGGCCGATTTCCTGCATGTAACTTTCGTACCCCTTGCTGCAGTTGTAATGGAACACGGCCCGGATATTTGCCTTGTCGATGCCCATGCCAAAGGCGATGGTTGCGACCACGATGCGATCGTCGGCTTGCATGAAGCGTTCTTGAACCAGGGCGCGGTTGTCGTCCTTCATGCCGGCATGATAGAAATCGGCTTTGAAGTCATGCTCGGCCAGCATTTTCGCCACGCGCTCGGCTGTCGCCTGCAGGGTGACGTAGACAATGCACGGGCCGCTGGCGTGGTGGCGCAAGCGGTCCACCAGCAAGGCATCGCGCTCGGCAGCCGGGCAGGGGGTCACTGCCAGGTGCAGGTTGGGGCGATAAAAGCCGGTGTTGATGATGTCTGCCTCGGCAATGTCGAAGACGCGGCCGATATCCGCACATACCCCTGGAGTGGCGGTGGCGGTCAGAGCCAGCACCCGCTTGGCCTGGATGCGACGTGCGGCGTCGCTCAGCTTGAGATAATCCGGGCGGAAATTATGGCCCCACTCAGAAATACAGTGCGCCTCGTCGATGGCCATCAAATCGATGGGACAGCCGTGAATTTGGGCCAGGAAGCGTTCGTTGCCCAGGCGTTCGGGCGCGACGTACAGCAGCTTCAGGCGGCCGGCGCGCATATCGCTGATGACCTGCTGGCGTTCGTCCTCCTCCAAGGAGGAATCCAGTCGGGCGGCGTTCACGCCACGGGCGCGCAGCGCGTCGATCTGGTCCTTCATCAGCGCGATCAGCGGTGACACCACCAGGGTCATGCCCTCGAACAGCAGCGCTGGGATTTGGAAGCACAGACTCTTGCCCGAACCGGTGGGGAAGATGGTGGCGGCGTTGCGGCCGGCGACCAGGGCGGTGATTGCTGCTTCCTGGCCCGGCCGGAAGGCCTGGTAGCCGAAGGTCTGGCTGAGAATGGTCTGGGGATCGCTCATGTTGGGCACTGTGGTGAGTTCCACGCGCTGGTCGAGCTTGGGGTCAGGTCTCGTCCTGACGCCACAGTTCTCGATGTTGTCGCAGGAAGCGATCGGCATCGAATGCAGGTCTGGTCGGTGCGGGGAGCTCATCAGGCGAGACGGGAGCTGGTGACCAATACCAGATGGCGGTCAACAGGCCGGAGAGCAGAAGCAGGGGCAGCAGACGCCTCATGCCTGTTCTTGGCGGCTCGCTGATTTTTCTTTCAGGTCGATGTGGCGGACACCTGCTGCTGGCAGTTTGCCGGGTGCAGGCGGGTATCGCGCTGGCACCAGCTGCTGCCGCCGCGTAGCGGGCGGGCGTCGCGGCCGAAGGCATCCTGCAGTGCCTGTTCCGCTGCGGTGCCGGTGCAATGGCCGGCCAGCACCTGCCGGACCTGGTAGGCCTGCAGGCTGGCGATGGCGGCGGCGATGCGCGGTTGGTAGCTGGCCTTCAGGTGCAGACCGCCGATTACCGCCGCGAAGGCGGTGTCCGGATCCTGTTGTCGGATTTGGCGCAAGGTCGGCTCGATACCGGCGTGGCAGCAGCCGGTAACCACAACCAGCCCGCTTCGGGTGCGAATCACCAGCGCTTGGTCGTCGCGCAGGGGGTCGGGGTGCCTGCCGTCACGGTCCAGGCAGAGCGCCGGATCGGCGGCGCCTTCGCCCGGTGCCCGCGGAATTTCACCGCTGAGCCAGATGTCTGGATCAAGCGTTTGCCGATTGGCGGAGATATGACAACGAGATTGACGTATGCGTTTGGCTGTTCCGCTTGGCATGCCGATGGATCGGGGCTGTCCGCTGCGTCGGCTGTAGCGCGGCTGCATGGCGGCCGGGTGCAGGTAACACGGCAGGTCGGGACGCAGCGCCAACACCTTGGTGATGGCGCCGCTGTGGTCGTTGTGACCATGGCTCAGGACCAGTGCCGTTGCCGTGATCACATCGATGCCGAGTCGGGCGGCGTTGTGTAGCAGTGCCGTGCCAGCACCGGTATCGAGTAGGATTCGGTGCTCGTCGGCCTCAAGCCATAGGGCCAGACCATGCTCGGCGCGCAAATCGGGAGCGGCGGCCTGATTTTCTACCAGGACGGTGAGACGAAGGTGTTCGATCATGTCGTTGCTCCGGGCGGGGGTAGAAACAGCGCTTCAGCTTCGACGCAAGCCCCGGCCTGTTGCGAAATGCTCCCGTGCAGCTGCCAGGCACCGCCGCGTATGCTCTGGACGCGCGCCTCGACCCGACTTGTCTGGCCCAGGTTGACTGGTTGTCGATAGCGCAATTCCAGGCGCGCGGTTACCGCGACCGTGCCCTGGCTGAACAGGGCATTGGTCATGGCGGCATCCAGGATGGCGGCGGCTAGGCCGCCGTGCAGCCAGCCCTGATAGCCCTCGCTGGGCGCCTGGCAGATGAAATCGGCCTGGACCATGCCGGCTGCTTCGCTGCTGAAATTCAGGACCGGTAGTCCGGCCGGCTTGGGGCCACAGAGCCGACAGACCGGATGCGCGTGTGCTCGGGTGGTGACCAGGGTGCTCATGTGGTTTGCAGCCGTCCGCACAGGCGCTGCAACAGATTGGCCGCTTCGCCGACGCAGTCGAGGCAGCTGATGCCACCCTGGCCGCGAATGTTCCGGCAGCGGATTTCACCGCCGGCGGTTTGCCGAAAACTGGTAATGACCAGTTCGGCTCGTTCACCGGCCAGTGTGCGGGCGGCGTGCAGCGCGCCGCACATCCCCTCGGGCGCGCGACCACCACCGCATTTCTGGAATTCATCGACATCGTGATTGGTATCGTGGTATTGATTCCAGGCCGCACACACAGCCTGAGCGCAATTGCCGCGGCGGCCACGGAAATAATCAATGGCATATTGTTGCATAGAGAACTTTCGGGATTGTGGGCGAGTGTCCTGTCAAAGCAAAGATGTCGGAGCGGCTTTGCGTTGACAGACCACTGGTTGGAAGGTGTCCAACTCGTCAATCAATGCGAGCAGCTGTGATCCGGTCCGTGCGAGCAATTGACCTCGCCGGTGCGCAGACTGCCATCGGCATGGGCGCGCAAGACCTCAGCCACGGGCATGGGTTGCACGCCCAACACCACCTCGATGCCGTTCTGCTTCAGCAAATCGACGGCACGCGGTCCCATGCCGCCAGCAATCACCACGGTCGCGCCTTGTTCATGCAGCCATTTCGGCAATACGCCAGGGGCGTGCGCCGGTGGTGCGGCGCGTCGGACCTGCTCGGGCTGGTCCGGGTTGACGAAGGCGAAGCATTCAGCGTGACCGAAATGTTCGCTCAAGGAATCGCCGATCAGGGGCATGGCAATACAGATAGACATGGAACTTCCTTTTTTTCAGATGGTCGGGACAGTGAAGGATGCGGTGGCCGGTAGGCCGAGTGCGCTGGCGATTCGGTCGCACAGGGCACGGACGGAATCGTCCTCTTGCCAGGCCGACGCCGTGGTCAGGGCCGGGTCCAGCGGCAGGGTTGCCAAGAGAGGGGCGCGGCTGCGGTCGGCCAACTGCTGACCAGCATCCCCAGCGAAAATCTGATGGATATGCTGGCAGTCTGGACAACGGAAGCCGGACATGTTTTCGATGATTCCGAGTATTGGTAACTCCATTGCCGTGCAAAAGGCCAGGCAGCGTTGGACATCGTCAAAAGCCAGGTCCTGCGGCGTGGTGACCAGTATCGCCTGGCAGCGTTTGCCAAAGTGCTGCGTCACGGTCAGGGCCTCATCGCCGGTTCCGGGTGGCAGGTCCACCACCATGCAGTCCAGTGGCCCCCAGTGCAAATCGCGCAACATGCTGGTGATCAGCCCGGATTTGGCCGGACCGCGTTGGATGAAGGCACGTTTTTCATCCACCAGCAGACCCGCGGAGCACAGGTGTAGACCGTTTTCCGTCAATTGCGGTAGCATGCCGCGGCCGGGGATCTGGCACAGGCCCTGGCCGCGCATGTCGGTCAGGCGGGGGATGCTGGGACCGTGCACATCGGCGTCCAACAGCCCCACCCGTTGGCCATTCGCCGCCAGGGTGCTGGCAATGGCCGTTGCGACGCTGCTCTTGCCAACGCCGCCCTTGCCCGAGAGCACCAGTACCACCTGCTTGATGCGCCTGCTGCCGTCTTCTGGTTTCGGTTTGCTCTCAGTTGTTTTCTCGTCGCTAGTGCAGCTGCTGCAATCGGCGCAGTCGCTGCTGCAGTAACCTGATTCGTCTGATTGACAGGCAGATTGACATACTGGTGTTCGTGCATTGGTGGCCAGGTCGATGACCGCGCGCAGAGTGATGACGGCCAAGTGGGCGCAGTGGTCGTGTTCTGCATCCAAGCCGCAATCCTGTTTGATGGCGGCCGGGGTGATGGACCGGGCTTGCGGTAATGGGAGGTCCTGCGCCAGACGGGCAGCGGCGGTGACCGCCGCCCAGGAACTACCGCAGCCGTCAGAGTCACCGACGGCGGAAATGATACGGCAGTCTTCGACCTGCAAGCAGATGCCCATGGTATCGCCACAGGGGCCCAGAACGTGGGCGTGATGTTGCGTAATGCTCATGCGTCTCCTGTCGAGAGCGGGGTGGTACAAGCGGACTCGTGCAGTTTTGCCAGCACGCTATCGCGCAGAGAAGACAATAAAGATGTCAGTATCGGTCCGGCCAAATTGATGATGTCACCATCGGCCTGTTGTGCCTGGGTGAACACCGGATCGTAGGGCAACGCCGCCAGCACCGGGACCTGTCGTTTGGCCAGTTCGTCGTGGAGTTGTTCAGTCAGGCCGCTGTGCAGGTCGGCCTTGTTGATCACCGCGACCGCCGGCAGATGGAAATGATCGACCAGATCCAGCATTCGGTGCAGATCATGCAAGGAACTGCGGCTGGGCTCGCAAACCGCCATCACCAAATCGCAGCCGGTGATTGCCGCAGTAGCGGCGCAGCCGCAACCAGGCGGGCCATCGATCAGCACTGTGTCCAGACCGGCTGCAGTGGCGAGCTGTTGGGCCCGTTCGCGCACGCGGCTGACCAAGCGGCCACTGTTTTCGGCGCCGGGATCCAGGCGGGCATAGACCAGAGGGCCGGTGCCGGCCTGGGCTTCCAGCAGGCTGCCGTGCTCGTGTGGTTCCAGTTCAATCGCTTCCGCGGCACAGACGAAAGCGCAGGCGCCGCAGCCTTCGCAGGCCACGTGATCCACCTGTGCCTGTGGGTGCAGGCTGATGGCATCGAAACGGCAGACCTGCGCGCAGGCGCCGCAGGCGGAGCACGTTTCCTGATCGATATGCGCCTGCAGGCCACCGATCACCCGTGCACTCTGGGTAATCGTGTGGGGTAACACCAGATGCAGATCGGCGGCGTCGACGTCGGCGTCGGCTACCGCGACCGGTGCGAGCAAACGTGCTAGGGTCGCGGAAAGGCTGGTCTTGCCCACCCCGCCTTTGCCGCTGACAATTGTGATCTGTTTCATACTGGTAGCTCCTGCCTTGCATGAGCGACAACCAGGTTGACAAGATCGCGATACGCATCGAAATAGCCGGGAATGATTTCTCCGGCCAATCGACCATCGGCGTAGGTCTGGGCGACTTGGCGGTCATCAGGAATTTCCGCCACCACCGGCACGCTCTCCTGCCGGCACCAGTCTTGCACCCGGCGATCGTCGCCAGCGCGATTGACCACCACAGCCATCGGCAGGTGCAGGTTGCGAACCAGTTCCACCGCCAGTTTCAAATCGTGCAGGCCGAAGGGGGTGGCTTCGGTGACCAGGATGGCCAGATCGCTGCCACGCAGGCCAGCCACCGCCGGACAGGCGGTTCCTGGAGCACAGTCGCGAATCAGGATGCTGGTGTCTGCTGGCACGGCGGCCACGGTTGCGTCGATCACCGCCGGCGTACGGGTACTGCCGGTGCGGGTGGTCCCACTGCGCAGCGGTATCGGCAGATCTGCCAATCGGGCCAGGGCCATTTGCAACAGGCCGATTTCCACCGGCAGCTCCGCAATCGCCCTGTCGACCGGGCAAACCAGGGCGCAGACGCCACAGCCATGGCAGAGTTCCGGCACCAGCTGCGGTCGACCGTTTAATTGATACAGGGCATTAAAGGCACAGGCGCGACTACACGCACCGCAACCGGTACAGCGATTGGTGTCGATGATCGGCCGTAGCTCGATGATGGCCGCGTGCCGTTGCTCGTCCAACTGCAGAAAGCAATGTAGATTTGGGGTTTCGGCATCGGCATCGCAGAGGGCGACGCGGTGGCCCTGTTTGGCCAAAAGCCACGCCAGATGCAAGGTGACAGTGGTTTTGCCGCTGCCGCCCTTGCCGCTGGCGACGGCGATCTGCAGCGGATCAGCCACGACGAGGTCCTCGACCAGAGCCACGTCCAGCTCCCCAGCCGCGTCCGCGGCCGGGGTGTTGGATCATTTCAGATTCGCTGGCTTCGTTGAGTGCCTGTTGGGCAAACCAGCGCGAACGTGGCCGTGGACCGAGTCCCCGGCAGATCCAGGTTGTGGCGCTTGCCGAGGTATCGGCATTGGCCTGATTGTGTTTGGTCCACCAGGGCCCGGTGCCATCTGCATTCGGCATGATATGGCTCCTTTACTGGATGAGGGGGGTGCTCAGCCCTCGACGCGAGTCAGCTGTTGTTGCTGCCATGCTGCCATGATCTTCGGCAATGAATCCGGCTTTGAGCGATAGCAATGGCACTTCGCCGCTCGCAATACCGCCATGGCCTTGGGGCCGAAATCGCCGCTAATCACGGTGGTGACGCCCAGCTCGACCAGATATTCGGCGGTCCGGATACCGGCGCCGTGCTGGCCGTCGGCGTGTGGGTTGCTCAGGAACCGGGTCGACGGCGGCTGGTCATCGGATCCTGCATCGGCGTCTTTGATCAGACAGAAGCAGGGGGCCCGACCAAAATGCGGGTCGAGTTCGGTATCCAAGCTGGGTTGCCGGCAGGAAATGGCGAGGGACATGGAGACTCCCGTGTTATGTTCATATGACCATAACGAGCATAAGTCAGTAGTCCAGGCTCGGCTTGGTGCTGCCGGAGCGCCTGGCGGAGATGGGCACCTACTTCACCAACGCGCACTGCAATTATCCACGCTGCGTGCAGTCGCGCTCGAGCTACATGACCGGGCTCTATCCAGAGACCTTCATCGGGCGCAATGTTCCGGGCGCGGTCAACGGGCACGATATCAAGGATGCCCAGGGGGTGATCGAACAGGCGGAAGCGCTGGACACCAAGGTCATGGAGAGCTACTTCAAGGATCATGGCTACAAGACCTACATGATCGGCAAAATCTATCATGGCCGTGCGCACGATGGCATCGATGTCGATGGCGGCTCCGCTGGGCGGCCCGCCGAATCGCCGAAGTTCAAGGGCAAGGGCACCGGCGCCGAACTGGAGGCGCTGATGGTCCGATGAGCGATTTATTCTCTGTCAATATCCAGGAGAGTGTCTGGACTGCTTAC
>CAYONM010000057.1:0-17553 GCA_964405325.1 uncultured candidatus Brocadiaceae bacterium | reverse complement strand
AGAAGGGCGGCAAAAGATCAAGCGAAATGTAATGTTTATTTTTTTGACGGGCCCTAAGGGCGCCGACCGCCCCCCTGACGCCGGCGGCTTCCTACCGCGCCAGCAGGCCCTGGATCTCGGCGTGCAGGTCCTGCAGCGTGAAGGGCTTCATCAGAAAACCACTGGCACCCAGATCGTGCAGTCGGTCCACGTCCTGATCGCGACCTTGGCCGCTCATCATCACCACCGGCAATTCCGGCCTTTGCACATGCAGCCAAGACAGGACCTGGACCCCGCTGCGCTCGGGCATGTTGATATCCAGCAGCACCAGATCCAAGTCCTCGTCATGGGCCTGGAGCCAGGCCAAGGCCTCGGCACCGTCACCACAACTGATCACCGTATGCCCACGATCCTCCAAGGCCTCGCTGACCAATAGGCGGATGAGCTCCTCATCGTCGACCACCAGCACCCGAGCGATGCGATTGCCGATCGCGCGATGCTGGAACGAAGATGTCGGTAGGTCCGACTGATCGGCACAGACCGGCAACAGTAGTTCAAAACGGGTACCGCTGCCCAGACGCGATCGCACCCGGAGATCACCCTGTATCTGCTCCACGGTCGCATACACCGCAGACAATCCCAATCCAGTCCCCAGCCCCTCCTCCTTGGTGGTGAAGAACGGTTCGAAAATACGGTCCAGAATATCCGGCGACATACCCGGGCCCGTGTCTTCAATGCCCAAGCAGCAATACCGTCCGGGTGCCAATTCCTTGGCAAAGCGGCTCTCGACACCGGCTGGCACTGTCGCGGTGGTGCTGGTCAGTCGCAAAACGCCACCATCGGGCATGGCATCGCGAGCATTGATCGTCAGGTTCAGCAGGGCGTTCTGGATCCGACCATAATCCCCCGCCACCACCATTTCCGTGGCGGCCAGGGAGGTTTCGATGCGAATACGGCGGTCAACACTACGTCGCAGCAGCTGCAAGACCTCGTCGACCACCGCATGGCAATCCACCGGCCGGGATTCGGGCTGATGGCGACGGCTGAAGGTCAGCAATTGCCGGGTCAATTCCGATGAGCGAGAAGCGGCTTCACGAATGACACGCAGACAATTGGCTTGCATCTCGGGGCTGGGATTGCGTTCGGCCAGCTCCAGATAGCCAAGGATACACTGCAGCTGATTGTTGAAATCGTGGGCAATGCCACCAGCCAACTGTCCCACGGCATCCATTTTCTGTGACTGGCGCAATTCCTCCTGCAATTGATGCCGGTCTGTGACATCGATAGCCACGGCATAGATCAGCTCGCGCTTGCTATCAGTGCTCGCGGTCCACGCCAGATGCAGATACGAACCATCGGCTGTCTGAAAGCGATTGCCGAAACCGGAGATGCTCTCGCCCCGCGACAGACCCGACATCACCGCCAGGGTCTTTTCCTGATCGTCCGGATGCACGAATTCAATGATAGGCCGCTGCAGCAAGAACGCTTCCGGGTAACCCAGCAGACGCGGCAGGGTCGGATTGAGCCGCAGAAAATGGCCCTCGAACCCCGCAATTCCCATGACCACGGTGGACTGCTGAAAAAACTGGTTTACCACATTTTCGGCTGATCGGCGCTGAGAGACATCACGGATGACGCTGCACAGATAACCGTGACCGCTGATGCTAACGGCCCCGGAGAAAACCTCGACCTCGCGCAGGCTGCCATCGGCCAAACGATGCTGACAACTCTGTTCCCCTACTTGCAAACAAGCTCGATGGCCCTGCCCGGCACCGGTCGGACCGATGGCGATATCATCGATATGCAAACGGCATAATTCTATCCGGGAATAACGGTACAGATGCTCGGCCGCGATATTGGCCTGGACGATACGACCGTCTTCCGGATCGATCACCAGCATCGGCGTATGGGTATTGTTGAACAGACCGCTGTAGCGGGCTTCGCTCTCTTGCAGTTCAGCCAAGGCCAACTGCCGTTCGGTGATGTCGTTGACCAACCAGATTTCGCGACCTTCGACATGATGCGCCACCAGCTCCAGACGCCGCTGCTCACCATCGGCACGGACAAAGGCCAGTTGCAGGGCATGGCAGAAGCCGTCGCTGCGCCAGTCCTCGTACTGCTGTTGCATCTCGGCAGCCCGAGCCCCAAACAAGCGACGGAACCAGGCCGCCACCCCCATTGGCCCGGTCTCGGTACCACCGATCAGGCGGCCCATGGCCTGATTGAGTGCCAGCTCATCGCCAGCGCGCAACACCGCGCCGCAGGGGATACGCTCCACCAGCTGGCGCAAGGGATCGTGTTCGCTGAGAGAACCCGCCTGCATGCCGAGCCATTGTCCGGGATCGATCAGGGTGATCAGAACCCGCCGTTCACCAACGGTCGTCTCAATGGGGTGACAGTCGACCCGCAACCATTGGACAGTGGCACCGGCATCGGAGCCGATGCCCAAGCAACGATCCGTGCAGGCGACCCCAGCCGCCAAGGCCTGCAACCAGGGCTGTGCTGTCAGGGACACCTCGCCCAGGTGTCGATCCTGTACCAGCAGCGGCTGCCGGCGGAGGTTACGACCCGCCAGGTCTTCACCCAACCAGGCCATGGCATAAAGGTTGCAACGGAGAATGCAGGCATCTGGTCCCAGCAACACGATGCCGGCCGGCACCTGGGCCAAGATCTGATCGTTGATCATCGACTCATCCAGCCAGGCCTGCTGCCGGTGGCGGGTCCGCTGCTTGAGTACATCAATAAAGACCAGGATCATCCCAACCGCCACCACCATCGCCAGACCCGCCGAAAGCAGATAGCCCCAGGGCGCAAACCACGTGACCGAGCGCAGGAACGGATAATCAAATGTATGCAGGCCCCACAAACACAGGGCCACCGCCACCAGCCGCGTACTGAATCGCGGCAGATCGCTCCGCCACAGCATGATGGCAGCTGCGATGAAGACGACCGCACTGAACCACATGATCGGCAGCGTCTGGGCCTGGAATTTCACTGGCCAAACCAAACCGATGGGAATCCACAGCGCGACCAGTCCAGTCAGCCACCACCACGGCCAGGGCAGGCGTCGACCAATCAGACTGGCACTGCCCTGTAACAAGAGCCAGGCACTTACCAAAACACAGAGTTGATTGCCCAGCAAGAGCCAGCTGGACTCCCAGCCCATCGCCAAGGGCAGCATGAAGAGAAAACGTCCCAGGTAGACCGCCCACGCCGCCGTCCACCACCACAGGAAGCGCTGCCGCTCCTGCCACCACAGGAAGCCATAGATCAACACCAGCACGACGGTCGTCACGCAGTTGGCAATCAGGGTTGGCAACAGCCACAGCATCAGCACATTCCTGGATGATGACAGATAGACGGACAACAGACATCGTCCTCATAACATCATACCCAGGAAATGCCGAGAAGGCCAGGCTGCCACTGATCGCGGAACGGGTCTGCGCCACCTGGGCCTGCAGCAGATCTCGTTGCGCCTGCGCCACCACCAGCGGCGCGGCGACGGCCGCGCTACGCAGCAGCACCGGCCGGTCGAAATCGAAACCGGCCGACGGCGACAGCAGACGCAGCAGCTGCAGATGGCGCGTCACCAACCGGCTTTCCGCCTCGATCAAGGCCTGCCGACGACGAGCCACCTCCGAGCGGGTCGCGGCCGCGGCGTTGCCGCGCCGGCCCGAAGATGAGACGTCCTGTGCCGGCAACGAGCCGAGAGCGAGCAGGGCGATGAGGGAAAGCATGATGGAACGCATAGAGATCCTCCTTTACGAGCCGTTACAATTGCAGATGCGAATCGTTTGCAGTAATTTCAGGCCCTGCACCTTGGACAGCCAACCATCCGAACGAGCGCTCTGTCAATGCAACGATGTCGGGTAGGGCGAGTATCGTGCGGTAGATGCAAGGGATGGGCGGACCGCATGGTCTTCCGAAGGAATGGCAGCGCCATTTCGAGGGTTCTGCAACGCCGCAGATGCCGTGTGAGACGAAGCGATCTCCGACTGTGTTGCTTTGACAGGGCACTAGGGAATGAGCAGATCAACCAGTGGCTGCCGGGCTGAATGGCCCTATTCCAGCCACTCCAATACCACGCCGTGCGCAGCGTCGGTGTCGGTGACCGGAATCCATTTGGCGCTGCCGTTGTTGCTGAAACAGAACCACCGTTGGTCCTCCGGACGCGGGGAACGCTCAAAGCGGCGGAAGTCCACCTGACGGCCGTCTCCCCAGCGGATCTGCCCACCAGGACTGCGGTGCAGGTCGAGCCACACGGCGCCAGTTGGCCATAACAACTGGCGGGCGAGAAATGCCTGCCGCTGCAAAGTGGCAGGGCGGACCAAATGCGCTTCCACCTCGGCCGCCAGACGCTTCGCTGCGGCCCAACTGTACAAGCCAGGGATGTGCAGCAGCAGGTGATCATCGCAAGACTCAGCCAATCGACGCAACCAATCACCATCACGAGCCGACACGGCTGCCTGGATATCGAGCTCGCGCAGCACCATGGCACGGACTCCGCGTTGTTGCCACGCGGCGCGCAAGGCGCGGTAGGCAGCGGGGTCCGCTGCGATCCCGCTCAAACGCACAGACTCGCGCACCCGGACCTCGAATAAAGTCTCCACCTGGAAAGGGACGGCATCCGCTTCCAAGACGCGTAAGGGGCAGGCCGCCAGAGGGCGAGCGTCGTGAATCGGATTGCCGTCAAGACGCAGATAGGCCAGCGGCTGTCCCAACAGGGGCGAGCAATCGTCGATGTGATTCCCGCCAATATCCAGGCTGGTCAGGCGCGCATTCTGCACCGCGATGAGCGAGCGCAGGGCATTACCAGACAAATCCAATTCCGAAATACGACTCTGCTCCAGGCCATCAAGGTGACGCAGCTCATTATCCGACAGGTCCAGCCGATCGAAATCCAGCCCCCGCAAAGCGCTCAACTCAGCGAGTCGGTTACCGGACAAATCCAACTCTCGGACCACGGCCGTGGCCAATGGACCGATATCGTCAATCAAATTGTCGCTCAGATCCAGCTGGTCGGCAACCAGATGCGACAACGGAGCAACGGATACAATCGCGTTGCCGTGCAGACTCAGCCGTTGAAAACGCTTGCCTTTCAGCGACGACAGGTCATGGATCGCATTTCCTGACAATAACAGGATATCCGCAGAGCAATCAGCCAGGATGGATATATCGTCAATATTATTGTCGTCCAAGGCCAATTCGCGCAGCGGCATACCCTGCAATGGCAACAGACTGCTGATTTGACAAGCATCGGCCTTCAGACCCTGCAAGGCCATGCCGGCAAGCGGCTCGAGATTGGCAATCGGGTTACGGGAGATATCCAACTGTTGCAGCGGCATGCCAACCAGCGGGCTCAGATCGGTGATCTTGTTGCCATCCATCAACAAATGATGCAAGCGCAACCCCTGCAGGGGATCCAGGGTCTGCAGACCAAGTCGACGCAGATCCAGACGGATCAGCCCCGGCGATGCGGCCACCGCCTGCAATAAGCGCTGCTGGATCGGCAACGGCATACCGGCTTCGGCCGCCGCCAGCAGACGCAGCGCCAGGGTGCTACTGTGATCCAAGGTTTGGACCCGACGACACAGCTGCAGGGCGCGATCCAGGTCACCATCACGCCAGATGCGTTCACTACGCACCGCCAGACAAGACGGCAGATAACGGCTGTCGGGGAATTCATGCTGCAACTGACTAAGCAGTTCGGCGGCCTCCGGGCGGCCCTGCTCTTCGGCGATGGCAAAGGCTCGCGCCAAGGCCTGTTCAGCCAAATCGGTACCGGAATGATCTTCGGCCAAAACACGATAGTAGGCGAGCGCGTCATCCAGGTGGCCGTGTGCGGCCAAACCATCTGGCACTTTCAGCGGACTGGCAACACGCGGCAAGGCATAGCGCTGCACCCGGAGGCGATGCACCCGGACCGATCCCCAACTACGAAGTGCCAGATGGTGGTTGTCGGCGCCACCGATGGGCAGCAACGAATGCACCGACAGCAGCTGCTCACCATCCAGATACATGCTGGCGACATCGTCGACCAACTGCAACGAGACCCGATAACGCTGCCCCGGCTGGCAGTCGGCCAATACCGCCTGGGTTGTATTCGGTACGCCGGAACGCCGGTTGAGACTCAGATAATGCACGCTGCCATCATAACCGCCAAACTGGCAGCTGTAGGAACGCGGCAGGTCGCAACTTTCGACGGGATCACGGCGCTCGGCGTGGATCAGCATCTCAAAACCATCGACCCGTTCGGGCCAGGTGATTTCCACCTCCAGTCGGACATCCCCCAGCTCGCGCACATTCCGCAGCCAGAGCATCTGACCAGTCGACAAAGCCAGGCCACGCTCGTCGCTCAGCGGCAGGGGCATCAGATGCTGATACGACCCCTTGGTCAGATCCAAAGGACCGTGATCGACCACGGCACCGAATTGATCGGTCCGTATGGTGGTCCAGGTGCCCGAGCGACGATGCCAGCGCTCCACCAGCAACAGCAGCAGAGTCAGAGCCAGCAGACAGGCGGTGGCCAACCACCAGACCGCCAGCCGGCTGGCACGCCGCCGTCGCAAACGTCCGGCACGGGCCTGGGCAAGATCGGCGAACAAATCCTGATGCTCGATGGCATCCGGATCCAACAGGCTGAAAGCTAATTCGAGATCGCGCTCGGCCACCGCAAATCGGGCATGATCGGCCTGCGCCTGCAACAGACAGGCCTTGGCCCGCGCATGGCCAGGCCACATGGCCAAGGCCTGTCGGAAATTCTCCTCGGCCCGAGCAAAACCACCATGATCGGGAAATAGCGCCAATTCACGTAAGGCCTGTTCGGTGCGCTCGCATAATTCGATGGAAGCGAGATGTCGTTGGTAATCTGCCAGCGCCTGCGCAAAGTTGAACACCGTGCGGTAGCGCTGTTGCGGGTCTGGTGATAAGGCCCGCATCGCCACCGTGAGCAGATATTCCGGCAGGTTGGAACGTTCCTGCGCATCCGGTTCGCTGACGCGCCCCTGACGCTTCATAGCCCAGAAACGCCGCGAGTCCTGTTCGATAATCGGCAGGCGCAGAGTGAGCAGCTCCAACAGGATACCGCCGAGACAGTACACATCCGATCGCTCGTCGACATCACTGTGGCAGACCTGCTCCGGTGCCATGTACATGGGCGTCCCGACCGGCATGCCTGGCGAGTGATCATGGCGTAACAGCGCCGTCCCCCAATCCACCACCAACACTTCACCATAGGTGCCCAGCAGGATATTTTCCGGCTTCAGATCCTGATGCACCACCCCTTGGCCATGGGCATAGGCGACCGCATCGCATACCCGTTGCAAAATCTGGATGCGATCGGCGATGGTGGCCAGTGGTGGCGGCACCCGCGACTTGGCGGCCTGTTCCAGTAATTGCCGCAGGCTGGTGCCATGATGCTCCGGCATGCTGAAGTAGACCCGACCATCGTGATCTCGGCCGAAATCGAATATCGCCGGAATCTGTGGATGCTGAAGACGCGCCGTGATCCGTGCTTCACGCAACAATTCCGCCTGCTTGTCGTGAGCATCCGAACGAGCGACATGCAAGGTTTTCAGCGCCATCCGCCGTTGCAGCAGGCGATCTTCCACCAGATGCACGACCCCACCGCTACCGCGGCCGAGTACTTCCCGGATCTGGAAGCGTGGACCAGCCACCGCCGCCACCTCAACCAGGTCGGCGGGAATATCCTGCAACAGACGCGGTGGCTGCAGGGCCGGCGGCAAGGGCCCCATGCTGCGCGTGCTGCGCGTGCGATGATCACCGTCTTCGGTCACTTGTTCTGATGGATCCGACACGCGCGCAGCATGCCAGCCCCCCTCACGGCTGTCGACTGGCAGCTGGAGAGCGCTGCTTGTACCGGCCGACGTAGGCGCAGGCTGCGAAACCATGCCTGGCATCTCTCATCACCACGGTCTGGTCGCTTTCCATGAAACCGATGCGGCGGGCGTCGCGCATTTTTCCCGGGTGTTGTGCTGGGCCGAGGAAGCCGAACACGCCTTGCTGCGCGAATGTGGCATTCCCGTCTTCGGTGCCGACCTTGGCTGGCCGCATGTGCATGTACAAGCGGATTACCGACGCCCCCTGCAGGCTGGCGACGCCTTCGATCTCACGCTTCGGGTCGAGGAGGTCTCGCAGCACCGGATCCGCTCTAGCTTTACCATCGAACGTCAGAGCACCGGCGAAACCGCCGTGCAGGGCGAGTTGGTCAGCTGCCTGGTGCAACGCGATACCGCCGGCCGCTTCAGCGCTCGCTGCATTCCCGAGGCGTGGCGCCAGCTCTTAGGGTGCGGAAAGAAATAAAGGTAGCAGATCGCGCAGAGATTGTGTCGATCCTTCAAGGCGCGAAGAGCGAGCATATCGAGTATATGTAAGCGATAAGCAACGCAGAAGGGCGGCAAAAGATCAAGTGAGACGCTACCTTTATTTATTGACGGGCCCTTACTAAGGGCCTAACCGTCGCCAAGCCGTTCGCGAAGCCGTTCGACTTCCTGCTGCAGGCGCTGACGCTCTTGTTGCAGCTGCTCGTAGGCGATAGCGGCCTCGTGGGTTCGCCTGGCAACCCGCTCGGGAGCATGCGATAAATGGGTCAGATCCAAGAAACGTTCCTGCTCGGCTTCTGACAGCTGCAGTACCGTCAGCCAGCCCTCGATCTGTGCCAAGGGCGGCAGGGCCGGCGTCTTGCTCCGGCCATGGGGAGCCCCGCGCATGGCTTTGCTGAGGAAAGAGGGGTCCATGCCAACGCGCCGGGCGAAGGCTCGGACCGACCAGCCGCGACGTTGCAGCTGATCCTGAAGAAAAGCGCCCCAGGGTGTCATCCGCACAGTCTAGCACGCCTTCGAGCCAGGTCTTGCATCAGCCGAGCACGGATGTATCCCATCAATAGATGCAAGCCATCCACAGGTCTACGCGACCAGCCTCAACCGCTGCCCGCCAGCGTCAGGATCCCTGGCTGCGCTATTGCCGCTATGGCGCCCTGTTGGTGCGTTTACTGGAACGGATCCAGTGTCACGGTCACGATCCGCAAATCCTGCGTCGCATACGGCGGCTTCGGGCGGCACAACGGGCACTGGCCGAAGCCGACGTGCCCTGACTCAAGGAGCCATGATCGTCAGGTATTCCTGAGCCACCTGCCCCCAGTGCCCGCCATCACGGGCACGATGGCGCAGCAGCGCCAACGCCAGTTCCTGCTGGCGAGCATCGCCCAACAGCAGGCAGCGGGCCCGCAGCACTTCGGCCTCGGCGGCAGCGGGCGAATCCGGATTGATCTGATCCAGAATGGCCAGACACCGCCGTGGATCCTCCGTAAACCAAGTATAGGCCAAGGCCAATGACAACCGTGAACTACGTGCCTCTGGCGGCGCCTGTTCGGCCAGCGCACGAGCCCGGATGGGTCGCTGCGCCCGATAGTGCACGATCACCTCTTCCGGCAGGGCGACCGCGTTCTGATCGCTGTCGTGCAGCCGTTGGTACAGACGGACCGCACGAGTCAGATCGTTCTGATACACCGCCAGGCGGGCGCCGGTCAACACCAAGCGCGCGTCCTGCCCCAACAGCAGGCGCCCCTGACGCCGTTCCAGGATGGCAGCCACCCGCACATTGCGCTCAGCATCACCAGGCTCTGGCTGCTGCACCGGCCGCTTACTGAGCGGATGGATCTGAGCCAAGCGTTCCTCCGGACTCGGCGGCGGTGGCGACACTGGCTTCGCCGACTCAAGCGCCGCCGGGGTGGCGGACGCAACGGCCGGATCCGGACCTGAGACTGGACCTGGGGCTGGGGCTGACGCTGCCGGCCGAGTTGGGGCTGGCTCGGGGCGCAACTCCGCACGTACCGAGGCCATGGTCGCCTCGACTTCCTCGGCCACCTCGTCCAGCGTCGGCAGTTGGTCCACCGCCAGGACCGGCGGCGTCGGCTTGGCCGGCTCACTCCGGGTCAGAGCTTCCGGCAATACGGCCGGACGCAGCACCATGCTGGTGATCTCGTTCCCAGCCGCATCGGTAGCGACCAGACGCACAAACACATGCCGGGTGGGCACCAACTGCGACCAGGCGCCAGCCGCGGGGAGATCACCGGCCAAGCGACTCCAGTCAATGCCGTCCAGACTGGTCTCCAGCCGCTGACCATCGGCTCGCAGATGTGCATCAGCCACGTCCCAGAAGCACCGCAGCCGATAGTGGTCATCATCCATCACTTCGAGGAAGGCAGTGAGTGCCTTCAGTTCCGGTGGTTGGGTATCGATGGCGAAGGCAATGCGGGGCGCCCGGCCGGGGCTGGGTGCGGGATCGCTGGTTCCTGTGGTGGGCAGAAGACGGGTGGTGAAGCCATAACGACCATCGGCCGGGGCCTCGAAGACCACGTAGGGCGCCTGATCGTCGGAACGTTTGATCTGCGCCGCCGGGAGGGTTTCCCAGCTGGCACCACCGTCACGGGTCAGCCAGAATTCCACCTCGGCGCCGGGTTCCAGGGCTTCCTGGCGCGACTCGGTAACCTTCAGACGGCGAAAACCGAGCACCTGTTCAGCTGCCGGCATCAGGCCAAGGCCAGCCAGGAACAGGGACGACACGCGGATCAGGGACATGCGGTACTCCTTGTCGGTTCCGGTCCAGATGGCCGCCGGAGCGTGGGACGGGTATCTGCAGAGACTAGGAGCGGCTTCTGGACTGCCAACGCCGGAGCCGTTCCTGCAGCAGAGCGGCGACAGCGGAACCATCATCATCGGCAAATCGAAAGACGACCGCCAGCTCCCAGAGATCCATCGCGCCCGCGTCCAGACGCTGGAGTTTGACCAGATCCTTGCTGGTGCAGATCAGCGGCCGAGAACCGGCTTGACGACGCGCCCGCTGCAAGTCTGACCGGCTGAAATGATGATGATCTGGGAATACGCTGTGCCCCTGCACCCGCATGCCACATTGCCGGCAACTGGCGGTGAACGCCTCAGGATGCGCGATGCCGCTAAGCAACCAAACCTCTTGCTGCTGGAGATGGTCGGCCCCATGCCAGACCGTTGAGCCGAACGGACGCAGACCGCTGACCTGATGCCAGGCGCGCCAGACCGGCCGGCCAATGCGGCGCAGCTGCCGTTGCAGCAGGGCCAACCGGGCGGGCGCCACCTGATCGCAGCGGCTGATGATCAGGGCATCGGCCCGTTGCAAGGCGGCCGGCGCTTCGCGGAGGAACCCCAGCGGTAGCACCTGTCCCCGGCGACCGCTGGCCCAACCCCAAGGACGGGTGGCATCGATCAAGACCAGATCCACATCCCGCTGCACACGACGATGCTGGAACAGATCGTCCCCAATCAGGAGATTATGACCAGCCGCCAGCGCAGCCTGGCCGGCAGCAAAGCGATCGGGATCACAAAAGGTCGAACAATCAGTGAGGTCGGCCTCTTCGTTGCGCCCATCAGCACCAGCCCGGTAGCCACGACTGATCACCGCCGGCCGCCACCCGGCCTGCCGGCCCCACTCGGCCAGCCAATGGACCAACGGCGTCTTGCCGGTACCGCCCAGGCTCAGATTACCGACACCGATCACCGGTACCGGCAGACGTGCACGGGGCCACATACCCCGATCATAAGCGACCTGTCGAGCCTGCAGCAACAAGCGATGTGGCCACCAGAACGGCAGCAACGCCGCCTGCAGCGGCCATGCAGACAACCAACGCGCCGCTGTAGTCAGAGCGACACATCCTTGAGCTGGCGACCGGGGCCAGAGCCACGACAGTGGATGCTGGCATTCATCGGATCGAGAATCACGACCACACCCGGCACCGGCCGTTCCGATGGCCCGCTGCGCTGACGTCGCTCTGAGACCACATCGACACCGGTGGCGAACCAGTTGTCGATTTCCGTCATCGAGGTCTTGGGATGTGAACGTGCAGCCAGATGCGCCAACTGTTGCAGACGTTGGCCAGAATGCCGGAGGACCGTGCAGACCACGTCATTCGGCGGCCGATGCAGGCAGTGATTGGTATGTACCCGTGGCGCCAGCTGGCTGGGATCGGGCAACTCCGCGCTGTCGGGACCGATGCGCTCCAGGCTGGCTCGACAACCGTCGGCATCCAACAGATGATAGGCACGCGAACCCAACAAGACACCCTGCAGCAGCTTGGCCTTGGCCTCCTGGTGGTTGTTGGCTCCCAAGGCACCCATCAATACACACGACGTTGGCAAACCGTGGTGCTGATGCTCACCATCGCGCAGATCATCAGAGCAGACTGCGAGTCCGGCGGCATTGATGCCCGCAACCGTATGCAGGCCACCCAGGGACAGCGCCAGGGAAGCCGGTCCGTGACTGGGCACTCGCCGGATCAACATCAGATGCGGCACCAGATAAGGCGGCACCGACCAGTCGTTGGCCAGCAGCGGCGCATCCTCGGCATAGCGATTGGCTGGCACCATGGCGGTATTGCTGGTGAAGAAGCAATGCCTCTCCAGCAGTTGATTGGCCAGATCGTTGAAGGCGGTAATTGCCAACAGGAACAAAATGTCGACCTTGCATGCTTCCGCCAGGGACTCGAGCTCCATCCACTGCCCAGGATCCACATCCTGGATCATCTCCGGGGTGTGACCCAGCAACTCCGCCAGAAAAGCCAAGGTCGCATCCTGGTCATAGGCACCCACCTCATCCATCAGCCGGTTATCACCCGATAGTTGACAGAGCATGCTACTGACATCTTGGATCAGGACGCGTAAACGCGGCTTCAGTCGTTCCCCCAACATACGCCCGATCAGGCGCGGTGTGCCCTTGACGGAAATCACGGGGATACCGCTGGCGCTTTCAACATGCATCAAACGACTTTGCATGGGCGGCTTGGCCATTGCTCAGCATCCCCTCAAACGCGAAACGGCTCCACAACAGCAGTGGCACCGCACATGCAAAGGCAATATGCACAAGGCCTTGCCGGTGCAAGGATGCCAGAGGTTCGATCGCCTTCAGCAAGCCACCATGCGCCTCCCTCGCGTAACAAGTCTTGCCCAAGGCCCGCTCGGCGTGATGTTAAGACCCCCGGTAGGCCAACCGCCCCAACCGGTATGGAGGCGGTTCCGATGGAAGCGGCTCCTCGCATGCATCGGGTAACCGGGTTCGTCGCTACCCCATCCATGGAGAAACCTGGTCCACAATGGACGCCATCGATACCACCCACGATGATGCCGAACCTCCGAGTCCGGCACTTCTGCCACCACTGCAGGTGATCAGATCATGATCAGCCTGATCGCCGGCGCCTTGCTGCTGAATGCCTTCGCGGTCTTGAGCCAAGCCGCCCTGGCCACCTTTTCTCTGGCCGATGCCGAGGAACTCCTCCGCAAACGAGATCGCATCCAGACCATCCTCCCGGTGCTGGAACGCTTTGTCGAACGTGCCGAGCCCATCGCCTTCACGCTGTTGCTGCTGTCACAGATCTGCAAAGCCGTCGCGGCTGTGGGCTTCTGGCTGCTGTTCAGCGACCTGCAATCGACCATGCAACTGCTGGCCCTGCTGATCAGCCTGCCCCTGGCCGCTCTGTTTTTCGATGTCCTGGTCCGCCCCCTGGGCGAAGCCTTCCCCGAGCCGATCACCATTGTCCTGCATCGCAGCTGGCGCTGGATCCACCTGCTGCTCTGGCTGCCACTGGCCCCATTCCATCTCACCCGGGGTGTGGTCCGCCGCTGGCTACACGTGGGCGAGGAGCATGCCCCCGACGACCAGGGCGAAGACGAGATCCTCGCTGTGGTGGCTTCGGCTGAAGCGCGTGGTCGCATCGAGGAGCACGAGCGCGAGATGATCGAATCGGTACTCGGCCTGAGCGACCTGACCGCCGAAGAGATCATGACCCCACGCACGGACATGTCTGCCCTCAGCCTCGATGCGGAATGGACCGAAGTGGTGCAGATCGCCCGGGATAGCGGCCATTCGCGACTACCGGTCTTTCGAGAGAATCGCGACGACATCATTGGCGTGCTGTACGTGAAGGATCTGATCGGCGTCGATCTCCAGCAAGCCCGGTCGCTGCAGGAGCTGGTCCGGGAACCGCTGCTGATTCCAGCCTCCAAATCCGTTGGCGATGTGTTGGCAGACCTCCGGCGTGACCGCATTCACTTGGCCGTGATACTGGACGAATACGGTGGCACCGCCGGCGTCCTGACCCTAGAAGACATCATCGAGGAGGTCTTCGGCGAGATCGAAGACGAATACGATGAAATCCGTGAAGAAGAAGCCAAACAAGTTGGTGACGCCACCCTGGAACTGGACGCCCGCATGAAGGTGGAAGAGGTCAACGACCGCTTCGGCCTGAACCTCCCGGAAAGCGAACATTACGAATCGCTGGGTGGCTTGGTCACCAGCATGTTGGGCTGCATTCCCATTCCTGGCGAACACTGGCACTCCGACGATGGCGTGTACCGGGTCACGGTGCTAGATGCCTCCGACCGCCGGGTCGACCGGGTCCGTGTCGAACGCACCGATTCCACCGCCGCCGCCAGCTGAAGCAAGCCGCCACAGGCACGCTAAGCCATTTGCCAAAAAACACTTACGGCAAGGCCTACACTGTTCTTAATTCCCGCGGTTTGTTGTCTTGCATTCGGTGGCGAGGTCTTATTCTCGGCTCGCCTTTTCGCCGATAGATCGGCTTGAGGCAATCGGGGATAGCGGTCACCAGACCGCCCCCTCAGGCTGACGGAGGCAAAGCCATGTCTGACAAACAGATCAAGTCGCCCTTCTCGCCAGACGAGCTGAGGAAGTGGCGCAAAACCCTGGTGACTCGCCGAGACGAGATTACCAATGACATCCAGGACCTATTCAAAGATGTCATGGAGAGCGAAGACGGCCATACGCTCCCCACCCATCAGGCCGATCGTGGTTCGGATTCCAACCTGCAGGACGTCAGTCTCGGCATGATGGATGATGAAGAGACCCTGCTCTGGCAAATCGACCGAGCGATCAAAAAAATCGACACGAACCACCCGGTCCCCTTCGGCATTTGCGAACATACCAAAAAACCGATCCAGAAGAACCGCATCAAACTCCTCCCCTGGACCCCGCTGTCCATCGAAGGTGCCACCCATATGGACGAAGAGGGCCTGACCCTACAGGACATGCTCGAAAACGATTGAAGCTTCCCTCAAAGCCCCCGCCGGGCCGGCGGCGAAGAGCGAGCATATCGAGTATATGTAAGCGATAAGCAACGCAGAAGGTCGGCAAAAGATCAAGTGAGACGCTACCTTTATTTATTGACGGGCCCTAAGGGCTATTCAGAAAAGACCATACCGGAAAATCGTAGCTGACGCAGCTACTCCTCCCCAATCCCGCCATCGCATCATGGTGTCTCTCACAAAGGCGCGGAGAACACGGAGCAAGAGCCCAGAAAACAGCCTTTTTCTCCGTGCCTCCGTGCCTCTGTGAGAGAAATTCAGGTCCTATGGCTTGAATGGGAAGTGGTCCTGCTGGTAAGGAGGCCTCCTATTTGGAGCAATGAGCGCCTGCCGACCTCAGAGCTTTGAGCGACCCTGGTTTCTACCAATCCCGATCGCTTGCCTTTACCGACCCGATCCCAGGATGCGGCCCATGATCTATGCCATTGCCGCCATCATCCCGCTTGGTCTCTTCATCGGCCTGAAGATCTGGCACAGCCATCAGCAGCCGACCCCGATCAGCGAATCCGATTCCGCCGAGGTCTTCCGCGGCCCGACCGACGCCGCCCGTACCGTGATCAGCCGCCTGGCCGACGCCGGCGTCAACGCCTGGGTCGAGGACCGCAAGGGTGACGACCTGGTAATCCACGTCGAACAGGAGGTCTTGCCGCAGATCGCGACCCTCCTGAACGCCGCCACGCAGCAAGCCCAGGCAGAAGCGTCCCAGGGCGCCGCATGATCCGAGCGCTGCTGACGCTACTCCTAGGCACCGTCGTCCTCGGCCTGCCAGGCCTGGACGTGGACAGCGAACATGCGTCGGAGCGTGAAACCAGCCTGGCCAAACGCCGCGAACGCGCGGCTGAATTCCGGCTTCAGCAAAACGCCTTCGTCAAGCCCCCCGGCTACGATGCCGCAGCCGCAGCGGAGCTGGCCCGTATCGAAGCCATGTGGGCCGCCGGAAACATCAAAGGCACCTATCGCGACGCAGACGATCTTGCTGACGACTATCGCTTCAGCGATGCCGCTCCCCGGGCCCTACACCTGTACATCCTGGCCGCCGCACGGCGGAAAAAGATCGCCAACGCCTCGCGCAAGCTGGTCGATCTCTGGTATCGCTACCCAGCCTATGACGCGGTGGACGACCTGCTGCTGGCCACCCTGGACCGGGCCGAAGAACTCCAAAACAGCGCTGCTATCCTGGATTTCTCAGCAGAAAAACCCAGAGATGTCATCAACACCTCGGTGGACTACGATCTCTACGCTGCCGATATGCTCTTTTTTTTCCTGGCCAAGCACGGCGACCTGCATTACATCGCACCACGTGCCAGCATCGGCTTGGCGCGTTCCCTGCTGATTTCCGGACGCAAAAACAAAACCCGCATCCTCCAGGCCAGGCTGGCCTATCAGGAATTTCTGTTCCGTTATCCAGAAGACGATCTGGTCTTCGACGTGCTGTGCGAACTCGCTCTGACTCAGCTCCTGCTCTTCCGTGGCGATCGTTTCGATGGTGGCGCCCTGGAAAACGCCGAGCTGCTGATCGATCAAGCGGAGCTCTACACCGACAACCAGGCGGAACGCCAGCAGCTCATCACTCGCTATCGCGACATGATCACGCGCTGGCGGCAGCAAAAGGATTATTCCGTTGCGCGCTGGTACCACCGCAAGGGACACGACCAATCAGCATTGTATTACTATCGTGAAGCCCTGCGCTACGACCCGGATTCCAACCTGGCGCAAAACACCCGCCGCGCCATCGCCGAGCTGGAATCCAGCATCGACCAGCCATAAGCCAGCCATGTGGCGCTTGCCCCTCCTGGTATCAGCTCTGCTCTTGAGTGCCTGCAACTACAGTCTGCGAGCGCCGATCCCATTACCCCAGGGCCTGCGCATTGACATTCCCACTTCCGAGGCCCGCCTGGCAGCGATCCGCGGCAGCCTACATCGCCAGCTGGGAAATGAAGTCCGCCGCCAATTGGGCTGGCCAGTCAGCCCGAGCGGCAATGAAACCCTGCGCATCCACCTTGAACGCGAAGACATCAGCAGCGTGGCCGAAAACAGCCGCGGTATTGCAGACCGTTGGCGAATACGAGTGCATGCTCGCACCGAATTCCGCACCCGACAGGCAGCCTTCGTCGACAGCGCTTACTACGCCTCGATTGACGACGAAACGGCTGCCATCGAACGCGCTACGGCCGGCATCGCCCGCGATATCGCCCGCTGGCTGGAAATGATCAACACACCCAGGTGACCGAGTGCCCTGCCAAACCACTCATCCAGCGTTCGAGGAGTCGGCTGAGCGCTCCCTGGAGCATATCTGCCGCGATGCCTTGACACCGGCTACCCGGGCACTCCGCTGCGGGGCAGCTTGAACCGTGAGCCCGTCAATACTGGTCACAAAAAAACCCGGGCCCAGCAATGCTGGGCCCGGGTTGGTAAAAATAGCCTGGCA
>CAYONM010000056.1:0-17693 GCA_964405325.1 uncultured candidatus Brocadiaceae bacterium | reverse complement strand
ACCACATGGGGGACAGCCCCACCCCACCCCAAACAACAAGCCCCTGTAACCTAAGTGATTGCAGGGGCTTATCTTGGTGGGCCCTAGTGGACTCGAACCACTGACCTCATCGATGTCAACGATGCGCTCTAGCCAACTGAGCTAAGGGCCCCGAGAGGGCGCTCGCTCGAGCAAAGGGTCCCTTGCCCGACGAGGGCGAGCATTCTTGGGCGTTGGGGGTGCTTGGCAAGGGGATTTTATGGCTGCGGGAGCAGCTCGGGCTGGGCCTGGAAAAGGGGGAGCAGCGTGCCGGAATCGCGGCGGGCCAGGCGGAGGCTGATGCTCAGGGCATGGCCTTATCCGGTTTGGGCCGATGGCCGCGTCACGGTTCGTTTTTGGGGAGCATCATCATGAGATGCCTACTGTTGCTTGCTCTGGCAGGTCTCCTGTCCGCAGCGAATTGGCCGGTACAGGCCGAAAGTCGCGGTTTGCTGACGCGCATGCGTGCCGGCCCCCCGGCCGGTGCTGCCGCGCCAGCGCGAGCCGTTGCTGCCGGACCGGGTCGATTTCAGCCAAGACACTGGCACCATGATCTTGGCCGATGTCACCACCGGTCGGCATATGAATGGCGTCGCCAAGGGCGAGATTATGGAATTGCTGGTGTTGGAGGAGTTGCCCAAGCCGGTCAGTCTGAATTGGTCGCCAAGCCGGTACCGCACCCGGCAGGTGTCGGAAAAAGGCAGCCTGCTGCTGCATCGGGTGCTGGGCACGGTGCCGGTGGCGTCGGATGGCTCTGCTTCTTTTCAGGTGCCGGCCGGTCGGGCGCTGTTTTTCGTTGCCCGCGATGCCCAGGGCATGGCGGTGAAGCGTATGCAGAGTTTCATCAGTGTGATGCCCGGTGAGACCATTGGCTGCGTCGGTTGTCACGAGCACCGAACCCAACCGCCGCACGAAACCAGCGCGTTGCAGGCCACGCAGGGTCCCCCCAGCCGTATCACCCCTTTGCCGGAATTACCCGAGTCGGGCCTGATTGATTTTCCGCGGGATATCCAGCCGATTCTCAATCGGCATTGCGTGTCCTGCCATAATCCGAACAAACGCGCCGGTGGTATTCGCCTGGACGGTGCCCGTACGCCTCGTTGGACCTACGGTTACGCCAGTCTGGTCGCGACAAACCAGACCGGCCTGACCGGCAAGCATTATCATCAGGCTCAATACGGTGGTATGCTGCCGCGTAGCCTCGGTTCACCGGTCAGTGGACTGCTGCAGAAGGTACGCGGTGCTCATCATCAGGTACGCGTCAGCGATGCCGAATTCCGCCTGCTCCAGGCCTGGGTCGACAGCAGCGCCTGTTTTGCCGGGACCTACGCCGCTCTGGCCATGCCGGAGCCGGCATATCCTCGGTTTCATCGCAATCATAATCCTGGCAATATCATCGCTCGCAACTGTGTTGACTGCCACGAGGACAAGGCCTTCCGTCGCTTCGGCCCCTTCTGCAATGATCTCTGGGTGGATCTGGAACAACCAGAGCGCTCGCATCTGCTGCTGGCCTGCTTGAGCGAGGCGGCCGGCGGTCTGGGGACCTGCGATGGCGCCTTTTCCCGCCGTTCCGATTCCGGCTGGCAAGAGCTGCTCGGTTATACCCGGCAGGTGGCCGAGTCGGTCCAGCAACCGGCCTATTGGCAGGATGGCTTCATTCCCGCGGACTGCTACCCGCGGGAGCTGAAGCGCTACGGCGCTCTGGATCCGGCTTGGCAAGTCGGCGATCCGGTCGATTGGTTCGCGGTGGACGAGCGGTATTTTCGGCTGTTCCATCCGCGACCACGGTAGCGGCCCCTACGCCTCCGGCATGGGGGAGCAGGAGCAGATCAGGTTGCGATCGCCGTACACATTGTCGATCCGGGCCACCGCTGGCCAGAATTTCCGGTCGGCACTCCAGGGTGCGGGGTAGGCGGCCTGCTCACGGCGGTAGGGGTGGCGCCAGTCACTGGTGGTGACCTGGCTGGCCGTGTGTGGCGCATTGACAATAGGGTTGTCGTCGCGGGGCCAGTCGCCCTGGCGGACTTTTTCGCACTCGGCGTGGATCAGCAGCATGGCATCGCAAAAGCGGTCCAGCTCCTCGCGGCTTTCCGATTCGGTGGGCTCGATCATCAGGGTGCCCGGTACCGGGAAACTCATGGTCGGGGCGTGGAAGCCGTAATCCATCAGGCGTTTGGCGATATCCTCGGCGCTGATGCCGGTGGCGTCCTTCAGCGGCCGCAGATCGATGATGCATTCGTGCGCCACCAGGCCACCCTGGCCGCTGTAGAGCACCGGATAATGCTCGCACAGGCGTTTGGCAATATAGTTGGCATTCAGGATCGCCACCTGGGTGGCGGCACGCAGGCCCTGATGCCCCAGCATGCGGATGTAGGACCAGCTGATGGGCAGAATGCCTGGCGAGCCCCAGGGCGCGGCCGCTACCGCACCCAAGAGCATGGATCGGGCATGCGGCAGCAGCGGATGCTGCGGTAGGAAGGGTTGCAGGTGCCGGGCAACCCCGATCGGCCCCATGCCCGGGCCGCCACCGCCATGGGGGATGGCAAAGGTCTTGTGCAGGTTCAGATGACAGACATCGGCGCCGATACCGGCGGGCGTGCACAGGCCGACCTGGGCGTTCATGTTGGCGCCGTCCATGTACACTTGGCCGCCGTGCTCGTGCACGATGCGGCAGATGTCGCGGATGCGGCTTTCGAACACGCCGTGCGTGCTGGGGTAGGTGACCATCAGCGCGGCCAGTTCATCGGCGTGCGTGGCAGCCTTCTGCCGCAGATCGTCCACGTCGACGTTGCCCTGCTCGTCGCAGGCGACGGGCACCACCCGGAATCCGACCATCGCTGCCGAGGCCGGATTGGTGCCGTGCGCCGAGCTTGGGATCAGGCAGACGTGCCGCTGCTGATCACCGCGCGAACGGTGGTAGGCGCGGATCACCAAGAGGCCGGCGTATTCGCCCTGGGCACCGGAATTGGGCTGTAGACTGATGGCGTCAAAGCCGGTGATCAGGGCCAGGTGACGCTCCAGTTCCTGGAACAATTTCTGATAGCCGCGGGTCTGGTGTGGTGGTGCAAAGGGATGGATGTCGGCGAAGCCAGGCCAGCTGACCGGTTCCATGGCGGTGTTGGGATTCAGCTTCATGGTGCAGCTGCCCAGGGGGATCATGGCATGGGTCAGCGACAAATCCTGATCGGCCAGGCGGCGCAGGTAGCGCATCATTTCGGTTTCGGAATGATAGCGCGAAAATACGGGATGCTGCAGATACGTGCTGCTGCGCAGCAGGCCGTCGTCCAGGGGACTGGTCAACTCGGGCAGTAGGTCGCTGCATGTAAAGGTGACAGCATTATTGTCATTGAAGACTTGCAGCAGTTCGTTCACGTCATTGGTGCCGGTGGTCTCGTCCAGGGCCACGGTCAGGGTGTGCGAGTCGTAGAGGCGCAGGTTCATGCCGCGGGCCTCGGCCAAACCCATGATTTCGGCTGGAGTGCGTTCGCCGGTGTCGATGCGTAGGGTATCGAAGAACCGCGTCGGCCCGACGTTATAGCCGAGTCGTCGCAGGCCCGCAGCCAGACAGCAAGTCAAGGAATGTAGTCGGCGAGCGATGCGGGACAGGCCTTCGGGGCCATGATAAACGGCGTACATGGCGGCGATGTTCGCCAGCAGGGCCTGGGCGGTGCAGATATTGGAGGTCGCCTTTTCGCGTCGAATGTGCTGCTCGCGGGTTTGCAGCGCCATGCGCAGGGCGGGTTTGCCTTCGGCGTCCTTGCTGATGCCGATAATGCGGCCGGGCAGTAGGCGTTTGTGCTGGTCGATACAGCTGATGAACGCGGCGTGCGGGCCGCCGTACATCATCGGCACGCCAAAGCGTTGGGTGGAGCCGATACAGATATCCGCGCCCAATTCCCCCGGTGGCGTCAGCAGGGTGCAGGCCAGCAGGTCGGTGGCGACAATGGCCAGGGCGCCCACGGCGTGGGCGGCGTCAATCAGCGGCCGGGGATCGCGAACGCCGCCATCGGTGGCCGGATATTGCAGCAGCACCGCGAAAAAGCGTTGGTCGATCTTGGCGTGTCGGTGGTCGCCGACGATCACCTGCCAGCCCAGCGGTTCGGCGCGGGTCTGGATGACGGCGATGGTCTGGGGATGGCAGCCGCGATCGATAAAAATGTGATCGGGTTTCGTTTTTGCGCGGCAGGCGGCGTGCGCCATGCTCATCGCTTCGGCGGCGGCAGTGGCCTCGTCCAGGAGCGATGCGCCGGCGATGGGCAGTCCGGTGAGATCGGCGACCATGGTCTGGAAATTCAGCAGGCTCTCCAGGCGGCCCTGCGAGATTTCGGCCTGATACGGCGTGTACTGGGTGTACCAGCCGGGATTCTCCAGCATGTTGCGGCGGATTACGGTTGGCATGATGGTGCCATAATAGCCCATGCCGATATAACTGCGCATGGTCTGGTTCTGACCGGCCAGCTGACGCAATTCTGCCAGAGCCTGCGCTTCCGACAGCGGCGGCGGCAGTTGCAGGCGATCCGGTTCCAGGATGTCGGCCGGCAGCACGGCACGACTGAGGTCGGCCAAAGAACCGTGTCCGAGTTCGCGCAGCATGGCCTGCTGTTGCTCGGTGTCGGGGCCCAGATGGCGGTCGACAAAACGGTCGGGGTGATCGAGGTCGCGGCAGATGATATCTGGCATGGGGTGTCTCCGATGGATACCACCCCCGTCCTGGTGCCTGAGAGCGTTACTCCTTCGGCGGCCGCTCGTGGCGGCACTCTCCAGGGGTCCGTCGGATGCTGGTCCTTTTGCCTGAGAGCTTGTTCTCCGTCGGCCCTCCGTTTGTGGCGGAGCGTCTCCCAGCATCGTCGTTCGGCGGCGCCATGCTGTCGACGCTGCCGCGGGGGGCTAGTGGAATATACCGCCCGGGTCCGCAGTGCGGACCCGGGCGGTGGCAATCGATTGTGCGCTCAGGCGGCCCGTCTGCTCAGGGCGTGACCGCGTCGACCTTGAACTCGTAGGTGGTGCTGGCGCTCAGGCCGGAGACGGGATAGGACTCGTCATCGGCACCGACGCTACCGAGCAACTGCCAGTCACCCTGAGCATCTTTCTGGTAGATATTGTAGCCGGTTTCGCTGCCGCCGAGGTCGGTCCAGTGCAATTGGACGGCCTCGTGGCTGACGGCAATGGCACTGACATCCAGTAGTGCCGGACCGGCATCGGTGACCAGGTAGTTGTCGGCTTGGGTATTGGACATGTACCGGGTATAAAAGCCGACCGAGCCGCCGGTCAGAGCATTGGTATCGTCGACCACATTGGTGAACAGCTGGCTGGTGCTGTTGCTGACCGTGTCGGTGATGCTGGCGCTGATGGTGGTTGTGCCGGCATCGGTGTTGACGCTGATATCGATCTGGTAGCTGCCGTTCTTTTCATAAACATGAGTCGTGCCATCAAAGCTGCTGTTGGTTGCCAGATTGCTGAAGCCTTTGACATCGGTGGTCGAGGCCTTGCCGACCAGTTTCTGCAATGTGACTCCAGATTCATAGTCGTAGCTCAGCGCCAGGCGATAACAGGTGAAGGTATCGGCAATGTCGTCGTAGCTGACATAGAACAGCGGGGCAAAGACGTCATCGTCACCGGGCAGGAAATCGAAGCTGATCTGATAATTCGACCAGGCGGCGGCAGCGGCGTCGTTATACCACAGAAAGCCGTGGGTATTGTTGGAAATGACCTGCAGTCGGCTGCCGGTATCCGACCAAGAATCGGAGCTGCCGTTGAAGGTCCAGGCGCCCAGGCTGCTATCGGAAAAGTCGTCGGACAGCAGGGTGGCGGCGGACAGGCTACTGGCCAGCAGGCCAAGGCTGGCCGTGGCGGCCAACGAGCGAAGTACGAACATGATGGATCCTTTCGCTGATCAAGGTGGTGCTATCGAGCATATGCACCTGCTCACAGGTGATCAGCATCGAATTCTGAACCTTGGCATCGCAATCTGAACCAGGAGGCTGTACTCGAGTTCACTGGGTGAAATGCTGCCGTGCCTTGTATCCCGTGCTCGGCTCGCCTATCATGGAGCATGCCGCACGGCGTTCCCGATTTTCGTGGTCTGCCCTTGCCGCTCTGGGCGTTTCACTGCAGCAGTGACGATACGCCGCTGCTGCCTGCAAACTGCCAGGCAGCGGTGGATCGGCCGAGTTGGTTGTTGTTTCTGGTGGCGGCCGGAACCGTGCCGATTCGCCAAGGTGAGCAGGTGCATCAGCTTGCTGCAGGGGAATGTCTCCTCAGCCCGTATCCCGCCAGCAACCTTGCCGTGTTGCCTGGCGATAGGGCCTGGCAAGCGATTGCGTTTGGTTTTATCGGATTCGACAGCCTCGTTGCAGATGTCATGGAGCGCTTGTTTCCCGCCAGATTGCCGGTCGGAAGTTGGGGCGAACGGCAGTTGCGGCAGTTGGCCGATCAGGAGCAGTTGGACCTGGGCTTGGCCTCGGCCATGCGATTGGTTTCGGGAATTTTGGCCAACCTGATCGAACATAGCGTCGAGCGGGAAGCGGCGCATCCGGATAGCGCTGTGCTCACCCGGGTCCGGCAGGCCATGGAACAAGCGGTGGGCGGGGAGCGCTCGATTCAGCAGATTGCTGACGAACTCGGGATCAGCCAGGGGCATTTGGGGCGCCTGTGTCGGCGTCATCTGGGCATGAGTGCTGGACGCCATCTGCAGGAATGCCGTATGCGTCGGGCTTGCGAATTATTACGACAATTGGATGTGGATATTGCCGATATCGCTCGTCGCGTTGGTTATAATAGTACGGCGGCTTTCAGTGCGGCATTCAAATCGGCGGTCGGCTGTGTGCCGACGGATTATCGCAATAGCCGTAGTATCCCGCTGTGGGAAAGCGGGACCTAGTCCATGCGGCAGCAGTTGCGCATCCACCTGGGGCCAGTCTCGGCCGAACCGGTGCAGCCGAGCGATGTGACCCTGGTGGACCTGCTCAACGCCGAAGGGCATTTGCCGCGTCTGCGTTTTCAGGGCCCGCTGGGACACGGTGGCCAGGCGCGATTATTGGCTGCGTATGATCAGCAATTGCAGCGAGCGGTGGCGATCAAATTCGTGCCCGAGGCCGACCTTGGCGCCGGGCAGGCCCTCCAGCGTGAGCGGCAGGCGCTGGCGGCGTTGAGTCATCCCAATATCTTACCCTTGTTGGATGCCGGGTTCATCGACAGTGGTTGGGCCTGGATCAGCATGCCGGTGGTGCGCGGCGAATCGATGGCCAGCAGCGTCGCACCGCTGCCTTGGCGGCATGCGGTGCGGGTCCTCTTGCCCATTGCCGAGGCGTTGGCGCATGCCCATGACCGAGGCTGGGTGCATGGCGATGTGAATCCGGGTAATATTTTATTGGCGCACGATGAGGCCGTGGTCCTGGTCGATTGGGGCAGTGCTCGGCATTTGCACGACCACGACCACGACGCTCGGCCACAAGCGCCGGCCTCGGCCGCGCCGGAGTGTTTTTCTGGGCAGGTGCCGGATATTCGCAGCGATCTGTATTCCTTTGGTACCTGCCTGCATCAGGCGATCATCGGACGGACGCCGCGCGGTGTCGACGCCCGTGGCAAGCGTCTGCCATTGACGGCGGAAGAACGACGTCGGTGTCCCAAAGCCGTGCGGGCAATTTTAGACCACACCTTGGCCGAGCAGCCAGCGGCGCGTTATCAGGCTATGCCCCAGCTGGTTGCGGATTTGCGTGCGCTCATGCAGGATCAGGCGCCGTCGGTCTGTCCCGACTCCTGGCCAATGCGTCTGTGGCGGCAGGCACGTCGGCAACCAGCTGGATTTGTCGCCGTGTGCCTTTTGCTGGTCAGCCTGCTGACCGTGGCGGTGTTGGTGCACCAGCGTTGGTCCAGTATCCGACGACAATGGCAGTTGGTCTATGCAACGGATTTCAAGCAAGCACCCGATACGCAGCGCTGGCGGTGTCATATTTATCCCGGTTGGAATCAGGCTTCGGCGGCAGAACGTCCGGCGCTGGGAGCCACCAGCCCCTGGCAGCATCGTGATGGGGCGGTGGAGAGTCGCTGGACCGAACACTGGCATGGTGCGGTGACCTGGGAATTTGCCGAAGCCATCGGACCGGATATCCGCCTGAGTTGGCAGGTCCAGTCCCTGGAGGGCGGTGAAAACCTGAATGCCTTCATCGGCCCCAACCGATTCGACGGCTGGGGGCTGCACATTGCCGGTTTTGAGCGACGCCGCCTGATTGCCCTGACCGATGGTCGATTTGGCCAGCCCGCACCCATCGTCGCCGCGGTCCGCTTGCCGGAAGCGATCCAGGTTGGTCAGGACTATCAGGTGCAGATGAGCCTGGTCGGACGGGATCTGCGTGTCTTGCTCGACGGTCAGCAGGTGTTGTCGTATCGCGATCCCCTGCAGTTGGGGGTGCGGGGTGATCTGCGTTGTGGTTGGGAAACCGCGCGGGCTCGTATCCGCTTGGATGATATTCGCATCGAACGGCTTGGTCGAAGTCGCCTCGTGCCCGCCCACGCCATTGCCGATCATCTGCTGGCCATCGGTCGGATACCCGAAGCGCTACGCGAATATGATCAGTTGGTTGACGAAAGCGCGCCGGTGGATGAGCAGGCCTGGATCGCCTTTCAGCGTGCTCGTTGTCAACTTGCCCTGGGGCACGAGCACTTGGCGCAGCGGTATTTCCAGGCTCTGGCTGAGCAGGCCGGCGTACCACGGATCTGGCAGGGTCTGGCGGTGATGCATCTCTGTTTATTGGCGATCGAGCGACAGGACCTCGTTGCCCTGGAAGGCTGGAGTGATCGCCTGGTTGCGGTGGGGGCCGACGCCACGCTACGGGCGCATGTCTTTGGCCAGATCAGCAGCGAGCGCTGGCATCGCAAGCGCTTGCCGACGCCGGGCAGTGCCGAGTACCGAAGCATTTTGCGGCAGTACGGCTCGGACATGTTGGCCTGGCGACGGCGGCTCGATTTGTCAGCGCAGCAGATCGGGGTTGCCATTGTCGGCAGCGGTTTGCACGCCTGGGGTCTGGAAATCGTCGATCATTTGTTGTTGTCCGAGTTTGAGCAGCAGCTGCGGGCCATTGATCCGCAGTTGCTGCAGGACATGCTGAAACAGCCCGGTCTGCCGGATCGACGCCCCATGCGGGCCAGCGGTTCCTTGCCGGATCCGGTGGAAGCGGTGGTGGCCAGTGGTCAGACTCGGGCCACCACCTTGTCGGCAGCACCACCGCCGCATCGCTCGGGCGCCAGCGTCATCAGCGAATGGCGGCAAGGCCTGGTGGCGACCCTGCAGGACCATGACCGGTGGCGGATCGAATCGATGCTGCAGCAGGCCGAGCGTCTGCCATACACGCGGGGTGAAAATCCACAGCGGACGGCCATTCTATTGGCGGTGATTTTTCTGGGCCTGGATGATCAGGAAGCGGCGCGCCGTGTGCTGCAGGAATGGCAGCGGCATCCCAAGGCCAAACAGGTGGCGCCGGCCCAGGCGGTGTTGCGCGCCTTGGTTGCGGGCACAGCACTGCCGTTGGAGCCGGAGTTGTTGGCGTATGTGGCTCCGCTGGCGCTGCTGCAGGCGCTGCAAGCGGAGCTGCAGGGGCGCCGGGATCAGGCTCTGGCGGCTTACCGACGCGTCCAGACGGAAACCTTTTGGTGGGATCTGGTGCAATGGCGTTTACAGCGTTGGTGATGGCGGCGCCGGGGATCGGCATGGAAGCGCTGTGCGAGCCCATAGAGTGCGCCGGCGTCAGGAGTTGCCGTGTCTCGTCCCAATCTTCCGCTGTTGTACCTGGAAAACGATCATTGGCAGGTCGGTCTGTACGACCCACGGCTAGCGCCGGAGCTGCTGGGCAGCCGCTTCGTGCACGGCGGCTGGATCGTCTCGGCCGAGCATCGCGGCGTCGCGCTGACCGGCCGTTGCGACGCCGATTGGCTGGACTTCGACGGCATCGGCTGGCCGGAGACCTTCGAATCGGGTTTGGGCTGGAGCCTGGTGCAGCCGGGCGAGGAATTTCTACGGCCCGGTGCCGGACGGATTCGTCGCGACAACGACGATGCCACCGAAATGCACGCCTTGTGTCGACCGCTGACCACCTTGTTGGAATGGGACGTGGAGCAGGCGCCGGACCGAATCGTGATGCGGACCCGCGATGCCCTGAAGCGGCGCTTTGGGATCCGTATCGGTTATGAATTGGAACGCCGTGTCAGCATTGATGATGACAGCCTGATTTCCGAAACTATTTTTCGTTTTGAGGGCAAGGGTGTCGGACAGCAATTCTTGAGCTGGTATACGCATCCCTTCTTCCCGCAAACCCGCGTTGACGGGACCGCTTTCGACCTGGGCGATTGGCAGCCGTTGCCACCGCAGCCGAATGCTGATGGCGTGCTGGGCGAACCAGGCGGCATCCAGCGTGCTGGTCGTTGGCACCTAGCTCGCTCCGGCGGCCGTCCGGTGTTCACCGGCTGTTGGGGCCGGCAAGCGGCGATCGGCATCGCCCTGGAAAGCGGTCCGGAGCTTCGCCTGGAAGGTGATTGGCCGCTGGATCACATGGTGCTGTGGGCCTCGGATCTGGCCGCCAGCTGCGAGCCGAAATGGGCGAGGACGGTCCAAGCCGGCGAGGAATGGCGTTGGTCGTTGCGGTATCGGGTGGCGCAATAAACGATCAAGCGCTGTTGTGAAAAATGGGCACGGCTATTCCGTGTCCAGGGCTGCACTTGCCACGATGCGGCAGCGTTGATGTTGCTATCCAGTAAACAAATCGGTCGGCGCCCGGAACCCACGGGTTCAATCGTATCGGTCGGCGCCCGGTTTTTGCTCTTACATCGAGGGGCAAGCCCCTCGGACCCCGAAGCTGAGCCCGCAAAAACAACTTTTTCTTCTCGAAGTTTTTGCGAGCTCAGCTTCTACTCAGGCCCCACGGGGAAAAGTCTCTCGCAGAGGCGCAAAGGCGCAGAGGTTTGGCGAATCGAGCCAGGCTTTACTGCCTCAGTGCGTATGCCTATCGCTGAACAGGGTGGGTGCCAGGCTTGCCTGCACGATGCCTTGCAATTTATGACAATGATATTGCGAAATGATTGATCGAAGCCCTTTCTGCTGGAAGTGCTTATTCCATCCGCACCAGCACCCGCAGGCAGTCGTTGCGAAACAGGACGTCACTGGTGCGGCCGTCGCTGTCGGTCAGGAGGGCCAGATCGGCACCGAGCTGGTGCATGCGCTCCAGGGCTACTGCCAAAGAAGTGGTGCGCGGCAAAATGGGCAGCGGTTGTGCCAGTTCGGCGATGCTGCCGCGGCCGTCGGCGGTGGCCAGGGTGGCGGCGCTGATATAGCCAGTCGGTTGGGCGTCCTGGTGGTCAGTGATCAGATAGCGGGTGAAATACGGCGCTTCCAGGCCATTGCGGGCGGCGGCGACGGTGGCGCCGCTGTCCAGAGTGGCCAAGGTATGCAGGGGTTTGGAAACCTTGTAGTAGGTGCAGTCCAGGCGCTCCAGGGCCATGACCCGGTTGATCAGTTGTTTCTGTACCGGGGTCAGCGAATGTCCGGAGGCCTCGGCATTGAGAAAATTGCGCAGATTGGTGCGGCTGGTGTGTGGTTCCCACAGTTCCACCTCGCCCGTTCCCAGTAGCCGTTGTAGCGCCCGGCTGAGGTGATGGGCAATGGTCATCGGTAGCCAGCACAGGATGCGCGCTAGAGCCAGTAGGTAGACCATCTGATACATCAGCAGATTGGCTTTTTGACGGAACAGGTATTTTGGCAGGAATTCGCCGAACAACAGCACCACCGGGGTCAGGACCAGCGGCGTGATCAGCACACTCCAGGCTTCGTAGCCGTGGAAGAGTTTTTCCGTGGTGGTGGTCAACAACAGCGCGGCGATGTTGTTGCCGATCAGAATGGTGATGATGGTCGGGCCCGGCGGGTGCAGCAGCCACTGCAGAACCCGGGCGCGCAGATGCTGTTGTTCCAATTGATAGCGCAATTTGACCCGGCTGACGGAATACAGCCCGATCTCCGAGCCCGAAAACAGGGCGGAGAAGAACAGGTACACCAGGATGGCGACCAGATCGGCGAACATCATCGGCGATGCTCCCGCGACAGGCGGCGCGCTTCTTCGGCGGGCAATTGTTTGACCACCAGGGAAGCGATGCGGTGGCCGGCGACTTCGGCCACCTCGAATTGTAGATTGCGATACAGCAGCCGATCGCCGTGTTCGGGGACGCTCCCGATGGAGCGGGTGATGAAACCGCCAATGGTGGTGCAGCCGCTGAGGTCTTGTTCGTCGATCAGTTCCTCCCAGGCATCCAGCGGCATCTGACCACTAATGCGCCAAGTTGCGGTATCCAGTTGTACAGGTTCGGCGACTTCTGGCAGGTCCTCGCTGCGCCCAGCGCCCAGCAGCGCCTGGCCGACATGCGCCAGAGTCAACAGGCCGGCGGTGCCGCCGTATTCGTCCACGACTACGGCAAAGGTGGCGCCGGTGTTCTGGAACACGGTAATTACCGTCGGCAGCAATGCGCCATCGGGCAGAAACAGGGGTTTCCGCATGCGTTTGGCAATGCGGCCGCCGCGCAGCACGTCTTGGGCGGTCAGCACGCCGATGCATTCTTCCTGGGGGTCCACCACCAGCACCAGCGGCAGCTTGTTGCCGACCAGGGCGTTGCGAGCGACCTCCATGTCGTCGTGTTCATGTACGGTTGGGCAATCCACCCGGTGGGTCATCACCTCGTAGGCGGGGGTTTTCGAGAGATCGATGATTTCCAGTAGGCGGTCGTGAGCCAGTTCCGAGACCACGCCCTCTTTGTGGCTCTCCTGGACCACATGCTTCAACTCGTCGTTGGAGATGGTCTCCATGGCCAAGCCGGGATTGTTGTCGCTGACACCTGGCAGCAGCCATTCGATAACCCGGCACACCGGCGTTGTCACCAGCACCAGCAGATAGAGCAGCGGTGCCAATAAGGAAGCGAACCAGGTGGGATTGGTACTGGCCAGGACCTTGGGCAGGATCTCCCCAAAGGTGATCAACACCACCAGGCTGCCCAGATAGATGCCCAATTGGTGCAGGCCGGTATGCTGCGCGCCCCACCAGCCAGCGATCGCGAAATAAGCGATGTTCACCACATTATTGAACAGCAGGATGGCCAACAAAGTGCTTGAGACTTCGCCCAGCAGCCGGCCCAGCAGGTGCCCCAGGCGCGTGCCCGATTGCACCAGCCGTTCGATCTCCGGCGGCCGGAGGCTGAATACCGCCGTTTCTGAGCCGGAGACCAAGCCGGACGCGGCGATGAGCATCGCCATACCCAAGGGGGCCACCAGATCACCGGTCATCGGCGGTACCATGCCCGGCCTCGGGCCCTTGGCAATCCGAGGTGCGTCCAAGCTGCGTCCCACACAGCCGGCCGGTCCGTCGGGGCCGGTCGTTGTGGCCAACTCCCCAGTGGTTCACACTGCCGCCCATGCGTATCCTGCTGGCACTCCTGCTTCTCGGTTTCGTCTGCAGCTGCTCCGATTCCCGAGCGGCCTACTACCGCAGTCATCACCTTCCCACCAGTCGGCAGCTGCGCTTTTCGGCCGAGCACCAGCAGCTGCCTCGGCAGTCGCCGGCCGTGGGCGAAGATCGACCCGTCGCCACGGGTTCTGGCCCCAAGCTACCGACCCAGCGCGCGGTTGGTCGCACCCAGGTGGAGCCGGATCAGCTGCATTTGTACGGTTATTAACAGAAGGGGCGTTGCCCCCTCGCGACTTTATCGCACAGCCCCACGGCCTCGATCGGACCTCGCTCGCTGCGCGAGCGTTTTTCGGCGGCGCTTCGCGCCATGATCGCCGCAACACCGGTCCTCGGTCGGCCGGCCTCGCGCTTGGGCGCACTCGGCTGGAACAGAGGGGGCGTTGCCCCCTCGCGACTTCATCGCACAGCCCCACGGCCTCGGTCGGACCATGTTCAGCACGTCGCTAGCGGCCATCTCGACAGCGGCCGGTGTCCGGTTCTAATCCGGGCATGCCGGTGTTGCTCTTGCTGTTGCTGTCGTTTTCCTTGGTCGCGGAACAAGCCATCGGCCCGGGCATCGTATACGAGTACCTGCCCGACAACCGTTATCGGCGACACGAGATCCCGGAGAGCTTCCGTCGCGATCCCATTCCCAGTCTGGACGAGGCGGCGCGGAAGCAGCTGCAGCGCCGGCCGCAGGCCGCCAGCTTGGTGCAGGGCTTGGTTGATCGTATCGAGGACTTCTATCACCAAGCTGACATGGTGCCGGATGAGTTGCTGGCCTGGTTGCAGGAGCACACACCGATCCGGCAGGCCTTCTGGTTGGCGATCGATCCGGTGCATGACGATGCCGCCAATGTCATCGACATCTTCGACCGCCTGCGCCGCCAGCGTCCCGACGCTCTGGAACAGTATTACCATCTCGGCATTGCCTGGGCCGTGGTGATGGACTCACCGGATGCGGTGTTCAGCAGCCGGTATTTCCTGATCTGGGCGGTGGCCGAAGAACAGTGGCCGCCGATGCCCGATCAGGAATTCGAAATTTTCGATTTCCTCGTCGAAGCGTCGAAGCAACGGAAGTTGCAGGCCGATCTGACGCGATTGCCTTGGCCCCTGTTGGTGCATGTGGTCGATCTGGATCTGCCAGCGTCCGAACGGGCCTGGGTCTGGCAGCACCTGGGCCGGCAGGGGCGAAACCTGCCGAAGCTCTACCAGATGGTGGATTACGACGACGATAAATGGGAAAAGCATAAACCACGCTTGGGACGCCGGCCCTACACCCTGGACAACCTGCTGGATCCGCAGATCGGTGGGGTCTGCGTCGATCAGGCGCATGTCTGCTCGCGGGTAATGAAACAATTCGGCATTCCGGCCTTGAAGATGCGTGGCGATAATCGCTATGGCGGTGGTCATGCCTGGACCGCCTACCTGGATCTGGGCGGCCGGCCCACCTTGCGCGATACCGGGCGCTATAATTTCGACAATTATTGGACGGGGACCGCCTTCGATCCCCAGCGACGCGTTGTGGTCACCGATCGCGAGCTCCTGCTGATGCTTGATGGCGCGGTGCAGGACTACAACCAATATGTCGCTGCCAGCAGTCTGGCCCGGATGAGCGCTGGTTGCTTCGAATCCGAGCCAGGGCATTCGTTGCGTCTGGCTGAATTGGCGCTGCGGGAAAGTATCTACTGCGCCGACGTCTGGCAGCTGATCGGTCGGCATTTCATCGCCGGCAATCTGGCGCAGCGCGAGATCAGTCGGCATTGGAAAACCATGTTGTCACGTTTGCGGGCGCATCCGGATCTCAGCTTCGCGTTTCTGGGTCAGATCCTGCAGGGCATCTCGGCCGATCAGACCAGGCAGCGGCAGCAGATCTATGCCCAGGTGAGTCGGCTGTATGACGGGCGGCCGGATCTGCAGCTGCAGTTGGCCGAGGCGCGCAGCCGCGAGCTGTTCGCTGCTGGCGACGCGGCTCAGGCCGTCAATCTTGCCGCCCAGGCCCTGGTCGAGAATTGCCGGGAAGGGGCCTTGATCCTGCCATTGGTGCATCAGGTGGTGGACGAATGCCGGCAGCGCGATGAGCGTATCCAGCAACGCGCCTGGCAGGTGTTGGACGACATGGCGGAGACGCAGTTCCCGAAGAAGCGATTCAACGAGTGGGCCGATTCCTATCTGGAACTGCGGCGACTGATCGACCAGCTGGCGCATTGAAGCGCTCGATTGCGACTGGAGCCGAGCCCGGCCGTCGGGTATGGTCCTGATGGAGGGGCCTCAGATGCACCAGGGGGATGGACAGCTCGATATTGTCGAGCGACTGAGCGATATCGGTATCGCCTTGTCCTCCGAGGCGGATCAGCAGCGTCTGCTTGAACGCATCCTGCTGGCCGCCAAGGAGATCATCCGTTGTGATGGTGGTACGGTGTATTCGGTCACCGCTGATCGGAAGTTGCGTTTCGAAATCATCCGTACCGATTCTCTAGGCATCGCGATGGGTGGCTCCACCGGGAGCCCCATCGAGTTTCCTGCGGTTGGCTTGGAGTTGCCCGACGGGCAGCCCAACATGGCCTCGGTGGTGGCCCAGGCGGTGTTACGCGACGTCACCATCAACATCCCCGATGCCTACCACGCCGAAGGTTTCGATTTTTCCGGCACCCGCGCTTTTGACGAGCGTACGGGCTATCACAGCCAGAGTTTCCTGACCGTGCCGATGAAGAATCACGAGGGCGAGATCATCGGTGTGTTGCAGCTGATCAATGCCCTGGGCGAGGCGGGTCGGGTGCTGCCCTTTGCCGACTGGCAGCAGCGCTTGGCGGAAAGCCTGGCTTCCCAGGCGGCCACCGCTCTGACCCGCAATCAGCTGATCGATGAACTGCGCGAATTGTTTGAGGCACTGATCAAACTGATTGCGCAAGCGATCGACGATAAATCGCCCTATACTGGTGGTCACTGCCGCCGGGTGCCGGCCCTGACCATGTTGCTGGCCGATGCCTGCAGCCAGTGTGCGCAGGGGCCTTTGGCTGACTTCTGCATGAGTGAACAGGAGCGCTATGCCCTGCATATCGCGGGGTGGCTGCACGATTGCGGCAAGTTGACCGTGCCCGACTGGGTGATGGACAAGGCGACCAAGTTGGACGGCCTGTACGATCGTATCGGTCTGATCGCGACCCGTTTCGCGGTGCTGGAGCGAGATGCCGAAATCACCTACCTGCGTGGCCGGCTTGCCGGTGGCGATGAGGCCAAGCTGGCGCGCGTGCGTGACGAGACGGTGCAGAGTCTGCGGACTGATCTGGCATTTCTGCGTCGAGTGAATCGCGGAGGCGAGTTCATGCCCGAGCAGGAGCGGTATCGGGTCCGGGCCATCGGCAGTGCCCGTTGGTGTGATATCGATGGCGTCGATAAGCCCGTGTTGGACGACGAGGAACAGGAGCACTTGAGCATCAGCAAGGGGACCCTGACCGCGCATGAACGCAGCATCATCAACGGTCATATGGATGCGACGGTGCGTATGTTGGAGTCCCTGCCCTATCCTCGGCATCTGGAAGCGGTGCCGGAATATGCCTGCGGTCACCACGAGAAAATGGACGGTAGCGGCTATCCCAAGGGGCTGACCCGCGAGCAGATGAGCGTACCGGCACGGGTGATGGGTATTGCCGATGTGTTTGAAGCGCTCACTGCTGCCGACCGGCCCTACAAACCGGCGATGCCGGTGTCACGGGCGCTGAGTATTCTGGGCAAGATGGCCGACAGCGGCCATGTCGATCCCGATATCCACCAGGTCTTTGTCGAGCAGAAGGTCTGGTTGCGGTATGCCCGGGAATTTCTGGGGCCCGAGCAGTTGGATCTGGAATAGCGCTGCCGGGCCTTTTTAGACGCTTCCCTCAAAGGGGGCTTCGCCCCCTCGCGACGTCCGTCGCACACCCCCTCGGCCTCGGTCGGGATTCGCTCGCTGCGCGAGCGTTTTTCGGCGGCGCTACGCGCCATTTTCGCCGAAAAACCATCCCTCGGTCGGCCGGTCTCGCGCTTGGACGCGCTCGCTCGCTTCGCCTGGTTCCACCCGAATTCGACCTCTGAGGGACCCGTCTTTTTTGACGGGTCCCTCAGAGGGGGCAGCGCCCCCTCTGAGGAAAGCGTCATTGTAAACAAATCGGGCGCCGCCCGGTTTTCGCTCTTTCTTCTAGGGGCAAGCCCCTCGGACCCCGA
>CAYONM010000055.1:0-17848 GCA_964405325.1 uncultured candidatus Brocadiaceae bacterium | reverse complement strand
CCGGGCGCCGACCGATACGATCGAGCCCGTGGGTTCCGGGCGGCGCCCGGTTTGTTCTCTGACCAGCGACTTATCCCAACACCCGTCGCATCGGCTCCAGTTTCAATTCGGTTTCTGCAAATTCCGCATCGGGTTCGGAGGTTTCCACCAAGCCGGCGCCGGCGAACAGCCGAGCGCGGTCCGGGCTCAGCAGGGCGCCGCGTAGGGGGACGATGTGCACGGAAGCCTGTGGCGTACGCCAACCGACGACGCCCGTGTATAGGCCGCGGATCAGGCCCTCGTGTCGGGCCAACCAGGCCTGGGCCAGGGCTGACGGCAAGCCGGCCACGGCAGGGGTGGGATGCAGGCCCTGCAGCGCCTGGTAGACCTCGGCGCCTGGTTTGTCCGCTTGCAAACGGGTTTCCAGATGCTGCAGCAGCGGCATGCGACGCAGGTTTGGACGGTCGGCGACCGACAGGCTGTTAGCACCCGGGGCTAGGGCCTGAACCAGATGCTCGACCACCAGTTGGTGTTCCTTGCGTTCCTTGGTGCTGCTCAGCAGTTCACTGGCCAGGGCGGCATCGCTGGTGATATTCGCGCTCCGTGGTCGTGAACCGGCCAGGGCCATGCTCTGCCACTGGTGACCTTGGCTGGCCAACAAAAGTTCGGGGCTGCGGCCAAGGAAGGTGTGTTCGGTATCCAGATCGACGGCGTACAGCCAGCCGGGCGCATCGGTTTCGGCAACGCGCTGCAGCACGGTGGTGGTATTGCTCTGGTGTTGGCGGTCTTCGGCCCGGGCCAGGACCACTTTGCGCAAGGCGCCGTGCCGTAGAAGGATCAGTGCATCGCAGACCAGTTCGCGGTAATCGGGCAGCTGCAAGGTGTCCCAGGCAGGCAAGGGAGTGGCAGGCTGTTGCGGGTCATGTGCGTCCTGTTCGACCGGGACGGACACCGCCTCCTGATACCAGCAGGCGCCACCCCGGCGCCACCAGGCTTGCGCTGGCAACACGAGGCGGCAGCCGCTGCCGAAGCGGCCCCACAAACCGGTCTGATTCTGACTTGCGAAGGCGGCCTCCAGCCAACACAGCGGAACTGCCGGCGCACCGCTAGGGGCCTCGATCACCACTCGCTGTTGCAGGGCATGGACCTGACGAGCGGCGCTGGCGAAGCGGTCCGGGCCGTCGCTATGCCAGGCTGCAGTCTGGCCGTTGACCAACAACCAATCGCCGTCGCGTTGCAACAGGCGTCGGCGGCCGGGGGGCAGTTCGGCAAAATGCGCCAGGGGGTCCAGGCCACGCTGGCAGCGGCGCAGGCGTAGGGCGAAAGCGCGACCACGGCCTTGGAGTCGGGCCAGATCGCGCGCGCGCTGGCCCAGGGCGTCCATCAGCGAGCCACGGCCGAAGCCCGCATTTCGCGGATCATGGTGACCTTGACCTCGCCGGGATAGGCGACTTCGTCCTCGATCCGGCGGGCGATGTCCCGGGCAACCTTGGACAGCACGCCATCAGCCAGGTTGTGACCGTTGACGATCACCCGCAGTTCGCGGCCGGCCTGGATGGCGTAGGCCTTCATCACGCCATCGAAATCGATAGCGATTTCTTCCAGTTGCTGCAGGCGCTTGATATAGCGCTCGACGTTCTCGCGCCGGGCACCGGGACGGGCGGCGGAGATGGCATCGGCGGCGGCCGCCAGGGTGGTGTAGGCGCTTTTCACCTCGTAGCCCTCGTGGTGGGCCAGAGCGGCGTTGGCCACCACTTCGTCTTCGCCGAATCGCTTCAAGGCCTCGTAGCCCAGAACCGGGTGGCTGCCCTCTTGCTCGTGGTCCAGGGCCTTGCCGATGTCATGCAGCAGGCCGCAGCGTCGACCAAGCTTGGGGTCCAGGCCCAGATCGGCGGCCAGCGCGCCACAGAGGAAGGCGACCTCTTTGGTGTGCTGCAGCACGTTCTGGCCGTAGGAGGTGCGGAATTGCAGTTTACCCAGCAGCTTGGTCAGCTGCGGATGCAGGCCGGAGACTTCGCACTCGAAGGCGGCATCTTCACCCAGCTTGGCCAGTTCTTTGTCCATATCCTGGCGGATGCGCAGGAAGACTTCCTCGATGCGGGCTGGATGGATGCGGCCATCGGTGATCAGATCAACCAGGGCCCGCCGGCCGATTTCCCGGCGAACGCCATCGAAGCAGGACAGGGTGATCATGCCGGGGGTGTCGTCGATGATCAGGTCGACGCCGGAGATCTGTTCGAAGGCGCGAATGTTGCGACCTTCTTTGCCGATGATCCGGCCCTTCATCTCTTCATCGGGCAGCTCCACCTTGGAGATGGTGGTCTCGGCGGTGTGTTCCGCGGCGTAGCGTTGGATGGCACGGCTGAGCAGTTCTTGGGCCAGCTCCTTGGCGTGTTCCTCAGCGGCCCCGACCCGCTGTTTGATCAGCCGGTTCTGCTCTTCCATCAGTTCCACATCCAGGCGCTTGAACCAGGTGTCGCGGGCTTCTTCCGGGCTCATGCCGGCAATCTTGGCCAGTTCGGTCTCGATACCCGTTTCAGCCTGGACCACGTGCTCCTCGCGTAGGCCGATCTGCTCGTTCCACTGCTCCAGCTCGGTCTCGCGCTTGCTGAGCTTGGCATCACGCAGGTCGATCTGCTCGAGCTTGGTGTCCAGAGCCTGTTCGCGATTGGCAAACTTGTCCTCGCGGGATTGCAGTTTGCCTTCCCGCTTTTTGAGTGTTTCCCGATCCTGTTGCAGTTCCTCGCGCTCTTCATTGAATTCAGCGCGGATGTGGTCGCGTTGTTGTTTGGCTCGTTCCTTGAGGACCTTGTCCTGCTCGTTCTCCAGGCGTTGCTTGTCGAGTTCGAACTCGGCTTTCTGTTTTTCGCGCTCCAACTCGATGGTTTCGCGGAGCGTTTTCAAACGCCACCAGCCTATCGCAAGGCCGATGCCGCCGCCTATAATCAGGCAGATGATCGCAGTGATGACATAACTCATACAATGGGTTCCTTCGATTCGATCTCGAAGGTATCCACCATGTTTAGCTTGGAAGTCGGCCGATGGCACTCCTTAAACGGCAGTAAGACAGCTCTTGCATACGTCGTTCCTGATAGAGCCAAGCAAGGGAACCCGGAGCGGGTTTTCCAGTCACACAGTTGAATACCACAAATGTCGAACAGCACCAAAGATAGGACGGCGCAACAAACAGTCAAACCAGGTCGTGTCCGGGCTTGTTCGCTGAGCTCGGCGGCTCGCTTTTGGTGGTCGGGAGCGGAGGCCAACTGGCGAAGGCGTTGGGGTCTGCGGCGAAGCGAGCGCGGTGGTAGGCGTGCAACTCGTGCTGCAGGTCGACGCCGGTGACTGACTCAATGCCTTGCACGGCCGTGGTGATGCTGGTACCGGGGCCGACCTCGATGCCGAGTGCCACGGCCTGATCGAGGATGCTGTCCCTGGCTAGGCGCAGGTGCCCGGAAAGGGGGGGGCCGGGTGCTGTTTGGCGTGGTCGCCACAGCAGTACCAGGAGCAGGGGCACCAGGAGCAGCGCGATCAGCCAGGGGCGCCAGGTCTGGACCGGCTGCAGCTGTGCCAAGTCTGACGCGGGGTCGATGGCGGTGGCCGTGGAAGCGATGGCCGCGCGGTCGGCCTGCATGGCAGCGGCCGGAGTCGGGTCGACCCGCAACCAACGACTGTCGCTGTCCAGGACTTCGGCCCAGGCATGGGCATGCAGGGCGCGGAACAGGACGCCCGCCTGGTACGATTCATTGCTCAGGTAGCCGACCACCGGTCGAGCGGCGAAGCCGGCGGCACGTAGCAGGACGACCAGGGCTGTACTGAAGTACTGGCAGTGGCCGTGCCGTTGTTCAGCCGGTCCGACGAGGAACTGCAGCAGTTCGGATGCGATCTGGTCATCGGGCGGTGGTGGGGGCGTTTGGCTATACCGGCAACGGTTTTGCAGCCAGTCACAGCACAACACGGCGGCATCGCCCGGGGAGGTGCGTCGCAGTTGCTGCAGCAGTTCGCCCAGCTCTTGCTCCAGTTGCAACAGTAGCTGCCTGGGCAGCTGGGTTGCCCGCAGGGCGGCCGCCTGGTCGGCGGGGTAGGCGGCCTGGCTGCCAGCTACTGGATAGACGGTGTTGGCAAGGTCGATGCCGGGCTGGTAGCAGTTGCCATCGATGTCTGCCAGGCAGGACCTGAGTTCGATCCAGGCAGCCCCGGCCGGCCGCGGTACGACTTCGCCACCACCGCGCCAGCGCACCAGGCGTTGTTCGACGCCATGATCCTGTTCGTGCAGGATGATCCGTTCGGGAAGCGGGCGACTGGCACTGGCGGCGCCTTGCCAATGGATACGGCCCTGGTGCAGGTTCAGTTCGGGGATGGCGACGGCCTGCAGATAGCTGGGCCGGGCGATGCTGGTTGCGGATTCTGGTAGCAGCAGAGCTGTAGGGGTGGGGTCTTGGCTGGTCCAGATCGGATTGCCGAGTTCCAGTTCCAAATCCAGGGCCAGGGGGCCATCGGGGCGCGTCGTCTTGCTGGCGTCCAAGGCCGTCGTGTTGGCGGTCGCCTGGTTCAGAGTTGTGATGAGCCAGTGGTGTAAGCCGGTCACCAGCAGCAAGCCCAGGGGGATGGCCAGGAGTGGGCTCCAGATCCGGGGGCGGCGTTGTCGATTCAGCACCAGGCCGGGTGCGGTCTGCAGGCTGATGCGATACCAGCTGTCGCCGTGCAGGCAGAGGATCAGCAAACCTGCCGAAGCGCCCAGCTGCCAGCTGGTCAGTGGATGACGGATGGTTTCCAGCAGAATCAGCAGGCTGACCGCCCGCAGCAGGCCCGGTCGACTCGGGATCAGGATCCAGGTGGCCACGGCCAGGCCCAGGTAGTGCTGGCTCCAGTCGACCTCTGCCGGCAGCATGCTCAGGCCAATCAGCAGGCCCAGGGTGATCAGGGTTTCTTGTTGCCAGATGGCACCACGCCATTCCGCCAACAGCGCCGCGGCCAGCACGACCATGACCGCCGGAGCGAGCGCAGGGACTTGCCATAGGTCCAGGGCGGCCAGGGCGGCCAGAACCAGGAGATGCAGGATTCGCAGGCCGGGTGGTCTGTTCATACCTGGGTTTCCCGCAAGCGGCGCAGGCGTTGGCTACCCCGAGCCGGTGGCGGCTCGGAGGGCAGGCGCGGCGGCAGGTGGATCAGGTCTTCGGCCTGCGACAGGTTCCACATTCGTGGGGTGTGTCCGGCCAGGTCGCTAGCGATATGCAGGCAGATCGCGCTCGGTATTTCTGGTGGGGCTTTGGCGTGGGGTGGTGCGGCTTGGATACAGGCCAGGGCTCGTAACAGGTGGGTGCGATTCCCCTGGAGCCCTTCTGTCGGACACCAGCTGCCGTAGAGGCTGACGGTCCAGCCCTGATCCAGGGCATGCTCGACCAGGGTTGCGGCGGCGGCGATCAGACGCTCGAAGCGCCGACGCCGATTGGCCGGACAGCGGGTGTCGACGCACAGGGCCAAGTGCTGGTGATGGGGTTGATCACGAATGCAGACCAGGAGCTGTCTGGCACGAGCGCTGGCGCGCCAGGCAATATTGCGGCGTGGATCGCCGGGTTGGTATTGCCGCAGGCGTAGGAGGTCGTCATCGCCCGGCTTGCGGTCTGGTTGGCCCTGATGCATCAGGTGTTCCAGGCGAGCCGTCAGCTGACCATCAAGCCGACCGGTGAGGGGCAGCACCGTGATGGGTGCCACGGTACTGGCCACTTGTCGGCACCAGAACAGGCCGAGGCCGGTTTCCCACAAGATGACTGCTGGCGGCAAGCGCACGCGGCCACGATCCACGAAGCGCGTCAGCCAGACGCAACGGCACGGATCGCCCGCGGTAGCGGCTGATAGGATGACCCGTGGTTGCCGGGAGCTGCCCAGGCCACAGGGATGGAACAGCTGGCAGGGACCGCGGTCTTGATCGCAACGCAGACGCAGGCCCAGGCTGGCATTGCGTCCGGCCTGTGGCGCCTCTGGCAGCAGCCAGTCGGTGGTGAAGCGAAACTGTCGGCGGCTCAGCAGTCCAGCGCTGAGCAGACCGGCCATCAGGAGGACGACTTGCCACCAGTGGGGCCACCACAAAGCCAGCGGCAGGCTGACCAGCAGCACGACCGCACCACTCAGACCCGACCACGTCAGGCCCCAATCGGCATCCCAGCCGTGTTGCTGCCAGGGGAGGGTAGGGAGCCAGGCGGATGGTCGCGACATGCGGGCTTTCAGCGTGGTACCGCAACCAGGTCCAGAAGGGCGCGAACGGTATCGGCTCCGCTACCGCCGCGTACATGCAGGCGATGCGCCAGGGCAGCAGGGGCCAGGGTCTGGATGTCTTCGGGAATGACGAAGTCGCGCCCGGCCAGCAGTGCCTGGGCTTGGGCTGCTCGTTGCAGCCCCAGGCCGGCGCGCGGGCTGGCGCCCATGCGGACGGTTTCGGCCTCACGGCTGCTGCGCAGCAGGCGCAGCAGATAATCGCGGACCTCCTCGCCAATGGTCACAGCACGGGTATGTTGACGCAGTTGCGCCAGGCTATCGGGGTGGCAGACCGCTTGCATGCAGGCCAGTGCTTCATCGGCGCCATCGCTGGCCAGCAGCCCGCGTTCAGAGTTGCTGTCGGGATAGCCAAGATTGAAGCGTAGCAGGAAGCGATCCATCTGGCTTTCCGGCAGCGGATAGGTGCCGACCTGATCGTGCGGATTCTGGGTCGCAATGCAGAGGAAGACTGGCGAGAGCGGGTGGGTTTCGCCTTCTACCGAAACCTGTCCCTCGCCGAAGGCCTCCAGCAGGGCCGATTGGGTGCGCGGTGGCATGCGGTTGAGTTCATCCACCAGCAGCACATCGGAAAAGATGGGGCCGGGGTGGAAGTGAAAGCGCCGGTCGCGTTCATCATAAATGGACAGACCGGTGATATCGGTGGGCATCAGGTCCGGCGTCCCTTGGACCCGGGCGAAGCGACCATCGATGCAGCGGGCCAGGGCTTTGGCCAAGGTGGTCTTGCCGACGCCAGGAATGTCTTCCAGCAACACATGACCACCCGCCAAGAGGGCCACCAGCATCAGTTCGATGGCACTGATGTCACCTCGGTACGCGGATTGGAGTTGGGTGCGGAGCTGCTGCAGCAACTGGGGGGCATCGATCGGCTCGCTCATGGCGCTCCTCATGGGCCGGATGACAGTCGGCTCCGGGACTCGTGTGTAAGTGACCCGGTGTCGAGTGGGCAAAATGGACTCTTGTCTTCACTGAACTTACAGATTAACTTACTATGGAAAAGCTGTCGTGTGCCAGCTGAGTTCAAGGCAGTAGCGCGCAGCTGCCGCTCTACTATGTCCGAGGAGACGACGTGAGTGGAGATCAACCAAAGACCATCGTCAAGCGTGTCCTGGCAGACCGTATTGCCGAGCGTTTCGGTATTGGGCAGGCACAGACTCTGCAGGTGATCCAGGCCCTGTTGGACGAAATCATTCACGAGCTGGCCGTCGGTAATCGGTTGGAGTTCCGCGATTTTGGCGTGTTTGAAACCGTCGAACGTAAGCCTCGGACGGCCCTCAATCCCAAAACCCTGGAAAAAGTCAGTGTTGAGCGCAAGGTGGTTGCCAAGTTCAAGCCTGGCCGCCTGATGAAAGAGCGAGTCTCCCGATTGGGTGAGATCGACAACGATCATCCTCGCTCCTGATCGGCATCTTGGCCTGTGGGAATTGCCACCACACTGCGGTTCATGTGGCGTTGTCTGTTGATAAGTGCCGGAGCGACCCTGCTCTACGCCGAGGCGGGAATTGATCCCGCCTTGTTGCGTTGTCGGATGCAACGTTTCCAGTTGGAACCCCTCCCTGCAGCCGGCGAGGTCCAGACGGCCTGGTCGTGGCTCGATCAGGGCCTGGAGGTGGCCTACGAATCCATCGTTCTGACGGCTGAGGAATTGCGCTATCGGCTGCGTCAGCCGCAGGATCATCGACAACTAATTCCAAGGGCCGTTACCATCCAGGCGGTGGATCTGACGTGCGGTGAGACCAGCTGGCCTGGTTTCCCGGTGCGCGGACGGCTGCAGGCGGATACGCTCCAGGTGCAGGAGCAGACTCCGGTTGCGGGTCGGCTCCAGTATCAGATCCAAAGCCTTGGTCAGCAGCCCATGACCGGCCTTCTGCGCTTATCGCAAGGCTGGGTACCGGTGCAGAGCGATGCCGCGGCGGTGGAGGCCTTGCTGACCGTCCCTTTCCAGCAAGGTTTCGGTTCGCCGGTCCTGCGTCAGCTGCGTTTGTTGCCGGCAGAGGAATCCGTGCATCTGGCCTTGCAGCAGCAGGAGTGGTGGCATGCGCGGGCTCGACGCTTGGAATTGAATGGCGACGAAGCCGGCTGGCAGCAGCTGCAGGCCTGGGAGCAGGTGCGGATCAACCAGGATGATCCCACGGCCATGACCGTTCAAATCGCTGGGCATTTGCAGCTGCCGCTACGTGCCGGTGGCAGTGGGCAGGCAACCGGCGGCTTGCAACTGCAGTGGGCCCAAAGTCGTTTGCAGGCCGATGCTTGCCAGTGGCAGCTGGCAGCCGATGCGACGCCGGATCAGCCCTGGCTGCAAAGTGGCCGCTTGGTGGGGACGGTGGTGTTGGCATTTCAAGCCGATGACCAGGGCAGCTTGCGGCAGCTCAGCGTCACGTGCGAGTCGGGTCGATTGGAGGCGCTGCCGGTAGCTGCGGACCAGTCGCATGCGTATCATCTATCGCTGCAGGCCGTCACCGCTTGTCAGGGTCAGCTGCGCGATACCCATGGACAGCTGATCCCCTTCGATTTGGTAACAGCAGCCTTGGTGGGGGAGGTGCATGTCGACGGGTCCGGCACCTGGCAGGTGCAGTGGATCGAGGCGCAGGCCAGCGAGCAACAGCCGATGCACTGTAGCCTGTGGCATCCCGAGTGGCCCTGGCGGCTGGCGGGGGGACGGCTGCGCTTCGAGACCGTTGGCGATGGCTATCGCATTGCTGGCGACCGCCAGATGCGGGTGAGTGGCCTGTCTCGCGATGAGGGACCACCGGTCCCTTGACCTGGCATCGTTCTTGTGGGTGCACCTGCGCCCTCTATCCTTCGCGTTTTGACCCATTTACGGCGTCGCTGGTTTTCCGCCGCGCGCCTGGGTACCACCCCATCCCTACGGACCGCAGCCGACCGAACCCGCATATGCTCTGGCCATGGAAACGTGTTCGTCCTGAAGCTCCCGGCTCCTCTGCCCATGTTGAGGAAGAAGCGGTGAACATCCTCCGTTTCATGCGTAACGATTGTATCGGTTTGGATCTCGACTTTGAGCCCACCGAAGCTGCTGAGGATGAATCCGAGCAGCAGCGCGAGCGTCGCCTGGTCTCCGACAAGGAGCGTCTGATTCAGGTGCTCTGCAATCTTCTGGATGCCTCCGGCGAAATCAGCAATCCGACCAAGTTCTACAAGGACATGGTCAATCGTGAGCGCAAGGCCACCACCGCCATTGCTCCGGGAGTGGCTATCCCGCATGTCCGCTCTATGCAGTGCCGGACGTTTATCATGGGTTTCGCCAGTTCCCGGAAGGGACTGTATTTCGACAGTCTCGATGGTGGCCCCACCCATCTGTTTTTCCTGCTCGCCAGTCCGCCCTACGAGGACAAACTCTACCTGCGGGTTTATCGTCAGTTCGCCGAAATGCTGCAGCATGAATATGTAAAAGACGCCCTGTTGGATGCCACCAGCATCAGCGATGTGCTCAGCATCTTGCGCGGCTATATCGTCAACTGACCGCCGATGGTCTGATTCGAGGACACGCCCATGCCAGAAATCGATCTGCCCTGTGACAGTGAGCTGTTCCAGCTGTTGGTCTGCCCAGCCTGTCACACCGGCCTGCAGTGGGTGTCGCAGCAGTTGCTGTGCACCAATGCGGATTGCCGGCGTGGGTATCGGGTGGTCGATCAGATACCGGTGATGCTGGTGGAAGAGAGCGAGCAGCTCGAGCCGGCCGTCTGGCAAGCGCTTCGTGCCCAGCCGGGGCCGGTCAGCGGTGACGCGTAGCGGACAGGCGGCACTGCTGCAGCATCGGGGCCATGGTCGATTGCATCTGGATCTGCTCCTGGCGGAGGGGAGCTGCTGTCGCACCTTTGCCTTGGCTGGTGGGTGCTGGTGGGTCCAGGCCGATCATCGCCGTGTCTACTTGGACTACTCCGGTCCGGTGCGGGGTGATCGAGGCCGGACCTGTTGCCTGGCTCGTGGTGACGCCATCTGGTATCGTACTGGATCGGGTTGGCGTATTCACTTCGCCCATGGCTGTTTGGAACTCCGCGATCAAGGCGCCGTGTTCCGTGTCACACAGGGGCTTGCCGCCCCCTTTGGTCATCACAGGATGCCACGATCATGTCCAAGGCTGATGAAACAGACGATCTGGAAGCAACCACCGTGGCCGCAAAGGGCGCCCGGCCGAGCGGGCCCCATGCGCTGCAGCTTCGTCTCCAGCATCAGGCGATTTTCGATGCGACCCTGAAAGAGATCTTCCTCGCCGAACAGGTGCAATTGGGCGAACCCATTGCTCAGACCGGGATCCATTCGGCCGTCTATAGTGGGTATTACGGTGGCGACGAGGTGGCCGTCAAAATCCTGATTCTGGCCAGTGAGACCCTGCGCGACGGCATCGGCACCTATGGCTCATTCAAAGTGGAATGCGAGAAGGCCATGGTGCTGTCGCGTTACCACGAGAGCATTCTGCGCATTCTCGAGTATGGTGACGCCATGGTGCCCGAGCAGATGCCGTCAGAGCTGAAGTCTTTCTTTCCTTTGGATGTGGTGCCCTTCATGATCATGGAGAAGGCACAATTTGGTAGTTTGGACCGGGTGGTACGCGAGCAGCGCGGTCGACCGGGTTTCGGTTTGTTGGACCTGCTGGCCGGTGTAGCCGACGCCACCGACGGCATCAAGGCGGCGCACGAACACCATGTCGCCCATCGTGACATCAAACCGCAGAACATTCTGATTCACGGTCCCCGTCGCGGCAAGATTACCGACTTCGGTATCGCGCGCTGGCGACGTCGCTATCGTGATCAGGATATCGTTGAATTGACCCCCAAGTACTGCAGTCCAGAGCAGGCTTTCTTCGCCCTGACCAAGCGTTCGGGGCGCGATATCGGCATCAGCGGCGATATTTATAGTTGGGCGATCATGGTGTACGAGCTGGTCACTGGTTGGCATCCCTTTCATTGGGCGATGAAACGGAATCTGGGGCACAAGATGAGTCAGCGTGCGATTCTGCAAGCGATCGCCGCCAACGACCGTCGCGGCTTCCGTCCCACCGGCGATATCACCTTCGACGCTCTGATGACAGAGTGTACGCGTCCATTCAAGCTGCGTATCGAGGACATCGCCAAAGCCAACGCCATCTTGCGACAATTCACCCATCGCCACGGAAGCCGGTAGCGCGCCGATTCTGTGATGGCTCAATCCGGATTCCGTTCAGGTCAGGCCGCGCATGCGGCGCGAGGCGGGAGCGCTTTGGAGGGGGCCAGTGGCATGCTCGAAAGGATCGAGCGAAGCGAGTCGGGGCATGAAACACGAGCCCCTTCTGACGAGAAAAAAAGATTCTATAAAGACGAATTTCGTCTGGCAGAACGCTGGCAGCAATTATAACGCTTCTTTAAAGCACGAAGCACGGTGCCGGCTTACCTCCAACAGCAGTTTGGACACGTTATGTGGAGACGTCATGCCGCCAAAGAAGATCATGGTCATTGAGGATGAGCCCGATATTCAGGAGCTCCTCGCCTATAATCTCGAACGCGAAGGCTACCAGGTGGTCATGGCCGCTGATGGCGAAATGGGCCTGCAAGCGGTGCGGGGGGAGCGCCCGCACCTGGTGCTGCTGGACCTGATGCTGCCGGGAATGGACGGTATCGAGCTGTGTCGGCTGTTGAAGCAGGATGATGAAACCCGGACGATCCCGGTGATCATGCTGACCGCCAAGAGCGAGGAGAGCGACGTGGTGTTGGGACTGGGCATTGGTGCCGACGACTACGTGACCAAGCCCTTCAGCCCACGGGAGTTGCTGGCGCGCATCAAGGCTCAGCTACGACGCACTCAGACGCACCTGCAAAATCCACAGCAGCGCATCGAGCACGGAGCGATGGTGATCGATATCGCCCGACACGAGGTCCGATTGGACAACGTCCCGGTGGAGTTCACGGCGACCGAGTTCCGTTTGTTGCATTTCATCGCCGGCCGTCCTGGCCGGGTGTTCAGTCGCGATCAGCTGCTAGATCAGGTGGTGGGTGATCGGGCCATCGTCATCGACCGCAATGTCGATGTGCATGTGCGTGCGATCCGGAAAAAACTCGGACCGCATCGCGATCTGATTGAAACCATTCGCGGGGTCGGGTACCGCTTCGCAGATCGGGAATAGTCCGTGCGTTGTTCCATCAGAGGTCGATTTCGAACCAAGCCAGCGGCTGCTCAGTCGAGCGCGTCCACGTGCGAGACCGACCGACCGAGGACCGGTTTTTGGCGGAAAATGCGCGAAGTGCCGCCAAAAATGCTCGCGAAGCGAGCAAGGTCCGACCGAGGCCGTGGGGGTGTGCAACGGATGTCGCGAGGGGGCAACGCCCCCTCTGAGGGAAACATCCATTTTGACCGTTTCATCAGAGGATGATCCTTCTCGTGCGTTCACGATTATTGTTCAAATTATACGCTGGTTTTGTCGGGATCATCCTGTTGGTGGCCGTCATCACGTGGCAATTGCTGGAGCAACAGCTGACCTCGGACATCCAGCGGCAGATTCGGAACGAACTGGCTGAGAAGAGCCAGCTGGTTGCTGAACTGGTACTGGACACCCTGGATCAGGGTTCTGGTGCCCTGGAGCAGGCGGGTCAGCTGCTGCAACGTCGCTTCAAGCGTCTGCGGGCACAGGTGCCGACGCGTCTGACCCTGGTGCTGCCTGACGGCCGGGTGTTGGCCGACAGCGACGAGGATCCGCGACTGATGGACAACCATCTTGGTCGCGCAGAGCTGCCGGCCAGCCGGCGCAACGCCGACGGCGTCAGCGTGGTGTCACGTTACAGCAATACTCTCGGCCAGGAGATGATGTACTTGGCCCGATCGCTGCATGGCGAGCAATTCCAGCCGACCACTGACGGCGATGTTGCGACCGGCCAGCACCTGGGTTGGCTGCGGGTAGCGGTGCCCTTGCGTCTGTTGGATGAACGGCGTGCCCGTTTACGCATGGTGGTGACCCTTGCGGTGTTGGTGTCTGCTCTCGCGGCTTTGGTGTTGGGTTTTTTCATGGCCCGGAATCTGACCAGACCCTTGGACCAGCTCCGGGCGGCGGCTCAGGCTCTGGCTCGTGGCCAACAGCGTTCCATCCTGCCGAAACCGGGGCGCGATGAGATTGGCGATCTGATCCGTTCCTTCGATACCATGGCTCGGCAACAGGAGCAGCGCATCAGGACCATCAGTACCGATCGTCAGAAATTGCTGACCATTCTCTCGGATATGCACGAGGGGGTGATCGCGGTCGATGCCGACGAGGCCATCATGCATATCAATGCCGTGGCTCAGGAGATGCTGCCGATCGACTCCGGTGATGTGGTCGGTCAGCCGGTCTGGCAGGTGCTCCGGCACGACCGCATTTGCGGTGAAATCGGTCTGGCACTGCAGGAGGCGAGTAATCGCCGCAGTCAGCTGCGTCTGTCGGGGCCCAGTGGGCGGTATTTGGATCTGCACATCTCCCCGCTGCACGATGCTGATCGACAGGTGATCGGCGCGGTTTTGGTGGTGACCGACCAGACCGAGCGTCGTCGTCTGGACAACATGCGGCGGGATTTCGTCGCCAACGTCTCACATGAATTGAAAACCCCGTTGACCGTCATCCAGGGCATTCTGGAGACCCTCGATGAGGACGAGGACATGCCGCCGGACATGCGACGTCGTTTCACCGACAAGGCGCGGGCCCACTCGGTGCGATTGGCCAATCTGGTTTCCGATCTGCTGGTGCTCTCGCGTTTGGAGGCGAACGACGAGTCCATGGAGCGGGAGCAGGTCGATTTGCGTCGTTGTCTGCAGGAAGCGGTCGAAGGCATTCAGGAAGCTGCCGCGGCGGCGTGCATCCGTATTCACAAACCGGATCTGAGCAAACCACTGCCGGTGCGTGGTGATGCTGAGGCACTGCGTCAGGTTTTCGACAATCTCCTTTCCAATGCGGTGCGTTATTCGACACCCAATACCACCATTACCGTTCGTGCCAAGGTCGCTGGCGACCGTATCGTTGCCGAAATCGAGGACCAGGGCATCGGTATCCCCCCGACGGCCCAGGAGCGTATTTTCGAGCGTTTCTACCGGGTCGACAAGGCGCGGTCTCGGGCCCTGGGCGGTACCGGCTTAGGTTTGAGTATTGTCAAACACTACGTGCTGGCGCATGGCGGTACCATCGGCGTGCACTCCCAGTTGGGCTGCGGTTCCACCTTCGTGGTCGAGCTGCCGGCGACACCACCTCAGATCGCAGCGGTAACGAGCGTGTGATTTTTCCACCCGATCGGATCGGGTCGTGCCCGCTCCGCCAACCCGAAGGACCTTTCCATGTCCCAATTCCATGATGAAATCATGAGTGTGAAGCGCGATATCTACGGTATGTGTAGCATGGTCGTGACGGCCATCGATCTGGCGATGGATGCCTTTCTCAATGAGGACCTGTCTATCGCCAAGCAGGTGATTGCCGATGACGTGCATATCGATCACCGTGAAAACAACATCGATGCCCACGTGATGCGGATCCTGGCGCTCAACCAGCCCTATGCGGATGACTTCCGTTTCATCATCACCGCCTCCAAGGTGATTCACAGCTTGGAGCGTATCGGCGATCACGCCAAGTCCCTTGGTCACTGCGTCTGTGCCCTGAAGGACCAGGGGGGCTATCCGATTCCACCCAGCATGCGCCATCTGGCCAATCTGGTGCCAAGCATGGTTCAGGATGCAGTACGCGCCCTGCAGCATGACGACATCGAGCTGGCCGACGAGATCCGCACCCGTGACAAGATGGTCAACAGTGCCTATGGCGAGACCATTGCGGCCTACAGCCATCACGCTGAGCAGAATCCAACCGACATCCACAAGGTGATCCGGCTCTGTGAAGCGATGAAGCATCTGGAGCGTTGTGGCGACTTGGCCAAGAACATCTGCAAAGAGGTGGTCTACAACGTTCAAGCCAAAGTGGTTCGGCACGGCGGCAAGTCGGATAGCACACCGACAACCGAGCCGTCGAGCTGAAGGATGCTGCGGACTGGCCGACCAGTGTGGCGTAAGCGTGCCTCGGTGGCATTGCCAACCAGGCCTCCGGGCTTAGCGTTGCGCGTTTGGAGTCGCCATGGCACGTCGTGTGTTGTTGAAGCTGTCCGGTGAGGCCCTGAAGGGGAGCGCGGCAGGCGTTTTCGATGCCGAAGCTCTGTCCCAGGTTTGTCAGGAACTGGTCGACGGTGCGCAGCAGACCCAGGTCGGCGTCGTGGTCGGTGGTGGTAACATCATTCGCGGCGCGCCCCTCCAGGCTGCGGCGGCAGATCCGACCCGGCCACATTACATGGGCATGTTGGCGACGCTGATCAACAGCTTGGCGTTGAAAGAGGGGATCATCTCCGCTGGCGGTCGCTGCCAAGTCTACGCCCCACATGCCATTCCGAATGTCGCCAGTCAGTACCACCGCGAACAGGTGGTGGCCGACTTGGACGCCGGCACCATCGTCGTATTCGGTGGTGGTACCGGGCATCCCTTCTTCACCACCGACACCACCGCCGCGTTGCGCGCTTCAGAGATGGCGGCCAGTGTGCTGCTGAAGGGCTCCAATGTCGACGGGATCTATTCCGCCGATCCGCGCAAGGATCCCACCGCCACCCGTTTCGAGCACCTGACCTTCGATCAGGCTCTGGCCGGTCGCTATGCGGTCATGGATCAGGCCGCCTTCGCTTTGTGCCGGGAGCAGGACATCGCGATTCGTGTTTTCGATATGACCAGTCCTGGCGCCATTCGTGCGGCGCTGGGCGATAACCCACCCGGCACCGTTGTCGGCCATCCTACCCCCTGAGGAGACACCCCATGGACCTCGACGAGATCATGTTGGACGTGGAAGAGCACTTCGAGAAAAGCGTCGACAGCCTGGTTGGCGAACTGCGTCGTATTCGCACCGGGCGCGCCAGCGCCGGAATGATCGACCATGTGCATGTGGAGGCCTATGGTGCCTCCGTCTCCATCAAACAGGTGGCTGGCATCAGCGTGCCCGAGCCGCAGCAGCTGTTGATCAAGCCCTATGACAAGGGCACTATTCGCGACATCGAAAAGGCCCTGATCGCCGCCGACCTGGGCATGTCGCCGCAGAACGATGGCGAGTTGATCCGCCTCAATATCCCGCCGCTTTCCGGCGAACGGCGCAAGGAATTGGCCAATCAGGCCAAGGAAAGTGGCGAGCGCTGCCGCGTTGCCATGCGCAACGCCCGTCGTGACGGTATCAAGCAGATCGAGTCCAGCGGCAAGGACGAGAAGTGGCCCGAAGATACCGTCAAGAAGGCCGCCGACGACGTCACTGAATTGTTGAAACAATACGAGGGCAAGGTCGACCATCTGCTGAAGGAGAAGACCGAAGATATTTTAGCGGTGTGAGACCGAAAGCGTCGGGGCTCAGGTCATCTCGACAAAAAGGGCCCCGGCGCAGACGAAAGCCCGCCGTACGGCGACGGTCGGCAGTAATCGATCGCAGAAGACGCGAACCCCATCGCCGTGTCGCCAGCAATAATCGTCAAAGACGATCCAGGCCTGCGGCTGCAAGAATGGTGACCAGGCTGCCCAATCAGCGGCGACTGCTTCGACATCATGATTGCCATCAATATGCAGCAAGGCGATGCCCTTTGCCGGATGCACCGCTTCGCCATCGCAGCCAACGGCAGGTTCACCGGTGGCGTAGTGCGGTGCGGCTTCGATTGATGGCAGGCGCCAGCAGCCCAGCGGACAGCCACTGATCAAGCGCAGATGCTGACGCCACAGAAGCGGCATCAATTCGTAGTCCCAAGCCGTGACCATGTCGTCGCGCACCCAGGCGGGCGCGGATTCCTGACGCGAACAGGTGGCCTGCCAGGGATCAATACAGAACAAGCCGGAGCAGCCGCGCCAGCCACCGGCAATGCGAAGCGCTGCCGCTGATCGACCCAGCAAGGTGCCGATCTCCACCAGATCGCCGGCCGGAGCTGCCAGGACCGCTGCGATCAGTGCCGCGATTTTAATATCATCGCATTCGCCGTGGATCTGATCGCAAAGCCACAATACGCTGGCCAGCATTTCGGAATCGATGTCCGGCAGCAGCTGATCCAGTGCCCGTGCCCGTGCCAACAATTGGCGACCCCTTCGTTGCACCTGGGCAATGGGCTGTTCGCCCAGTAGGGTCCGATCACCGAGAATCGTTGGATTTCGTGCAAAAAAGGCATGGACCGCGGGAACCGGCGCGAATATGGCGGTAATATTCTCGATCAGGCAAAGGTCTTCGAATTGCTCGGCAAAGCTGGCATCGTCCACCATCGGGAGATGGCACTGCGCGTCACTGCCATCACGCCAAACCGGCGAAACGCCGACCGAACTGGCCGCAACCACCCGCAGGCTCAGGCTCCGCCAGGTTTGGGCCTGCGTGCAGCCGCTGCTGCCGACTGCGGGAAACACCAACACACTCACGGTAATCGGACCTCGGCCAGGCCAAAACCGGTGGCGCCATAACCGTTGCCGCAGTAGAAACACAGCAGGCGACCGTCCACCTCCAGTAGCGCCGGATAGCAGCACATCTCACTGTCCCAGTCCTTGCCGCTGGGGAGTAGGCCGCCGGCATCATCGCGCCGCCAATGGGTACCGTCATCGGAGGATG
>CAYONM010000054.1:0-18218 GCA_964405325.1 uncultured candidatus Brocadiaceae bacterium | reverse complement strand
GTATATGTAAGCGATAAGCAACGCAGAAGGGCGGCAAAAAATCAAGTGAGACGCTGCCTTTATTTATTGACGGGCCCTAAGGGCCGAAAACCGGGCGCCGACCGAGACGATGGAACCCGTGGGTTCCGGGCGGCGCCCGGTTTGTACATTACCAGGCGGCATCAGTGAACAGTTCCGGTCGGAATTGCCGTAGGCTGGTCCAGCGTTCGCCATCGCCGATGATCAGATGGTCTACCAAGGGGATGCCGACAATCGCGCCGGCACGGATCAGGCGTTTGGTGAGCGTGATGTCTGGTCGTGAGGGAGCGGGATCGCCGGTTGGGTGATTGTGCACCAGGATGCAGCTGCTGGCCCCAGCCCGGATGGATTGTCGAAAGACCAGGCGCGGGCTGGCCTCGCTGCCATCGACATCGCCACTGCTGACCTGCAACGGCTGTCCCAGCAGACGGCAGCGGACATCCAGCGGTAAACACCAAACCTCCTCCACCAGCTTGGCGGCTAGGAGCGGGCCCATATAGGCGGCTACCTCGGTGGCGGTGCGCATGCTGGGGCGGTCGCCACGACTGGCGCGAACCAGGCGCCGGCCCAATTCGAATGCTGCAGCCAGTTCCGCTGCCTTGGCTTGCCCAATGCCTTCATTGGCCATCAGGTCGATGATATCACATCCGGCCAGGCCGAGCAGGCCATCGTGATCCTGGAGCAATCGATCCGCCAGGGCGAGTACGCCATCGCTTCCGCCGGTCCGCAGCAACAAGGCCAACAATTCATTATCACCGAGGGTGTCGATGCCGCGGTTGAGGGCCTTCTCGCGGGGACGGTCGTGGGCTTGCAGGCTGGTCAGGCAGCGGCCGAGGGGACTGTTGGTTGTCGGGGACTGTTCCAGTGCTGCCAGGTAGGCGGTCCGGACCTCATCCAGCCAGCCATCAGTTCCGAGTTCGCCAGCGGCACGCAGGCGGCGGATCAGGTCGTCGACCTCCCAGCGTGGATGCTCCCGAGCCAGGCTGGCGGCATCGGGCTGCCCCTGCGCCAGGGCGCTGGTGAGCAACTGGCGTAAGGCAGGTCGCTCCTGTAGCTGCGCCTGGAGAGCCAAGCGTCTCACGACAAGCAGCCCTGGTTGATGGCGAGAATGACGCCGAGCCAAAGTAGGGCGGCGATCAGCATGATCAGCATGACCAGCAGTCGGCGATGACTCGGCTGCGGCTGGGGGATCTGCTCTGCCTGTTGGCACAGCCGTACCAGCTCCGGAGCGGTGACGTGCAGCCAGTTTTTGAGCTTGGGTTGATCATGTTGCAGAAGGATGGCTTCCAGTTCGTCTAGTGCGGGACGGCCGCGCTCCAAAATGGCCTGCAGTGCGGGAGGGGGTTCCTGCCCTGGTTGGCTACGCGCCATCGCTTCCTGACAGCGTCTGGTCACCTGCTCGGCCTGATGATAAGCCTGTCGATGGTCACGCCGTTGCTCTGCTTGTTCACGTGCAGCAACCAGGGTGTGTTGGGGTCGCGGGGCGGGAAGGTTGAACAACACCGAGGGTGGTGGGTCCGCAGGCAGTTGCAGAAAACGGACCAGCCAAACGCCCAGCTGGATGAGGAGGGCGAAGCAGAACAGGGCCAGGATGGCACCCGCCATGAGCAGGAGGACCGCATCGGGCATGGCGGCAGACTAGGTGGTGGTTTCCGGTCGTCGACGGGGACTTGTTGGCTGCCTTCGCTGTGGCTGTCGAAGCGTCCAGGCTTCGTACTGGTAGTCGCAAAAAATTTCGCGAGGCTCTGAATGCTTCGGACTTGCTCCACTGTGTTGTCCATGGGATGCTTGCTTCGAATTGAATCTGAATGCGATCAGGGTAAAGGGCATGGGCAAGTAGGATGGACTATGGCCGTCGATGACACCCTAGTGATGCCTGAAGAGGCCCCGTTGTTGCCAGTCCTGACCTGGCTGCAGCAGCAGGGGCTTCTGTCGGATGCGGTGGCTCGGAGCGGTCAACGGGCGGCGGTGATGCGTTTGCTGGTTGAACTTGTCGGCAGTGGGCAGCTGACGCAGCAGCAGGCCGCTGCCCTGCAGGCCTTCACCCCGGAGACCGTGTTGATCGGGCCCTGGGCCAGCCAGCGTCTTTTGGGCAAGGGTGCGATGGGAGAGGTTTATCTGGCGGTGGATATGCGCGACGGCAATCGGCAGGCTGCCATCAAAATGCTTCGTCGGGGTGGTTGCGATAGCGAACTGGTCCGCTTCGATCGCGAATTCGAGCTGTTGCGCAAGATCGACCATCCAGCCATTTGTCGCCCCTTGGATTTCGATCCTGGTGCGACACCGCCGTGGCTGGCCATGGAATACTGCCCGGGGATGCCCTTGGATCACTACCTGCAGCGGCATGGGCCCCTGCCAGAACGCGTCTGTCTGACCATTGTGCGCCAACTGGCTGAGGGCATGGCCGAAGTGGACCGGCATCTCGGCCTGGTGCACCGGGATATCAAGCCAGGCAACATCATGGTGGCCCCGGTTGATCCCGGACGCTATCCGGAAGTAGATGCGCACATCGAGGCCAGGCTGATCGACTTTGGTCTGGCCAAGGACGTCGACATCGACTTGGGACTGACCCAGGCCGGGGTGATGATGGGCACGCCCGCCTACATGGCCACCGAGCAGATCGTCGATGCCGCGCAGGTGGATGCGCGTGCCGATATCTATGCCTTGGGGGCGACCCTGTTCCATTTGTTGACTGGTCGGGCGCCGTTTGTCGGTGACAGCGTGGTGGAGGTATTGAACGAGCGCAACAAGTGTCCCCTGCCCGATCCGCGCGCCTGGGTACCGGGTATCAGCCCGCCCGTGGCTGAGCTGGTATTGATGGCGATGGCGCCCGATCGCGAGGATCGCTTCCTTTCGCATCAGGCTTGGTTGCGAGCGATCCAGCGTTGCTTGGAAGGATCAGGTACCCGTCGGCAGGTGTTGCGTAAGCCCTTGTGCCGAGATTCGAGTCAGCGGTATGGCCATCGGGTCGCCAGCGGCCAACGGAGCGGAGCTGGACCGCACGCGACCACTCAGGTCCTGGAGCCGACCCCGGTCACCCAGCCACGTTTATCACCTTCGGCCTCCGTCGACTCCGATTGGCCGGAAGGCGATCATGATCAGCAGGCCGAGCCGGGTGTTGCCACCACCGCCCTCCATCGCCTGATGAAAGAGCGGCGGCAGGACCAGCGACCAGTGGAGTCGCGGCCAGCACCCATCGATGTCTCTGCGGCCAAGGCCGTACCGCTGCCGCAGGTGGAGCCGTTGAAGGTGCCGCTGTGGTTGGCCATCCCTGTCGTCTGCCTGCTGGCGATGGCAGTGGTTGCCACCCTGTTCTTGCTGTTCTGATTGTCCTCGTGGCAGGACCCTGCGTTGGCGGCCTCTCCATGATGGTAGGTCGTTGCGGCAGCTACAGCAGGTCGGCCGCGAGGCCGGCCAGCTCGGAACGCTCTGAGACATGCAGAGTCAGGTGCGCGGCCAGGTGCTGACCGCGCATGCGCTCAGCGACGAAGGTCAGGCCGTTGGAGCTGGCATCCAGGTACGGATTGTCGATTTGATAGGGATCACCGGTCAGGACGATCTTGGTGTCCTCACCAGCACGACTGATGATGGTCTTGATTTCATGCGGCGTCAGGTTCTGTGCTTCATCGACAATCAGAAAATGATTGGAGATGGAGCGCCCCCGGATGTAGGTCAGGGCTTCCAGTGAGATGGTTTCGTTTTTGATCAGATTGTTGATGATGTCGTCGGGTTCGCGCTCATCGTTGGCATTGCCGAGAATGAAGTGCAGATTGTCAAAAATTGGCCCCATCCAGTGTCCGAGTTTTTCATCTTTGGTGCCGGGTAGATAGCCGATGTCCTGTCCGAGTGGCATGATCGGTCGGCTGACCAACAGTTTTTTGTAGCGTTCCTCGCGTAGCACCAGATTCATGCCGGCAGCCAGGGCCAGCAGGGTTTTGCCGGTGCCGGCCGTACCCACCAGGGTGAGCAGGCGTACCGACGGATCGGTCAACAGGTTGCAGGCCATGCGTTGCCCGAGGTTGCGTGCGAAGATGCCGAAAACATGCGGACAATCGAGATCCAGGTGCTCCAACAGGCTGCGCTCGGCGTTCCAGCGACCGAGACTGAGTACATGTTCGTCCGGGTCTTCGAATTGTACGAATTCGTTGTGATAGATGTCCAGGCCATGGAGTAGCGGATGTTCGCCATGCAGGGGGGCGGAAACATCGAAGTGGTCAACCTGCCCGGGATCATCGCACTCCACGCGATGGATACCGCTACGCAGTTCCTCGATATCGACCTTCTGGGTGTCGTAGTCCATCGAGGGAATGGCCAAGGCGTCGGCTTTGAGTCGGGCGTTAATGTCTTTGGAGATGAAGAGGACATCGTGCCCTTCATTGCGCAGTTGGACCGCGCAACCGAGTATGCGATTGTCGTTCAATCCCGGGAGAGCACCTTCGATCTCCTCGTAGCGGAGCACGACCTGGATCAAGCCGCCCTGGTCGGTGGCGACTCCTTCGCGTAGGCTGCCGAATTGGCGCAAACGATCAAGATCACGAGCCACTTCGCGGCTATTGCGACCCAATTCGTTGTTCTTGGTTTTAAACTTATCCAATTCCTCGAGTACGATCATGGGAATGACGACTCGGTTGTCGGAAAAGGCGAACAGTGCCTTGGGGTTGTGCAACAGCACATTGGTATCGAGAACGAAGGTTTTGCTGGATCGTGAAATCATCGACGGAGTGCCACCGGTTGGTTGGGAATGATAAGAGCGCGACGGGCCTGCAGCATGATGTGTCGCGGTTGGACGGGCATGACGTCTTCCACGAGCGGTCGAGCGGCGGGGTCCGTGCTGTCGCCTGTCATGATGGCGATCCGCCCGTCACGCCAACGGATTTCGATGGGCAGGGCGCCACCTTCGGCGGGCAGTGTGACATCGACCTCGTAGAATGCGCCCGTGTCCAGATCGCCCAGGCGCACGGTCAGTGGACCATCGCCAGCGGCTTCCAGTTTCAGTCCGCTCTCATCGGCGGCGATGGGGCGCAGGATGGCTGCTGGCATGCTGCCTGGTTCTGGCAGCAACCAGCCGTTTCCTTGGACCTGCGCAGGCCCAATCATCTGCCATTCCTGGTCATTGGTGGCGTTTTCGGCGTTGCGTTGCACCACCAGCTGCTGGATCTGGAATGCGGTGGTATCGAATACCTCGATGTTCAAGCGTTCATCGACGTTCGCGACCACCAGTTTCAGTGTTTTGGTCTGATTGATACTGATCTGCATGACCGATCCGGTCAGCGCAAAGCTGATGCTGTACGGGATGTCTGAAATCAACGGAAAAGTGGTGAAGCCGGCGTTGCTGGTGTTGTTGCCGGCGAAGAAACCACCACGAGCGTAGTCCAGGGTCAGACTGGTACCCCGGAAGGTAATGGTGGCCGAGCCCTTGTCGCTGCCATTGGCCACCGTGATGTTGAGCCCGGAGCTATCGAGCAGGTCGCTGCGATCGGCGGTGCCGCGTGGCTCCAGGCAGTGCAGGGCGTTATTGCGTACCTGCCAGAGGCCGCGCCGTCTGGGTAGCGCTGCCAGATCGGTGACCTGGGCAAAGGTCACGTTGTCGAAGGTGCCGGGATCGATAGGGCCATCGTCAACCAGGCCATTGTCGCCGTCGATCGGGACGGGACCGGGATCGGTTTCGCTGGGCTGTTGGGCGCTGGTCAGGGTCGTTGGCACGAAGCGGTCGCGGGCCGCGGCCAGTTCGGTGAATTCGAGACGTTCATTCTGCAGTCCTTGTTGCACCGTGCGCAGTAGCTCCGCGTCGCGTTGCTCCAGTGCTCTTTCGCCATCACGGACCAGTTCTGCTGCGGTCCGCAGGCCTTGCATGTGCAGGAGTCGCTCCAGGGATTCGAAGTCGTCGTAGAAGAGTTTGCGAGCCGTGGTGGCGGCCAGGCTGGCCAATCCGGCATTGCCGCCCACCAGCAGCCCGACTGCGGCAGTCGCGTGTTCCGCCGGATTCTCATTGCCGGCCTTGGCGATTGCCTGATACAGCCGACCAAGATCACCGGCTTCGACCTGTGACCAAGACAGCGCCAGGACTTCATCGGCGGAAGAGCGGACGTTCAGGCCGTCTTCGCTCATGCTGACAACATCCCATTGTTGGTCGCCGAAGGGGGTCTTGATGCGGAAGGGACCCTCGCGGCCTTGTCGCGCCTGTTCCATCAGGCTGGTCGCTTCGCGTTGTAGTTGAATCTTCAGTTGCATGGCCTCGACCAGGGGGTGATCCGCCGGCAGGTCTTGCAGCAGGTTCTCGGCCCGCCGGAAATCCCGGGTTCGGAGGGCCGCATCGACCTGGACATCAGTCATAATCATGGCAATGGGCAGGCCATCGACGGTTTGGATGTGCAGATCCGCCTTTGGGGCCACGTGCTCCTGCTCCGGCGTGGGGGCCTGTTGCAGGCGTTCGCGGGCCTGGGTGGCCAGTTGCTGCAGCCAATCGGCATCGCCGGGCATATTCCAGCGCGTTGCCGGCTTGAGCAGGGTCACGAGCGCGGTTTCGTCTTTCGCGCCGGCGATCAGGGTTTCCAGGCTCTTACGGGCTTCGTCGTGCAGTTGCTGGATCTGTTTGGCATTCTGCTGTCGGGCTTCCTCGTCTGGTATCGCCTGGTTGCGTTCCAGGGCCTGGGCGAAGTGTTCCTCCTGGATCAGCTTGCGGATATCGGCTTGGATGGCGGCGACATCGATGGTGGGTTCAGCTTGGCCATCCTCGGCGAATTGCGCGACTTCCAGCAGCATGCTGGCAGCGGCGTCGCGCTGGGCTTCCGATTCGGACAGTCGCAGGTCCTGCAGCATGGTGCGTAAGCGCTGCAGTAGCGCCTGGTCGGTCGGGTTGCGCTGGAGCTGCTTCAGCAGTGTATTCGCCAGAGCGATGGGGTCGTCGTTAGACGATGGTCCTGGTTGCGATTGTGCTTCCGTCTCCGGTGATGGTTGTGGCTCTGATTCCGGTGTTGTGGGGGGAGGTGTCTGACTGATCGGTGCGGCAGTGGGCTCTGGCTCTGGCCGCGGATCTTCTAGTTGCTGTCGCAACTCCGGGCGCATGAAGTACACGATGGTCAGCAGCAGGGCGATCAGGGCGAGCAGCAGCAGTGGTCCGAAGGTCGGTTGGTGACGTCGTTTGGCCGAACCCTGCATATCGGTGGTGGCTCGGGTCGGGCTGGGAATACGACGGGTGCCATGGGCCCCATGTCGTTCGATCACCGGAGCGGAGCGCATGGGGGTGAAGCTGCCACCGCCGCGCGCTGGTGGTGGCTGCCGGCTGCTGACCGAGGCCACGGTGGGTTGCTTGTTGACGCGCACTGTGCCGCGATGCGCGCCGCCGCCGAATTTTTCCAGATAGGCGATCACCTCGGAATGGCGCTGCAGACGATCTTTTCGATCGATGGTCGCCAAGCGGGTATAGAAGGCATCCAATTCGCGGCTGATGTCGGGATTGGCGTCGCGTATGCTTCGTACCCCACTGGTGACCACTTTATGCAAGGCTTCATGCGCGGTATAGCCGGTAATCAGACCCTCGCCGGTGATCATGCGGAACAGGAGGGCTCCGAGCATGAAGATGTCACTGCGAGTATCCGGGGTCGACTCGCCGTGCAGATGTTCCGGGGCCAGGTAGTGTTCTGTGGAAGCTGAACCGCCCATGCTTTCACGCAGGATATAGGGCGGATGTTTGGCGACGGTCAGCTCGTCCAGCATGATCTGGCCGGATTCGTTGATCAGCACCACCTCCGGTCGGATCCAGCCGTGGATCACTCCGGCATGAGCGGCTTCCTCCAAGCCAAGGGCCAATTGGCGGATGATCCCCATGGCTTGTGGTGGCGCCAAGCGGCGCCGGCGGCTGAGCAACAGACTCAGTGGTTTGAAGCCGCTGGGCAATTCGCTGATGAAGACTGGCAGATTGTTCCATATCTGCATGCCCAGGGTCGGCAGAATGTGGTTGTGGCGGATCTTGACCGCTTTGCTGTGGTGCGTGTCCAGACTTTCGGCATAGCCGGGTTGTCGGAGGGCTACGGGATTGAGCACCAGAATCCGTAATTGTCGCTGGTCGTCCTGATTGATGGCCCGGTAGCGGGTGCCCAACAGGCTGACATCGATTTGATCCTGTAGCCGCATTCCCGGGAGCTGCGGCAGGCCATCACTTTCGGTGTTGGGTATCAGGCTGCCGGTGGGAGTGATCTCGGCGGTCCCTGGGCCCACTGGTGGCGGCAGCACCTGGCCGCCGCTGGTCGGGGTCTGCAGGACGGTATGGGCAGGGGTGGGCGTGGCTTCTGGCGGCGGTGCGATGCGGGTTTCACCGGTATTGGGGTCGACCACCTCCAGCATGGTGTTGCAGCTGCCACAGGCGAACAGGTCGCCGGCATGGACGTCCACCACCTCGAGTACGGCATCGCATTTGGCACAGGTCAACAACCAGGACTCTTCGTCTTCGCCAGCGACCTGGATGGTGGAGGAGACGATGTGGTGTTGGGGCTCGGTGGTGCCGCCCATTTCTTGGGCGTGCTCGGTTTCAGCCGCAATGCGTTTCGGCTCGGTGATGCGTGGGAGGGCCAGCTCGAGAATCGCCTGCATGGTCTCGATCACGCCCGTGCCGGTGGTGGCGCTGGCGCCAAAGGATTGCTGACCTTGGCTATTGAGCAGTGGCTCCAGTTGCTCCAGCGGAATGGCGGAATCCAGATCTTGTTTGTTGAACTGGATGACGATGGGGATGTCACCGGCGAGCTGATTGTGGTTGATGAACGACCACATGTCGTTCATGGCATCGATGTTCTCGTCGATCGCCTCGCGGCGTGAGTCGGCGATAAAGACGATGCCATCGGCGCCGTCCAGAATATCGCGGCGGTTGGTGATGTAATAAGCGCGGCCAGGGACGGTGAGCAGGTCGACTCGGCAACGTAGTTGGCCGCAGTCAGGGGCTTCGAGCGGGTAGAGTGAGAAGGCCAGGGTGCGCTCACCACTACGATCGATATGGACCAGGTCGGTGGTCTCATCGGATGGCGCGTGTTGTTGCAGGTAGTCCAGGTTGGTGGTCTTGCCGGAGAGACCGGGCCCGAAATACACGATTTTGCAAATCAACTCGGCTTTGTGCAGATCGACGTACATACGTGCCCCTCGTGCCTACTCGATAGTATTGGCCAGGGCTGCAACCATGCAATGCGAGGTCGAGTGATCATCGGTCCGTGTGCGGTGCTGCCGGGGCTGGTAGATCTGTTGGCTCCGAGCTGGTGGTGGTCGGTGGCGTGACGCCGTGTCCGGGCAGCCAGCTGGCTAGCAACAGCAGGCCGAAACCAAGGCAAATGCCGCTATCGGCCAGGTTGAAAGTGGGCCAGATGTAGTCGATGCCGACGCTGTTGAGATCGACGCTGATGAAATCCCGGACCCCGGGAAAGCTGCCGAAGAGACGCGCCACCAGGCGATCATAGGCATTGCCGATCGCGCCGCCCAGGATCAAGCCGAAGGCGATGTTCACCATCAGGCCGTGTTGGCGATAGCTACGCCACCAGACCGCGGCGATAATCGGGACCAGCAGGACGGTCAGTCCGGCCACCAGGTCGGGCATGTGATCGAACAGGCTCCAGGCGACGCCGGTATTGTAGGCCAAGTGTATCCAGCTGGGCCAGTCGTGTTGCTGTTGCCAACGGTGCAGATCGACGCCGGCTGGCGGAAACAGCAGGGCTTTGCTGATCAGATCCGACAGCAGCAGAACGCCAAACGCGAGGCCGAAGCCCCAGCGACACGAGGTCGGCCAGGTCAGGCCTTGTGGGCTCTGGTCTTGCGTTGATTGCTGACTGGCCACCATAGCGAAGCAACGCTAGCGGAGCCCGTCGAGCATGCAATCCGACAGCAGCCTGCATGCCCCAACCATGTGGCAATTATCCAGTCGACGTCCCATCAGCCTGGGGCGACCGGCAGCAGTGATGGCGATTATCAACTGTACCCCGGACAGTTTCTCTGATGGCGGTCGGCATCTGGCTGCAGATGACGCGATCCGTGCTGCCATCCAGGCCGAAGCTGATGGAGCCGCCTGGCTGGATATTGGCGGCGAGAGTTCACGGCCGGGAGCCGAACCGGTGTCGGCTGACGAGGAGCAGCGTCGGGTGCTGCCCGTGCTTGTCGGGTTGCGGGAAAAAACCTCGGCCATCCTGAGCCTGGATACCTGCAAGGCCGCGGTTGCTCACGCTGGACTGGCGGCTGGCGCGGATGTGATCAATGATATCAGCGGTGGACGTGATCCCGAGCTGGTGGATGCCGTGATCCAGGCACATGCCGGATACATCCTGATGCATATGCAGGGCACGCCAGCCAGCATGCAGCAACAACCGCGTTACGACGATGTGGTCGACGAGGTGCTGGCGTTTTTTCAGCACCGCCTGGACACGGTGACGCGTCGCGGCATGGCTGAGGAAGCGGTGGTGTTGGATCCGGGGATCGGCTTTGGCAAGCGACCTGAGCATAATCTGGCCTTGTTGCGTGCCATGCCACGTTTGCACGCTTTGGGCCGGCCACTGCTGATCGGGCTCAGTCGCAAGTCCGTGTTACCCCCTATTTTTGGCCGCGATCTGCCCGTAGCCGAGCGTGATCACTGGAGTCATCTGCTGCATGCCCGTCTGGCGGACCAATGTGCCATCTTGCGGGTGCACGATGTACCTGGAACCTGCGATGCTGTGCGCGCCGCCCTGGCGCTGTCGGCGGAGGTGGGGCCCTGAATGGACGGCTTTTATATAACGATCATCGCGCCGGTTCTCGAGGTTCTGATCCTCACCGGTTTGATCTATTACCTGTTGTTGTTTATCGACCGCATTTCCGGCGGTGGTAAAATCAAGGGCATGGCCATGGCCATGGCCCTGGTGGTGCTGGCCGCCTGGGGGGCGCAGCAGGCGCAGTTGTACGCCATTACCGCGTTGTTGAACTCGATCCTTGGTTTTTCGGCGATCATCCTGGCCATTGTTTTTCAACCGGAAATGCGACGTATGTTCATTCGCATGGGACGTTTTTTTGGCACCCAAGAGCAATCCGCCACCGCCAACGTCATAGAGAAGCTGGTAGAGGCGGTGGAGTTGATGGCCCGCGAACGGATCGGTGCCCTGATCGTGTTGGAGCGCTCCGATCATCTTGACAATTACGTTGCTGCTGGCCCCTTCGATTGTGCCATCAATGTCCGGGCCCTGCAGACCATCTTCTGGAAAAACTCCCCGGTGCACGATGGGGCGGTGATCATTCGCGAGGGTCGGGTGGTGGCCGCTGGTGTCATTCTGCCGCTGACGCAGAATCAGGAGTTCCGCGCTCTGTCTGGCACCCGACATCGAGCGGCGATCGGTATCTCCGAGGATACCGATGCCTTGGCGCTGGTGGTATCTGAGGAGAGCGGAGCCATCAGCCTGGCGGATCGGGGGAGTTTGACCCGAGGCCTGACTCGTGATGAGTTGGCCGATCGCCTGTTTCGTGATTTTGGCGCCCGTGGCCGGAGGTTGACCAGAGCATGATCGAGCTGCTGACCGGGAATTGGCAATACAAAATCATCGCGCTGTTTTTCGCGGTGGCCTTGTATTTCTACACCTCCGATCTCATTACCCTGGAGCGCACCCTGCGGGTGGCTGAATTCACCGCGCATGATGTGCGGGTACCGGACGGCTACGTGGTGACCGAGGTCAGCCCCCGGGCCTTGGATATTGACATATCCGGTCCCAAGAGCCTGGTCAGCGCCTTGGGTGAAGCGGTTCCTCTGCAATTGCCTATCGAAGAGGATGAGCTGATCGTCGGGCGGAAGATGCGTTTCAGCGTCACACCGCAGCTTTTGGGGCTCAATCCCAAGATTCGGGTCGATCAGGTGGCGCCGGTACCGGAGCTGAGCGTCCTGATCGAACGTTTGGCCAGCAAGACCGTGTCGGTGTCCAGTCAAATCGCCGTGCAGGGGTTGCCGGACGGCTTGGATTACGAATTGCGCATGGAACAGGTGGATCTGACGGTGCTCGGCCCCGAGCCGCTGTTGGAACGCTTGGAGCAGATCGAGACCCGGCCGGTGGATCTGTCCACCGTGCCGGCCGATCTGGGCGAAGAGATCACCAAAGCAGTAACCATCCAGCTGGTGAGTCCGCGCGATGTCCGTGTCCAGCACGAAGGTTTTCTGGAAGCCAGCATCATCATCCGGCCGCAGTTGCCGCAGAAAAACGTGCAGATCCCCTTGCAGGTAGCGGCTTCGCCAGACCTGCTCAAGCGCTTTCGGGTGGAGCTGAGTCAGGGTACGGCCACGGTGCCGGTTCGCGGGCCGCAGGCGCTGTTGGATGCCCTCAATCCCGAGGAGCAGTTGCGTGGTCTGGTTCAGGTCTCCGCCAGCTGGCCCTTGGATGAGCCGCAGTCGGTGGTGGTGCGGGTGCTCGGGCCCACCTGGTTCAGTTACGACACGGTCCAGGTGAAGGCCACCTTACGTCTGGCCGAATCGCAAGCGCCGGAGCAGGCTCCGGCGCCGCCACAGCGGCCGGAGCCCGATGGCGGGCCGATCGTGCCGCTGGAATGATCAAGCGGGCCTGTCCCCGAAATCCGTGCGAATCTTCGGTTTCGGGGGCTTGGGCTGTCGCGCGTTTGGTTTGAATTGGACCCTGATGGAAACAACAAGCCCGACGGGTCCATGAGCGTGCCCGTTCAAGCCGCGCAGCGGCGCGAAGCCAGAGTCTGGCCTGCGGTCGAGCCGGATAGGCACCGGGAGATTTGGCGTGAGCCCCCTCTGAATGGAACGGTCAAACCGGGCGGCATTCGGAACCCACGAAGGGTTTCATATGACCGGTCGATGCCCGGTCTTTGTTTTTTTTTGCGGGCTCCGCCTCGCAGACTCCAGTGGTGGCGTGAGCTTTTACCAGCTCCGGATGATTTCGGTCGGCTGCTGGTAATCGATGCCGGGCACTTCAAAGCCGAATAGTTGTCGGAAAGCGCGCTTGAAGCCGGTGTAATCGGTCAATTCCATCAGATTGTCGCTGGCCACCTGGTCCCAGAGCTCGGCCACCCGCTTTTGGATCGTTGGTGCCATCTCCTTGTCGTCCATGCGGATACGTCCCTGTGGATCCAGCTTCGGGGTCAGGCCGGGGCCGATGTGATCGGTGAACAGGCGGGCGATCTGTTCCATGCAGTCTTCGTGGACGCCGGCTTCCTTCATGACCTTGAACAGGATGCTGACATACAGACTGACCACTGGAATCGCGGCCGAAGCCTGGGTGACCAGGGCCTTGTTGACGCTGACCCAGGCATGGCCGCCGCAGTGGGCGTGCAGGATCGCGTCCAGCTCCTGGGCGGTGGCTTCCAGGTGCTCCTTGGCTTTGCCGATGGTGCCGCTGCGATAAATGGCCTCGGTGACCGCGGGGCCGATGTAGCTGTAGGCCACGGTGCGACAGCCGGCGGCCAGCAGGTCGTGTGCGCGTAGGGCTTCGATCCAGACCTCCCAGTCGTCGCCGCCCATCACCTTGATGGTGGCGGCGATTTCCTCGTCGCTGGCGGGTTCGAAACCGGCTTCGGTGACGGTGTCCTTGTCCAGGTCGATGGTTTTGCCAGTGAAGCCCTTGCCAATGGGTTTCAGCACCGAGCTGTAAGTGGTCTCGCCGGCTTTGCGGCGCGGTGCGGCCAGGCTGTAGATCACCAGATCCACTGGACCGAAGTCCTGCTTCAGGGTGGCGATGGTCTGGTCCTTCAATTCCTGGCTGAAAGCATCACCATTAAGGACCTGCAATTGGCGACCGGCGGCCTGGGCCTGGGCCTTGGCTTCGGTCAAATTGTACCAGCCGGCCGAGCCGGGTTTGCGCTCGGAGGGCTCGCGTTCCAGGCCGATGGCTACGGCATCAGCGCCATAGCCGAACAGGCTGGTCAGCAAGCTGGACAGGCCGAAGCCGGTACTGGCACCGATCACCAGCACCCGTCCCAGGCCCTGCCCGGGGCACTGGCCGCGGATGTATTCGATCTGTTTGCGCACGTTGGCCGCGCAGCCTTCGGGGTGGGCGGTCAGGCACAGAAAACCACGAATGCGGGGGGTGATCACTTGCTCGGGCATGGAAGACCTTTCTCGGGCGGGCGGCAAATGGCCGACGGGTGGCGCGATTGTTGACGGCACACGAACGACGAAAGAACCAGTGCTTCCGCCGCATTCAGCCCTTGTCAACCAGGCATCGGGCCCATCATGACGCGCCCTCATAGCCGGGGGCTCGTTTCGCCCGGCCTTGTCGCTTATTCATCAGCTGAGCCAACGCCAACGGAGCAATCATGGCCGCCATCAACATCAAGAAGATGCGTAACTTCGGCATCATCGCGCATATCGACTCTGGCAAGACCACGGTGTCCGAGCGCGTTCTCTACTACACTGGCAAGAGCCACAAGATCGGTGAGGTGCACGAAGGCGCCGCCACCATGGACTGGATGAAGGAAGAGCAGGAGCGTGGCATCACCATTACTGCTGCTGCAACTTCGGTGAAATGGCGTGGTTATGATTGCAATCTGATCGACACTCCCGGACACGTCGACTTCACTGCCGAGGTGGAGCGGAGCTGTCGCGTGCTGGATGGCGCGGTGGTGGTGTTCTGCGGCGTTGGTGGCGTGCAGGCTCAGTCTGAAACGGTTTGGCGTCAGGCCGATAAATACAAAGTGCCACGCATGGTGTTCATCAACAAGATGGACCGCGTTGGTGCTGATTACTTTAATGTGGTCGAGCAGATCAAGGCTCGCTTGGGTGCCATTCCGGTGATGCTGCAGTATCCCAAGGGTGCCGGTGACGAGCTGGAGGGCATCGTCGATCTGGTGCATCAGAAGTACTACACCTTCGAAGGCGAGAAGGGTGAGGACATGGTTAGCCATGAGATCCCCGCCGACGAGGCTGAACGTGCTGCCGAATTGCGCGGCGAGATGCTGGAGCATATCGCCCAGGAATCCGAAGAGCTGATGGAGAAGTACCTGGAAAACGGTGACCTCAGCCTGGAAGACCTGCAGGAAGGCATCCGCCACGGTGTGTACAACTACCTGTTCCAGCCGGTGCTGGCCGGCTCGGCGCTGCGGAATGTTGGTGTGCAGCCCTTGCTGGATGCCATTGTCGACTATCTGCCCGATCCCGAATCCGTGCACAACATGAATCAGTTCGCCATGGACGACCAGCTCCATGAGAACCCCATTCCCACCAAGCCCGATTCCGACGCCCCGCTGCGCGCCCTGATCTTCAAGGTGATGAGTACTCCGCATGGCGAGCTGAGCTTCGTCCGCGTCTATCAGGGTCAGATCAAGACCGGTGATCAGGTCTTCTGTCCCAACCAGCAGAAGAAAGAGCGCTGCTCGCGCCTGGTGAAGCTGCACGCCATGCAGCAGAGCTCAGTCGACGAGGTTGGTGCCGGTGATATTTGCGCCATTGTCGGTCTGAAGTCCGCCGCCACCGGCGAAACCCTCTGTCCAGAAAACAACCAGGCGATCTTGGAAGGCATCACCTTTGCCGAACCGGTGATCTCCATGGCCATCGAGCCCAAATCCAACGCCGACAAGGAAAAGCTGGCCAACGCCCTGGCTAAGATGCAGCGCGAAGATCCCACCTTCAAACGCTGGATCGATGGCGAGACCGGCCAGCTGATCATTGCCGGCATGGGCGAGTTGCATCTGGAAGTGTTGCAGCATCGCATGTTGGATGACTTCAAAGTGGATGCCACCGTCGGCACACCGCGAGTCAGCTACCGCGAGAGCATCACGCGTGAGTTGGAAGTGCGTGGTAAGCACGTCAAACAGACGGGTGGTAGCGGTCAGTATGGCGACTGTCTGGTCACCATCCGGCCGATGACTGAGGAAGAGCGTCAGACCTTGGGCGACTTCCACTTCGCGGACAAGATCAAGGGCGGTGTGATTCCGCGCGAATACATCCCGGCGGTCGAAGCTGGTGTCCGGGCCGAGTTGGAGCGCGGTTATATTGCCGGTTTCCCGATCATCGGTGTACACGTCACTCTGACCTTCGGTAGCTACCACGATGTGGACTCATCGGAAATGGCCTTCCGTGCTGCCGGCGCTTTGGCTGTGCGCACCGCTTATCCTGACCTGGGCGTGCAGATTCTCGAGCCGTGGATGCGGGTCGAGGTCGAGACGCCTGAGGAATTCACCGGCAACGTGATCGGCAGCCTGAACTCCAAACGCGCGATCATCTCGGAGACCGAGAGCCGTGGCATCATCACCAACGTCCGCGGCGAAGTGCCGCTGTCGGAGATGTTCGGCTACACCACCGAGCTGCGTTCACTGACCCAGGGCCGTGCCAACTTCAGCATGGAGCCCGGCGACTACAAGCCGGTGCCCCAGAGCATGGTCGACAAGATCGCCAAGAAGGCTTAAGGGCACCTCTCAAAACTCAGGCACTTCGCCAGACTTGCGCTTTCCGGTCCTGCCTGCGTTGCTGGAACCTCGAAATAGCCCTGCTCTTCCTTCGGCCCCAGCGCCTTGGCAGGACCAAAAATCGTCTGCGCCTGGCTCGACCTGAGTTTATAGAGAGGCCCTTCAGTCAGAGGGGGGCTTTACCCGCCAGTCCGGCTCGGACCTCGCGATGTGTCCGCTTCGCGGGTTTTTCGGCCCACCTCGCGCATTATCACCGAACAACCGCCCTCGATCGAGGGCGGTTGTTTTGGCTTATGGCTTCCTGCTCGCCAGACGCGCTCGCTTTGCTAGCATGCCGGCATCATGCCAGAAGCCCTGCAAAATCCCATTGTCTTGGCGGTGATCGCGGTGATCGCCCTCGTCATCCTGATCGGTCTGTTGATGCTGCTGAAAAAGCTGGCGATGTGGCTGTTCACCATTGGCATCGTGTTGGTGGGCGCCATCCTGCTGCTGTTGGCCGTGTTCGGCCAACAGCTGGGCATCTGGGGTGATGACCAAGTGACAGAAGCGGTGCAGCAGTCGCCTTAACCGAGCAGCAGCCCCAGGGCATACGCTGCGGGCGCCGACAGGATCAGGGCATCAAACACATCGAGAAAGCCGCCGAAACCGGGAACGATCTGCGAGGAGTCCTTCAGGCCGGCGTCCCGTTTCAGGCAGCTTTCCACCAGATCGCCCAGCACGCCCAGGGCCCCCAGCAGCAAGCCCCACAACAGAAGGTGCCAGGCCTGACTGAATGCAGGTGGTAGGTCGAAGCTGGCAAGAATCACGGTGGTCAACCAGGTGCTGAAGACCGCGCCAACCATGGCGCAGGCAAAGCCCTCCCAGGTTTTGCCTGGGCTGACTCGCGGTGCCATCTTGTGCCGGCCAAAGGCACGACCGCCAAAAAAGGCGAACACATCGCCGGCCTTGCAGGCGACGATGTGCAGCAACACCAATTGCGTGCCACGGGTGGCATGGCCCCAATCGGAGGGGCCTAAATCGGGCAGAGTTGCCAGCGGCAGCTCCATGGCAGTGCCAAAGCCCAGGTAGCTCAGGCACAGCATGCCCAGGCCGACGTAACGGGTGAAATCCTCCGAGCCCTTGCGCGCCATGTGCACCGCGCACATCCATATAAAGCCGCTGCACAGGATCAGCGCCGGTATCGGCACCTGCCTGATGTCGCTGGGCAGCCATGGGTTGGCATAGCTGTCGTCATGGGCGGCAAAATAATAGCCGCACAACAACAGGCTGCAGACCAGCAACGGTCCGATGGGGATCTGGCTGTGTACATGGCGCGAAATCTGCCGCAGTTCGGCCGCACCCAGCAGGATGACCAGGCTGACCAGGATCAGGGCGCCGTAATGATGGCCGGTCAGGAGGTCCACCACCAAACCGCCGATGGCGCTGGCCGCCAAGAGCGGGCCGATCAGCAGACGATTGCGTAATTCCGGAGACATGGCCGGTATGCTAGGCCTGCGTCAGAGGCCGCAAAGGCTGGGAACTCCGGGCACCTTGCTTTCTGTGCTTCTCACGGACAATGCTGCCTTTTCTCCCGCAGGAGGGGTATTCCATGGCTCGGATCCTGGCGCAGGAAGCGCTGACCTTCGATGATCTGTTGCTGGTGCCACAGTACAGCGAGTTGACGCCACGAGACGTGCATCTGGCCACCCAGCTGACCAGGCGCATCCGTCTCAATCTGCCGGTGCTCTCGGCAGCCATGGACACCGTCACGGAACATAAAGTGGCGATCGCCTTGGCGCAGCTGGGTGGCTTGGGCGTCATCCACAAGAATATGAGTGTGGAGGCCCAGGCGCGCGAGGTGGAAAAGGTGAAGC
>CAYONM010000053.1:0-18309 GCA_964405325.1 uncultured candidatus Brocadiaceae bacterium | reverse complement strand
GCTAGAATGGCCCTTATGGGCACCTCTAAAAACTCAGGCACTTCGCCAGACTTGCGCTTTCCGGCCCTGCCTGCGTTGCTGGAACCTCGAAATAGCCCTGCTATTCCTTTGGCCCCAGCGCCTTGGCAGGACCAAAAATCGTCTGCGCCTGGCTCGACCTGAGTTTATAGAGGTGCCCTTATGGCATTCGCCAGCGCCGGCGGAGCGACCATTCCAGGCAGAGAGTCAACAACAGAAGGGTCAATGGCAGCCAGGCGTCCCACCAGCGCCGACGCTGCTCGATCATCTCGCGGCGACGCAGGTCTGGTAGTTGGTCGATCAGGCTGTTGGCATCGTGACTGCTGCTGCCACCGGTGCGTTCGGCCAGGCTGGCCATCGCTGCCGGGTCGGCGCGGGGATCGCGCCGTTCCGTATCCGGCATGCTGATGTCCAGGTGTAGCTCGCTGACCTGCTCCGGTGCCAAGCCGCTGGCCAGGATCACCTCCCAGCTGCCGGCGCTGGGGGCTGGGATGGAGCTGGCAAACAGGGCGTTCTCGCCGCGTCGTGGTAACGCCACGATGCGTTCTTCGCCGTTTTCGTGCAGCAGGCGCACGGTGACTCGATCCGGTAGCGCGATGCTGTCGTCCAGGGCACCGGCCGGAGCCAGAGCCAGGCCGAGAGTTTCGCCTGTGACTGGTTGGCGCGGGTTGGCGCTTAGGCGCCAGGGCTTGTCGGCATGCAAGCGACCGCCTGAAGCCCAGCGCAGCAGCGAGGAATGCATGGCGTGTAAAAAGCGGTCGCCGGCCTGCCGACGCCAACGCCAGGTATCATCGATGCCGATCAGCAGGGCGCGTCCAGCGCCGTAGGCACGGGTGACGATCAATGGTCGGCCGCTGTCGTCCTCCAGGAGGATCTGGCTGCCGGCACGGATGTCCGAGAGGGGACAGGCTCCTGCCAGCGGTGGTCGATCATGCCAGCCACCGCTGGGGCAAATCAACAGACCCAGTTTCTGTGCCGCCTCGCTGCGGGCGACTCGGATCGCGGCGTCGCTGCGGTAGCCATCGGTGATCTGGTCGCGTCCAGGCAGGCGGGCCGGCAGCAGGCGCCCCAGTGGTCGGTCTGAAAAGCCGGCCAGATGGCCGCGTTCGCCCGGCAGCCAAATCAGCGCCGAGCCGCGTTCCCGGACGGCGCTGTCGATGGCGGTTTCGGCAGCAGGACCCAGGCCGGCGGCGGGAATGTCGCCGATGATAATCGCGTCGTAATCGCCGGCCTGGGCGGTATCCAGGCGGAGGATTTGTGGCCCGTGGCGCTCGTCTCCCCAGCGTTGCCAGGTGCCCGATAGCAGGTAGCTATGCAGGTCGACGGTCTGGTCCCGGTCCAGTGCGGCGCGTAGGTAGCGAAGTTCCCAGCGCGGCCGGCCGGCCAAGAGCAGGACCTGGAGGCGGCGGTCGTGCACCAGAACGCTCAGTCGTCGGCTCATGCTCAAGTCGCCCTGTTGCAGGTGGACGGTCAGTTCGTGCTGGCCTGGCTCGTCCAGGACGATGCCGCCCTCGCTGCGTTGCTCCTGCTCACGTTCGGGATGCTGATCTACGACCACTATCTCGTCCGCTTCGGCGAGGAGTTGGCCGTTCTGGTCCGTGATGCGCCACTGCACCGTGCTGCTGTCGCTCAGACCCCGGTGACTCCAGTGGATGATGACGGGTTGTCGCTCGCCGCGGGGAAGGTCGCTGGGGAGGACGACATCGCTCAGCCGAAGCTCAGGTTCGATTTCGGCGGAGCCAATGGACAGGGTGAAGACCCGAACCCCCTGTTCGGCCAGGGTGGTGGCGCTGGCGTCCAGGCTGAGCCCGGCTGTGTGCCGGCCATCCGAGAGAAGCACGATCACCTGTGGATGGTGTTTGCTGGCCAACTCCAACAGCTGGTTGCCCAGCCGGCTGGCACCTTGGTTGGCGCGGCTCGGATCCCAGTCTTGATCAGCGGGGCTGCGGCGCAGCTGGTCGCCGATCTCCCACCAACTCATGGTCGCCTGCTTGTTGAGGTTGCTGGCGGCGATGGCTTTGGCCAACTCTTGGGCGGCCTGAATCCGGGGCTGGTGGCCCCGGTGATCCGTGCGCGCCATCGAGGCGGACGTGTCCACCGCCACTGCCAATCGGCCGGTATGCACCAGCTCGTGCCGTCCGAGCCAGGCTGGGGCGGCCAGCAGGCTGATGAGCAGCAGGGCGCTGCTGCTGCGCAGTGTTTTCAGTAGCCGGCCACGCCAGCCGGCGGGGCTCGGACCGTAGCGTTGCCAAACCAGCACTGCCACGATCAGGGCGAGGGCCAGCCACAGCGGTTCGTGCCAGGAGGCCGGTGCATGTTCGAAGATGAACTGGTCAGCCATGGCCGGTGGCTCCCAGGGGCTGGGCGTAGCGACGGGATAGATGGGCGGCCAGGGCGCCCTCCAGCAACAGGATGAGCAACGCGGCGATGGCGAGAGGGAGTCCCCATTCCCGTCCTTGGCTTGGTGGCAGAGCCTGCGCCTGGCTGCCCTCGCGTTGGGGGTCCTGTTGCAGATCCAATTCCTGCGGATCCGGCAGAATTACTACGGGTTGTGGATCGGCCAGCTGCTCCCAGGTGCCGGGGGGCAGGTCGACTGCAGCGCCGGCTGGCAACTGTTGGCGCTCGCTCTGTCGTTGCAGTTCGAGGTGGCGTGGGCTCGGGTCGCCCTGAAACAGGGCCAAGCTTTGCCAGCGTGGCCGTAGCACGGTGCGAATCTGCTCACGGGCCCATAAGCCCGCAGCCACCTGCAGCCAAAACTCGGTATTGCTGCTGAGTGGGGCGGTTTCTGCCAGCAACAGGCCGGGGCCAACCGCTTGCTGGATTAACAGGGGAGCGTTGCCGGCGCGCAGCAGCACATCGGATGCGTCTGGTTGCTTGGTCAGGGCGATGCAGTCGGGGACCTGGTACCGGCTGAGGGCGGCGCTCAGGGCTGAGCCCGGCGCCTGCAGGGCGCCGCCGGGGCGTCGATCTGGGCTGATCTCGACCAGCTCTGATAGTGGCGGGCACTGCGTCAGGATGCTGAGGTCGGACCACAGCACGCCGCCGGCGAGCAGCCACTCGTGCAGGCGTGTGGCATCGGTGATCGGGCTGTGCAGGACCACGAGACCACGCTCCGGAAGCGCCTCGTCCGGCAATTGTGCTGGGTGGCAGATGCGGACCTGCAGGTGTTCGTGGGCGGCTCGTAGGGCAAGCGCGAGTGGCGCCGGATTGCGTTCGTCGACCACCAGCACCGGGAAGGGATCTCGGACTACCAAGGGCAGCTGCAGCTGCTGGTGGTGGCTGAGGCCATCGTGTCGCCAGCGCAGCTGGATCTGGTGCACACCGGCCGCCAGTGGTGGTAGGCTGATACGGTAGCCTTCGTCCGTGGCAGGTGGCAATGGTGCCGGGGCGCCGCCGTCCAGGCCCATCAGTAGTGTGCTTGGTGTTGGTGTGATCTGCAGATCCAAGTGCTCGGCTTGGTGTGCGACCATGTCCGGCAGGGTTGGTAGCTGGCGAAGTGCAGTGTTGCGATGCACGTCGCCGACGCGCCACCACTGCACGCTTTGCACCTGTTGTTGCAGGGCTGCGCTCAGGCTGCTGCCATCGTCTTGGCGGAAATCTGAAACCAGGATAATGCGGGATTCCGGTCGACACAGGCCGATGAGGGTGCGCAGTTGAGTGGCGCGTTCGAGGACGTCGTCCAGGCCACCAGCGTGATCGTCGGCCTGCAGGCGTTCCAGGGCCTGTCGTGTCTGCTCCGGCTCGCCATCGGCCAGGATCTGGACTTCCCGGCCCACGGCGACCAGGACCAAGTGCTCATAATGTAAAGGAGCGTCTTGTAGGGCTTGCCGACAACGGGCCAGGGCGCCGGGGCCGGCCTCGCAGGGACCCATGGACATGCTGGTGTCGATGACCAGCACGACATCGCCACCGCGGCCCCAGCCGACCAGCAATGGTCGGCTGGCCGCCAGAACAGCCAGTAGCACCAACAGGGTCCGGAGAATCAGCAGCAGGATCTGATGCAGGCGGAAGCGGCGTTGGGTGCGGCGTAGCGCCTGTTCCAGCCAGCGCATCGCCGCCCAGGCGCGAGGTCTGGGCCGCTGTCGTAGCAGCAGGTGGATCAGCAGGGGCGCTGCGACCGCCGTTAAACCACCGAGGAGCCAGGGATTGAGAACGCTGAGCACGCACAGGTTGTATGACCGCGGCTGACAGGTCTATGGTCAGACTGGCCTTGGCATACCATCCCTGGTCAACAGCTCCGGGGGCTGGGGCTTGTTGGGGCCCTCCGAAGGCTCCCTCAGAGGTCGAATTCGAGCTGCGCGGCGACTCTACGCAGGCGGGCACGTCCAAGCGCGAGACCGGCCGACCGAGGCCGTGGGGGTGTGCGCCGGAGGCGCGAGGGGACAACGCCCCCTTCCCAGGAACTCACGCCGTCACCTTGTCGATTAGACATGGAAGCATCAGGGCACCTCTATAAACTCAGGTCGAGCCAGGCGCAGACGATTTTTGGTCCTGCCAAGGCGCTGGGGCTGAAGGAATAGTAGGGCTATTTCGAAGTTCCAGCAACGCAGGCAGGGCCGGAAAGCGCAAGTCTGGCGAAGTGCCTGAGTTTATAGAGGTGCCCATCAGATATTATACCAAAAAGACCATGCTCCCGAAGGCACAAGTTCCTGGTTCTTCGCAGCCGGCCCGTAGGGCCGGCAGGGGCTCTGAGGGAAGCATCAGATCTGCTGAAGCCGGGTGCTCTGACGCTGAAGCCGTCGTCGGTAGGTTTGGACCAGGCCGTCAACGGCGGAGTGGATGTCGTCGTGCAGGAAAAGATGTTGTTCGAGGCCGGTCAGGTGGATCACCTTGCGAACGCCTTCGGGTACTCGGAACAGATGCAGATTGAGCCGTTTGCCGTGTTCCACCAGGGTGGAGAGTCCGCGAGTGGTGGTGTAGCTCAGCGGCGCCAGGTCCATGACCAGTCCGTAGACCAGGCCCGGATGCAGGCCGGCCAGGGTGTCGGCGAATTCGTCGCAGGCGCTGCCTTCGATGCGCGGTGCGAAGGTCAAGTGAGGGACGCGATCAGAGCGGGTGAAGAGGTAGGCGTAGGGGCCTTCCACATTTCCGCGTATCTCGCCGATTGAGGCCCGGTCGCGATAGATCTGGAGCGGTGCGGCGCGATGGTGCAAGAGGGCGGTGGCTCGGAGCATGGCCTGTGCAGTAGCGACCGCTCGGTTTTCCGAGGATGCCACCGCTTCGATCTGAAAATTGTAGAGTGGCGGCTGTGGTCCGTCATCCAGACGATAGGGCAGCACAACCGGTGTGGCGTAGAGAGGCATGGCCACTCAGTCCGACGGCATCGGTGGGGGGCGAATCTCGCCGGGGACCTGATAGCCGTATTTTTCGCGTGCCAGCAATTCCACCACATAGGGATCGTGTTCGTCCAGACCTTGGAGTCGGGCTTGCTGCATGGCGCGTTCGGTCTGTCGACGTGCCAGCTCCGCTTCGTCTGCTGCCAGCAGCTCCTGGTCGCGGGCCACCTTCTCTTGGCGCTGGCCGGCATGCTGCCACAACGTAACCATCACCACGATCGCCAAAGCGAGGTGGCTGAAGAGCAGACCGGTCCGAAACACCGTGCCAAGCTTCATGGTGCAGTATGTCCTCCGCCAAGTATTTCTGCAACCTGGGAGGTCAAAGCGCTGCGTTGTGGGTAGCGCTCTTGGTACACCCGGCTGGCCGCGGGGCGTGGTTGGAAGGTTCGTTTGTCCAGATTGATGCCGGCGATCGCTTCGGACAGGCTGGTGCTGCCGGTGGCGGCGCTGGTCATCAAAACGGTGCCAAGAGCGCAGAGATGGTTATCGACGATAGCCGTGGTGGGCAGGTCGATGGCATCGGTCACGATCTGGCACCACAGGTTGTTGCTGGCGCCAGGACCGGTCAGCATCACTTGCTCCACCGGAACCTGCAATTCGGCCAGGTGCTGGAACAGGCCATGCAAGTCCAGGGCGCCGCTTTCCAAAACCGCGCGGATCAGATGGCCGTGTTTGTGCCGGTAGTCCAGACCGACGAAGCCGCCTCGATGTTGCGTGTCTTCTGGTTGTATGAAAAACAGGCCTTCCGCTCCGGGTGGAATCTCGGCGGCGTACTCTGCCAGTACATCCAATACCGGGCGACGGCTGCGCTTGGAGCGAGCCAATTCGCTGATGGTCACCTCACGGGTCAGCCAGGTGATGCCATGGTCGGTAATCAGATCACGACCTTCCAGGGTCCAGCGGTCGGCAAGACAGTGGCAGCCAGTCTGCAGGAGGCTGGCTCGGTCGCGAACCACCTCGGCGGTGGTGATAAGACAGCTGCCGGTGCCGCCGAGTTCGATCAGTGCCGAGCCGGGTTCCTCCATGCCCAGGGCCACAGCGCTGGCGGCGAGATGGCTGCCGCCGAGGATGACCGGGGTGCCAGCGGCCAAGCCGGTTTCTTTGGCGGCCTGTTGCGAGACCCGTCCGCCCAGCTGCCGGCCGGGTTGGACCGGCGGTAGCACCTGTCCCTCAAGTTGCAGGCGCGAACACAGTTGTTTTGACCACATGCGCTGTCGGACATTGTATAATCGGGTCCGTGCCGCACTGGAGGGATCCATCACGCATTGCCCGGTCAGGCGGAAGCGCAGGAAATCGTGCGAGAAGAGCGCCTTGTCCAGGTCGTGATAGGCCCGGCGGGCGTGGTCTCGGATCCACAACAGGTGGGCGGCCAGGTTGCCGCCCTCGGCCCGTTGGCCGGTGATGTTGCGCAGGTTGGCGACACCACAGCGTTCTTCGATCTGCTGATTGTACGGTTGCAGTTCATTGGGATCGAGGTGGAAGGAGGGGGCGCAGGCCTCGCCCAACGAATCCACACAGACGATGTGGTCCAGGGTGCTGCTCAGGCCGATACCGCGAATACAGCTGGCGCCGATGCGGGATCGACGCAGCAGATCCTTGACGCCGGTGCGGATGGTGCGCCACCAGTCGGCTGGATCGTCGCCGCCGCCGCTGGGGCCGAGGCCGCGATCCAGGTGACCGCTCAGATGGCCGTCGCCATCGGCTAGTGTCAGACCGATATTGGCTCGGCCGACTTCGATTGCGAGATAGTGATTGGCAGGCGGCATTATGCCCAGACACGCTAGGTCAACCGCGAATTCGGTCAAGCAGGTCATTGACTTGAATAGGGGATTTGGAAAGCTGCACCATTATTGCTGGTCTCGGCTTACCGATGGTTGGTGGGCCAGAATACCTCCCGTGGTGGACCAGGATAGACGCTTCCCTCAGAGGGGGCGTTGCCCCCTCGCGCCTCCGGCGCACACCCCCACGGCCTCGGTCGGACCTTACTCGCTTCGCGAGCATTTTTGGCGCCGCTCCGCGCTTTTTCCGCCAAAAACCGGCCCTCGGTCGGCCGGTCTCGCGTTCGCCTGGTTCAATCAGATATCGGATTCGTGCCGAATTCGACCTCTGAGGGAAGCGTCAGAATACATCCCGATCACAAAGCCAGTTGACTTACCGACCGCGACGTTATCGTCCGCGCTCTTCGTGCTGGCGCAGGCCTGGTGGCCGGCGTCGTATTCGATTTCGACCTCTTCAATGGTGGAGTTCGCAGTTTCATGGCTGAAGCGCAGAAAACAGAGTTCATTTGGGGCCTCGGTCGTCGTAAGACCTCGGTCGCTCGCGTGCGATTGGCTCCAGGTACCGGTCGCATCCTGATCAACAAGCGTCCCATCGAGCAGTATTTTCCGGTCGAGCGCCGGCAGCGCGATGTGCGCAATCCACTGACCATCTCTGGTGCCCAGGAACGGTATGACATCTACGTCAACGTCTGTGGCGGCGGTGAGACCGGTCAGGCTGGTGCCTGCATCCTGGGCATTGCCCGCGCTCTGGCCAAGGCCGAGCCCGAGCTGGAAAGCAAGATGCGGCCCTTCGGTCTGCTGACTCGCGACAGCCGCATGGTGGAGCGCAAGAAATACGGCTTGCGTAAGGCCCGCCGCGGCTGCCAGTTCTCCAAGCGCTGATTTTCAGCCAACCCCAGCCGATCTGTCACAACCCCGTCCGTAACCGGACGGGGTTTTTTGGCACTGGAGGTGCGTCAAGCTGATCTGAGAAGGCTCTCTGTTGGAGACCTGAACACCAGCTTGGAGAGGATCTGCCATGCCCAAGGGGGTTTACGCCGCTGCCAGTGCCATGCTGACCGAACGGTATCAGACGGAAGTGATCGCCAATAACATCGCCAACGCGACCACGCCCGGTTTTCGGCGTTCGATCGCGCTGCGTGATGACTTCGCCACGCTGCTGGCACGCCAGGCGCGCGTCGAAGATCTCCAAGGTGATGGTGGTGCTGGCGTTTTCCTGCAGCAGACCTTTTTGGTCCAGGAAGACGGCAACCTGGTGGAGACTGGTGGTGATCTGGACATGGCCCTGTCGGGCAACGGTTTCTTCCTGGTCGAGGACGATCGGGAGCAGTGGTTGACCCGGCACTCGCATTTCAGCACCAACGACCTCGGTCAGGTGATCACCGATGATGGTCGAGTATTGCAGGGACAGGGTGGGCCCGTGGTCATTCCACCGGAAGCTGCTGATGTCGATGTCGATGACGCTGGCCGCATCTATGCGATAATGCCAGCGGAAGCCGGTCCACAACGGACTTTTCTGGATCAGGTCCGTATTGTTACGGTGGCCGATCGTAGCCAACTGCGGGGTGATGACGGTCTGTTTTTCCGTCCTGGCGAGCAGGAACTGCGCGATGCCGATGCGTTTCAGGTCCACCACCGCTTCATTGAACAAGGCAATACCCAGGCGGTTCAGGAGATGGTCGAGATGATTGCGGCACAGCGCCGTTACGATTCGGCTCGGCGGGTCCTGACCGAGCAGACCGATGCTACCCGCGGCTATTCTGAACTGCTGGGCGGCGCCAGCTGAAGCTGACTTTTCAAGGAGGTCGATACCATGACCCGATCCCTGCATACCGGCGCCAGTGGCATGGCCGCGCAGCAGCTCAATGTCGATGTCATTGCCAACAATATTGCCAATGTCAACACCACGGGATTCAAGAAACAGGTGGTGAATTTCCAGGATCTTTTCTATGCCATCGAAGTGGCGCCCGGCACCAAGAGTTCGGACGAGGGGCGCAATCCAGCCGGTACCCAGGTTGGGCACGGCACCAAGGTCTCCTCGACACCGCGTATATTCACCACCGGTAATATGGAGATCACCAGTATTCCGACGGACATGGCGATCGAGGGTGACGGTTTCTTTGAGGTGTTGTTGCCCGATGGCAGCGCCGCCTATACCCGTGCTGGTGATTTCCGGCCGGATGTGAACGGCAATCTGGTGACCCCGGATGGCTATCTGTTGCAGCCACCGGTCACCATTCCCGATACCGCGTCCCAGATTTCGGTTTCCACCACCGGCATTGTCACCGTGCTGGTGGATGGCACCCAGACAGATATCGGCCAGATCAATCTGGTCCGCTTTCGTTCGCCCACTGGTCTGGTGGGTGGTGGTCGGAACCTGTTTACCGAGACCGAAGCCTCCGGGCCGCCGCAAGTGGGTATACCCGCCGATCCAGGTTATGGCATGATTCGTTCCGGTGCTTTGGAGAAGAGCAATATCGAGGTGGTCAATCAATTGGTCGGCATGATCGTGGCCCAACGGGCCTACGATATGAATTCCAAATCCGTCCGTACCGCTGACGAAATGATGCGGACGGCCAATGACATTATTCGATGATGACTGATGCTGGCAGTTGGTTTTTGGATTTCAGTAGCGACATGGGACCGGAGATGGGTGGCATTGAGCAGTCTAGGAAAATGATCGGGCAGCGATTCCATTCGTTGTTGGAATATATTCGTGTCCAGTCGCATTTGTTTGTGTCTCTCCGTTTCTCGATGCCATTTTTGTTGCTGCTGGCGTCATTGCCGGCAGCAGAGATCCGTCTGCGTCCGCAGGTCAGTATCGCTGCGAATCAGGCGCGGCTGACGGACATTGCGGATATCGACGCTGGTCCCGATACGGCCGATCGCTTGGCGCAGCTGGCCATCCAAAAGTTGCCGGATGTTGGGATGCGCGAACTGAGTGCTTCTGAGGTATTCGCTCGTATTCGACGGGAATTGCCCGAGTTGCGAGTGACCGTTCATGGCCATGTGCGCATGGAGCGCGCCCAACGCGTTTTTACCGCCGAGCAACTGGCCGCGGCGGCCATCGCACATGCCAAGACCAAGCATGAAGAGGCGATTCGGATCAAACTAGCGCGAGCCTGTGATGCCATTGCGATACCGGCCGATGATCAAACCCCGGCGCGGCTGATTGTCGAGCCGTTGACCCACGCCGACACCGGTGAGCTGCCCTATCGGGTGCGGATTTTGCGCGATCAGCGCGAACTCGCTCGCGAATTGGTGGTGCTGCATCTGTATCGTCAGGTGACGATGCTGGTGACCGTCGTCGATCTGCCCCGTAGTCATATCCTGAAGCCGTCGGATGTCCGCGCCGAGACGCGCTTACTCACACCCGGACAGCGCTGGGAGCATCTACGCTTGGCGCAGGTGGTCGGCACCGAACTTCGCCGTGCGGTTGTCGCTGGGACTGATCTGCAGCAGCATCTGCTGCGGGAATTGCCTCTGGTCCGTGGCGGCGGCACTGTGCGTCTGGTTCATGAACAGGGGCGGATCGCCTTGCGCTGCGATGGCACCGCGCTGAGCGATGGTCGCTTGGGTGATCAGATCCTGGTCCGACCCAGCAATGGTGGCCATCCCCTGCGGGCCGTTGTCGCCGGACCGGGCGTGGCACGGGTCCAGCTGTCGCGATAAGGTTCAGGGATTACGCAGCCAGTGTTCCAGGTCCTGACCGAAGGCGATGCGTATCGCCTCGCTGGGATCGGAGCCGACACGGATCAGGTCGATGAACGAGGGGAGTCCGGCGCGTTGTCGGGTATGGACGAAGACGGCGCACCAGGCGGTGGCCAGTTCCGGGTCGGGCGTATCGGTCTGCACCAGCTGCAGCCAGGCACTGCGACCGCCGCGTCGTCGAATGGCCAGCATGCGTCGCGGACTGGGGCCGTGTCCCTGGGCGCGGGCTTCGGCAACTCCGGCCAGGCCCTGCTCCAGCCAGGGTGGGCAGGCCTGATCAGCGATGAACAGGCGGTGCAGCAGCAGCCGGGCGAACAGACGGGCTGCCTGATCACGCAGCTGATCTCGTGCTGCCACGGGTAGCCGGCAGCGAGGCAGGACCGGTCGGGGGTGCAAGCTGGTCGGTCCGCTGTCGACGAGCAGCGGACCATGCCAGGGCAGGTGAGGCAGGGCGATAAACAGCTTGCGAACACTGCTCCAGGCGAGCACCAACGAGCTGCGACTCAGCGAGGTGTCGGCGATCAGCAAATCACCATCGGGCGCCGGCAATTTGGCTTCAGCCAGTTGCCGGCCGATCCAGGTTGCCAAGACGTGGCGCGCATCCTGGTCGATGGGGAGATGCTCCTGGTCCAGCAGCTGCCAGGCGCGCTCTTCATCCAGCTCCAGGGCCCAGCGCAGGCGTACCGCCGAGGGGGCAACCGGATTGCCGACGATCCATTCGCTGGCCAGATCCGGGGGGACAGCCTCCACCGGCAGTGGCAGCGGTAGCCAGGCACCGATCAGTACCACGCTGTGTCGGTCGACCACCGGCGGTGGTTCGCTGCGAAAGGCCAAGAGGTTGCCAGGGTCCACGGCGTTGACCATGAGACCGTCGTCAGGCTGGACAAGCCTTGGCCGAAAGCAGGGCCTGCCTATAAGGCAATACTACTAATGATGGGGTGGATGCTGACCCTCTCATTCTACCAGCATGAGAAGTGTATCCATGTTCCGACGCCAAACCGATCAAGTGTACGAGATGCTGCAACAGGTGCAGCGTCGTATGAGCCAAGGGGATAGTGCCTCCTCGCTTAGCAATCACGAGTCGCAGGCGCGGACTCCGAGTGTGCCCAGTCACGAATCCACCGCACCATTCTGGCGACGTTCGGTTCAGGGAACCGAAGACGGTGCTGCGCCAGTGACACCGCCACAGCCCCCACCCTCACCTGCGCCACGTCGCACCAGCTCCGAACCCTTCGCGCCGGTGATGGGACCGCATCCGGGTGAGGTGCCACCGGTCCAGGTATCGGCAGGCGGTACCCGGCTGCAGCTATCGTTGCCACTGGCCTCGATCTTGATGCTGTTGTGGATCCTGACCTTGTTGATCGCTTATTATATCGGTCGGCAGCACCAGCAGGAGGGGGGCAGTTGGCCAAGCATCGGCTTTGCCAGTGGTGAGGCCGGTCACCGCGAGCCGTCTCCGGTGACCGAACCGGCACCTGGCGCCGAGGTGCCTGCGGCCGTGACGCCGGTGGTCGCCAATACTGGCCCGGCCGATGTCCTGGTGCTCAAGAGCGTTCGGAATTTCGATAAAAGCATCCAAAGCCGCTGGCTGCAGGAAGCCGAGCAGCTGAACGATACGGCGCGTACCTACAGCCGTGACCTGCCGCCGCTCTTCGGCGTGCGCGAGCCGACAACTGGCGGCCTGCAGCTGATCTATGGCTTCAAGGACGGACGATTCGGTGTTGATCGCGATCATTACGCCAACCAGACCAAACTCATCAAAGCGATACCTGAATACAAAGACGCCCTCTGGCGGAGTCTGCGGTAGAAGAAAGAGCCGAAGACCGGGCGCCGACCGATACGATCGAGCCCTTGGGCTTCCGGCGGTGCCCGGTTTGTTTGGTGAGTGCGAGCTCGTCCGATCGAGCGGCGGTTTTTCGGTGATCATGCGCATTGCGAGCAAGTCGCCACGGCGGAACGTGCGACCCGAGTCCGGCTGGTGGGCGCGACGGACGTCGCGAGGGGGTCGGGCTCCTTTGACATCCGATGATCCGTCAGTCGACAATCCAGGTGCCTGAAAAAGTGCTGCGATTCCGGCAGATGACCGGAGCGATGCTGTAGGTCGTCGATTGTTGGCTGAAGGCGATCCAGGCGAAGTGGGCCGTTTGGCCCATCGTATCACACGGATTGTCTCGCAGGTGATCGGATTGGCCATGCGGCGACTGCTTCGGTGTCGGCAGCGATACAAGCAAGGATTGCCGTGTCTGGGGGAGTTCTTGTCACAGGAATCGTTTCAATTGCTGATCGTGTCTCCCGTGCCCGATCTGGAGCACCAGCTGATCGGTGCAGCAGATTCCGCGCAGCACTGGCATTGGCAGCGTTGTGCCGATATCGTGACTGCCGAGCAGTTGGTTCAGACCGGTTTCGATGCGGTGTTGATCGATGTGGATGCCATCGGTCCTCTGGCGGCGGTGGGCGTCCGAGCGCTGTTGGCGACCGGGACCTCGGTCGCGCTGGTGGTGTGCGGAGGCCTCGCCGCCCAGGCGTCGATGCAGGACTGCTTGGCTGCTGGCGCCCATGACAGCTGGCATCACGACCACGATGCGCCGGAAGTGCTGCTGCGGATTTTGCGTTCGGGCATTACTCTGCGCCGGACGCAGCAACGTTTGCGTTGGCGTGAAACCAATCTGGATCTGTTGGATCAGACCCTCCGTCTGGCCCCGACGCCGACGGTCATCACCGATCAGCAGGGGCGGATCGGTTGGTTGAATCCTGCTTTCGCCGCCCTGGTGGGCCTGGACGAGGAGCGTTGTCGCGAGTGCGACAGTTTGGAACTGCTGGAGGCTTTGGAAGACGACATCAGCACGGTCGATCGGATCCGTCTGGCGCGTCGGCAGGGAGCTTCGTATGTCTGCGAACGCCGCTGCCGCGGTCGCGGCGGCCGTGAGTTCCTGCTGTCCTATCAGTTACGCCCTCTGCATCGGCGTGGGCAGTTGCTTGCCTTTGTCGAAACGGTCCAGGAGACCCCTGACCAGCGGGCTGATCAAGAGCATGAACATCAACAACAGCGCTGCAGTCGGCTGCAGGCCACCCACGGTCGTGAGGTGGTGTGGAGCGTCTCCTGGGCCGGCGTTTTCACCTCGTTTTCACCGGCCATCGAGCGTCTGACCGGTTTTAGACCGGATTTCGCACTGCTGCTGGACCTGTCGGAGTTGTTTGATGCCGAATCCAGCGAACGGCTACGGTCGGTGTTGGTGCCGACGACGTGGCAGACTCAGAAACAGCGCACCGTGGAGCTGCGTTTTCGGGCGGCGGATGGCAGCCTGGTCTGGACTGAGACCGAATTGGTGCCCGAACTGGCGGCCAGTGGTCAGGCCCAGGGGCTGGTGGGGCTGAGTACCAGTATCCAGCGGCGCAAGGACATCCGTCAGCAGCTGGATGAGGTGGAACAGAGTTACCGACTGTTGTTCGAGCAGGTTCAGGATGCGGTGTTGGTGTTCCCCATCGGCGACGACGGTCAGGCCCAGACCATCGGTGCGGTCAATCGCGCGGCCTGCCGTTTGCTGGGACGGGATCAGGACCGCCTACGTTCGCTCAACCCCATGAGTCTGATGGACAATCACACGGCCTCGCGTGCCTTCCCCAACCTGTTGGCCACCTTACGACGGCGGGGTCGGGTCTTGGCGGAACTGGTCCTGTTGGATGCCAAGGGCCTGCGGCGAACGGTGGAGATGCACGCCGTGCTGCTGCGCTTGGCCGGTCGGCAGCAGGTATTGGCGGTGCTGCGTGACATTGGTCGACGCAAGCGCGCCGAGACGACCATGCGGCAGGTCCACAACGCCTTGCGCGAGGAGGTCGCGCAGCAGGCCAATCAGGTCGAAGCGAGCCGGCAGGACAATCGGGCCTTGCGCGGTCGTTTGTTGGCCCTGCTGGATCTATTACCGGGTCCAGCCTGGATTCAGGATGTCGATGGTCGTATCAGCCATGCCAACGCCGGTATGGCCCGTTGGAGTGGTTGCAACCAGGCCGATATCATCGGCTCGAGCTTGAATGATGTCTGGTCGGCTGAGACCGCTCGTCGACTGATTGCTCAGGCGCGGGAAGCGAGTGCCACTGATCAGCCCCGGCAGTTGCAGCTACCCCTGGGCGATGCCGTTTTCCGCGTCGAGCTAGGACGGGTCCGTTGTGCGGCCGGTCAGTTGCTGGGAGTCGCGGTGGTCGCCTTGCCCGTGGTCGCCTCCGAGCCGCCGCGCGCCACACCGGCGCTACCGGGCCTCGGTAAGCTGAGTCAGTTGGGGCATCTGATTCGGGCGCCGATGAACGGCATCCTGGGCATGGGAGACCTGCTGTTGGACCACATCGCCGAGGGTGAGGCCTTGGAACTGGTGCAGACCATGCAGCGTTCTGCCGAACAGCTGTTGGACGTGCTCAGCAGCCTGATCGATCTGGCAAGGCTGCAGGCGGGAGAGTTGAGCCTGCTGGCGGTACCCTTTCGCCTGAGCGATCTCGTGCATGCAGCCGTGCGTCAGACTGGTGCTGCCGATCTGGTTGGCCGTCTGCTGGTTCACATCGATCCACGCTTGGAAGATGCGATCATTTCGGATCCGGATCGCTGTCATCGCTTGCTGACGGCCTTGATCGCACGTGCCGGCGGCACTGGCGAGGGTGGTTTGCTGGTGCACGTGACCGGTCAAGCCCTGGAGGCCCAGCGTATCGAATTGCAGGTCCGTCTGGAGGGGCCCGGGGGTGCTGGCGCTGCTTCGGAGCACGCGGATCTGACGGTCCAGGTCACGCGAGGGGTCCTGCAGCTGCTCGGCGGCCGGCTCGAGCAGGTGGACGGCGACCATGGTCGTCTGATCCAGGCCTGTTGGCCCGTGGCGGTGACTCCAGCCGCTGGACCGGTCTCGCAGCTGACACCCCCTTTGACTGGTCGTCGTATCCTGATTGTCGACCCATGGCCTCGGGCTCGGGATGCGCTGGCAGAGGCCATGCATCATCGAGGTGCCCGGGTCGGTATCGCTGCCGATGGCCAGGAAGCCGAAGCCTATCTGCGCCGCCAGCAAAGCGCGTTGCAGGAGGTGGATCTGGTCCTGATCCAATGTCTCGATCAGGGTGTGGATGTGATGGCCAGCCTGGAACGCCTGCGTGCGATTGGTGGTGAAACGCCGCCGCTGGTGCTGTTGGGGCCCGAGCGCACTCCCATTGAAGTGCTCAGCTATCGGGCCCAGGGGGCGCAGGCGTATCTGGTGACTCCCTTGCCCGACCGTCTGCTGGTTGCCACCTTGCTGCGCCTCCTGCGGACTGGCCGACGGGGTTTGAGCAGTTTCGTGGTGCGGGTAGACGAGCGCCATCGTCCGCCTTTGCGCCTGCGGCACCCCATTGACGAACTGCGCGTCCTGGTGGTGGATGACGGTGCCATCGATCGGCGAGTGGCACGTCTGCTGCTGGAGCAGCAGGGGGTGCAGGTACTGGATTGCAGCAGTGGTGAAGACGGCCTGGTCCTGTGGCAGGAACAGCGGCCGGATCTGATCCTGCTGGACTGCCTGCTCGAAGGCATGAACGGCTACGCTGTTGCCCAGCAGCTACGTGAGCGCGAACGGCGCAGCGGTGGCCACACGCCGGTGATCGGTGTCACTTCCAGCGACCTGCCGGAACAGCGTTCCCGATGCCGGGCCGCCGGCATGGATGACGTTTTACTCAAGCCGCTGCGCGAACGGGATTTACTGACAGTCCTGGAGCGCTGGCGGTAATTCTGCACGGTTGAAAAGGTGGTCCGTGGCCATCGAATGCCGAGCCTCATCGATCCACGGGGGAAACGGTGCGCGAAATGGAACTGGTCCTGCTTGGCTGCTGGAATGCCATGCTTTGTCTGAACGTGGTATCCTGGCTGCTATTGCCGGTGTTGGCCTGGGGCCGAGCCTTGGGGCAGCCCGGTCTGGCATTACAGGCCGGTGATACCGGCATGCAGTATGCCGTCGCGGCCTTTGTTGGCCTGGCAGTGGTGGTGGTCTTGTTGCGCATTGGTTTGTCCTTGCGCCGTCTCGGTGGCGTCTCATCCGGAGTGGCCATCCGATTCACCACCTGGCAACTCTTGGGACTGGTGGTGCTGACCGGAGCGGCGGAAATGCTGTGGCAGGCCGATCGCCTGCTGGCTGCCGGTTCTCAGGTATGACCAACGACCAGGCCGTGCGAACCGGTCTGGATGGCCTGCGGCAGCAGCTGAAACTAGTCCTGCCCGAAGACCGCTTCCCCCTGCGCCGACGATGGCAGCAGTTGATGCGCAGCCGATACCCCGCTGATCCCGGCCAGGTCCAGCAACTGCAGCAACGGATTGCCGCCAGCAGTGCCGCCCTGATCGCTCGTCAGGAGCACCAGCCGCGACTCGAGTTGCCAGAGGAACTGCCCATCAGCCAGCAGCGCGATGCCCTGCTGGCTGATCTGCAGCAGCATCGGGTGCTGGTGGTCACCGGTGAGACCGGTAGCGGCAAGACTACCCAACTCCCCAAGCTCTGTTGGCAAGCGGGTCGCGGTCGGGATGGGATGATCGGCCTGACCCAGCCACGGCGCTTGGCGGCGATGATCATTGCCGATCGCCTGCGCGAAGAGCTGGCCGTCGGCGAGGAGGTGGTGGCGCACGCCGTGCGCTTTGCTGATAAGCGCCAGCCCAGCACGGCCATCGGCGTGCTGACCGACGGCCTGCTGTTGGCCGAGGCCTCGCGCGATCGTCGTTTCCAGCGTTACGACTGTCTGATCATCGACGAGGCGCATGAGCGTTCGGTGACCATCGATCTGTTGCTGGCTCTGGTCCGCCAAGTGCTGCGGCAACGCGACGATCTGCAGGTGGTGATCACCTCCGCTTCCATCGACGCCCAGCGCTTTGCCGATTATTTCTCCGAGGGCCTGGGGCGACCGGTGCCGATTCGGCATGTATCTGGCCGGCAATATCCGGTGACCATCGAATACCGTGATCCTGGCGATGATGAGCTGGGGTACTTGGATGCCAGCATCCGGCTGATCCGGGAGCTGCCGGCCGAGGGTGAGCAGGGCGACGTGCTGTGCTTTTTGCCCACTGAGCGCGATATCCTGGAGGCGCGCCGACGCCTGCGCGATCTGCCGGGCAGCACGGTGTTGCCGCTGTTCGGTCGGCTCTCACCACACGAACAGCGCACCATCTTCCAGGCCCAACGCGGCCGTAAGGTGGTGTTGGCGACCAACATTGCCGAGACCTCGGTGACCGTGCCGGGTATCCGGGTGGTGGTCGACGCTGGTTTGGCGCGGATGAAGCGCTACCAGGCTCACAGCCGGACTGAACGTTTGCCGGTGGAACCGATCTCCCAGGCCAGCTGTCTGCAGCGCAGCGGTCGCGCCGGTCGGATCGCCCCTGGTCGCTGTATCCGGCTGTACAGTGAACGGGATTTCGACACCCGCTCTGCCTTCACCGATCCGGAAATCCTGCGTTCGAATCTGGCTGGCGTCATGATGCAGGT